>CABVRO010000151.1 GCA_902500715.1 uncultured Nitrospira sp. | reverse complement strand
GTTGGACTCAGGCGTATTCGAGGCTGTGCAAGCAGCGGGAATCACCGCGCTCGGGCTGGACGATTCGGTCACCGATGGACTGCGAAAGATTTATCAGGAACGGCGCGACACCCTGGTCCCCGGATTGAAGAAACTCGGCCTGGAAGTCGATCCCCCTCCAGCCGCCTTCTACATTTGGGTGACGGTTCCCAAAGGTTATACCTCCGCCTCCTTCACAGCCCACCTCCTGGAGAAGGCCGGTATCGTCACGACACCGGGAAACGGGTTCGGGGCCCCGGGCGAAGGCTACATTCGCATGACGGTCTGCACGACGAAGGAACGACTGGCGGAAGCAGTCGAGCGAATCAAGAAAGCCGGATTCTAAGGCAAGCGTGACGGTCCCTCTTCCATTTTGAGAAGAGGGGCTCGATACGAACATCCTCATGTGCCATTGAGCCCTGCCAGGACCACGATGGCTACTGCATTCATCGGTTTCGGCTCGAACCTGGGAAACCGAATCGACTTTTGTGACCGGGCCGTGACGCTGCTTGGCCTGCTCCCGCATTCGCGGCTGGAGGCGGTGTCATCGCTCTACGAAACCGAACCGCTGGAGGACGGGGCCACCCCCGGTCCCTTCTGGTTCCTCAACGGTGTAGTGCAGATCGAGACGAACATCGCCCCGAAGAGTCTGTTGGAGATCTGCCGTGAGATCGAACGGGCGCTGGGACGCGATCAAGACAACCGCAAGGGGCCTCGCACCCTGGATCTCGACGTACTGTTGTACGATGACTGCATTCTCGCCGAGCCCACCCTGACCGTCCCTCATCCCCGCCTGCATCAACGACGATTTGTGCTCACCCCGCTGGTCGAACTCGATTCCGAGCGACGACATCCGGTGCTCGGACAAAGCCTGGGCGATCTCTTATTGCAACTCACTGATCCATCGATCGTTCGCCTGCTCGTCCCTCAGCCGAATTCCCGTTATAGAGCACGCCCTGCCTGCAGCCCACCCCCGACAGCAGGTCCACTGGGATGAAGATCATTCGCACGACGCCGGCCATGGCCGACTGGAGCCGCCGACTCCGTCGTGAAGGCGTCACGATCGGGTTCGTGCCGACGATGGGCGCCTTACACGAAGGGCACCGCGCCTTGATTCGTGCCGCCCGATTGGCCAGCGACGCTGTTGTGGTGAGCATTTTTGTAAATCCGACACAATTCGGGCCGACGGAAGACCTTTCGAAATATCCACGCCAGCTTCCACTCGATGAGGCACTTTGCCGAAAGGAAGGTGTGGATGTCATCTTCGCCCCCACTGTCAAGACGATGTATCCGACCGGCGCTCAAACGGTTGTGACGGTCCCGGGGATAGCCCGACGATGGGAAGGGGAAGCGCGACCGCACCATTTTCAAGGCGTGGCGACGGTCGTCACCAAATTGCTGTCCCTGGTTCAGCCGGACAAGACGTGGTTCGGTCAAAAAGACTATCAGCAAGCCGCCCTGGTTCAACAACTCGTGAAGGATCTCAACTTGCCCGGGCGTCCCATTATCCATCCGACCGTGCGGGAAGCCGACGGGCTGGCCCTCAGTTCGCGCAATGTCTATCTGTCGAGTTCAGAGCGGCAGGCGGCGCCTGTGCTCCCTCGCGCACTCCAGGCCGGCGTAGCGGCAATTCGTGCCGGAGAACGGAATGCAGCCCGTATCCGGCATCACATGCTACGCGTGGCCGCGACTGAACCTCTCGCGACTGTGGAGTACCTTGCAGTCTGTGATCCCGCGGCTCTCGAGCCGCTCTCCCTGCTCAACCGACACGCCGTCCTATTAGGGGCCATCCGCATCGGGAGGGTACGCCTCCTCGACAATATGCTGACGTCCTTCCGCCCTAAGCCCTAACATCGACGATTCATACGTAATCGTAGCCCGATGCCGGAAGGAGACGGGAGTCACGCGAATGGCACGAAGTTGAACCGTGTGATGGTTACGCGCTGACGCGGGGAGGGGCTTGTTGATGTGCAAGGAGTTCGAGGACTAGCCGCCCCATGCGCTGCTTGTCATCAGGCTCAAACTCCAGGAACTTCACCCCGATCGACAGCGGCTGGATAGAGCAAATCATGGCGGCATCGACTTTGATATCGGAGTGGCCGGCAGGCGCATGCACGACCAGCTTCACAAACGTACCCTGCGGGAGCGAGGAAGATGCCAGCAACGTACAGCCGCCCATTGAAATATCGGTGATCACCCCCCCGACCGCCGGCTGGTCCAAGATCAAGGACGCGGCGAAATTGGCCCGTAATCGTCTGTACTCACGCCGATCAAACTCTTGGGAGGTCTGCCGATTACCCGGTCGGCGGGCCTGGAAACGAGCCGTGCAGAGCTGACAACGGACGTGGAAGATGGACAAGCGGTTCAGTGTCTTCTCCATCAGATTCGTCCCGGATGTCACTCTGACACAGGGCGTACCGCACGCCGGACAATACAGCTCTTTCATGTTACGACTCTGACTCTTGCATTCTTCTGTCCACTTGCGATCTGCCCGCCGAACTCCCGGACGATTGCGCCGCGAGCAGCGGTTCCACCTGGGCCGGAGAATAGGTCGGTGGTTTGACCCACTTGCCGTCGGCTCGCTTGTACCCTCCGACTTTGCTCAGGTTCGACCGGTGCACCTCACGAAACACCGGATCCATATCCAATCCATAGGACACGGCGGTGCCATAGACGACATACAACAGATCTGCCAACTCCTTGGCTACTCCGTGGAGATCCTGGGCGACCATGGCCTCCTGCAGTTCTTCAAATTCTTCTTGAATGAGCCGCACCCGCAGCTGTCGGGTCGCGTCTTCCGGAAGAGAAGGCCGGTCGCTGACGGCTATATCGAACTTGCGGTGAAACTCTTCCACCATCGCCTGCGGATCCATCATCCTAACGTCCCTCTACTCTCTGCCGCACACGCAACCCCCGTCCTTGGTTCGATGCCGGAGGCTTCCAGCAACGCAATGTCTTTATCAGATGATATCCCGAGGTCTTTGAATTTTCTAGCTGCCGGAAGCACGCGAGACTCCAAGGATCCGACCGCCTTATTGTAGGCCCCCACGCTTTTCCCGAGCGCCTGGCCGATCTCGTTGAGGTGGTCGGTGAGGATGGCCATCCGCTCGTACAGTTCCTTCCCCAGTCGTCCCGCCTGCTCCGCATGTTCGTTCAGCTGCTCCTGCTTCCAGCCATAGGCCACGGCGCGCAAGAGCGCCATCAGCGTCGTCGGCGTGGCGAGCACGACCCCTTGCGCAAATCCGTCTTCGATCAGCGTCGGATCCTGCTCCAATGCCGCCCCGAGAAATTGCTCCCCCGGCAAAAACAGGACGACAAATTCAGGCGTTTGCCCGAACTGCGTCCAGTAGGCCTTGAGACTGAGCGCATCCATCCTGGCCCGCACCTGACCGGCATGGCGGAGCAGATGCGCTTGACGCTTCTGGTCATCCTCCGCCTCATAGGCATCGAGGTAGGCGGCTAAGACCGTTTTCGCATCCACCACAATCTGCCTGCCCCCCGGCAGATACACGACCATGTCAGGACGGATGAGCCCTTCCAAGGATCCGATCGTATCCTGCTCCACAAAGTCGCAATGGGCAACCATCCCCGCAAGTTCAGCGACGCGACGCAGCGTCATCTCACCCCATCGTCCACGCACGGACGGGGCCCGCAAGGCTCTCACCAGATTACCGGTTTCTTGCTGGAGCCGCTGGTGCGATTCGGCCATGAATCTCAACTGCTGGTCAAGGCCTCCATATTCTCGCTGCCGAACCTGTTCAGCCTGCTGCAGCTGTTCTTGATATCGCTGGAGCGATTCTTCCAAGGGCTTGACCAATTCACCGATGGCTTGCTGCCGCTGCGACAACTCGCCTTTGGCCTCCGCCTGCAAGGCCGCAAACGACGTCCGCGCGAGGTCTAAAAACGCCTCATTGTTCTGCTTCAGTGCCTGGCCCGACAGGGCGTCAAATGAGTCGTGGAGTTCTTGCCGTGCCTGCGCCAGCAACGACTTCTGGTCTTCCAAGCTGCGGGCGACCTCTTCCATGCGAGTTTCGGCTTTGGTCCGGCCCTGCTGCGACTGGGCGAGCGAGTCCCGCAACTGTCCCATCTCCGACTGTTGATCATCCACTCGCTGCTGAAGCGACGCCGCCAACGCATCGGCGCGCTGCGCGCGCTCTCCGCTCTCAAGCAACCGGGCATAGTGGCGTGATTGGACACGAACGGTTACCCACCATCCGACCACCAGAACGCCCACGGCGAGACCAACGGTGGTGCCGACCAAAAACGTTGGGGAAGTGAGATCGATCATGGCGCTTCCCTACGAATGCACCGACTGACTGGAAATCCATTCACAAAGCTGTTGTAGGGAAATCGCGTAGATGGTACGAGAATCCAGGAGAAACGTCAAGAGACCAATCGACTGATGAGGCCTGTGGAACTTGCAAGTTCGACCTGTTCATTTTCGCGCAATAGACTGGTGACATAGGGCACATTGACCAGGACCGGAAGGCCGTATTCACGAGCGATGATCGCCCCGTGCGAGAGCGTCCCTCCCATTTCGGCGATGAGACCGGCCGCCATTCCGAATAAAGGAGCCATACCGGGATCGATCACCGGAACAACGAGGATGTCTCCCGCCCGCACCCGTGGCCAATCCGCGGTCGACCGAACAAGTCGGACCGGTCCTTTGGCAACCCCGGCACTGATGGCAATACCCCGTAACACGCCTCCCTGCCCCTGATCGCTTGACTGCGCCCCCTGCTCGACGACCGCCTCCCAATCCCGAATCGTGTCGGGCACCTGCAGGGCCTCGTGCTGAAGCCGTTCCTCGCGGCGCCGACGCACGAGGCTCTGCCAATCACGACTTGCGCCATCAATCAGTGCGATGCGTTCATCCAGCGTGAGATAAAACACATCGTCCCGCACGGCGAGACTTCCGCATTCCACCATTCGTTCACCGAGACGAAGCAACAGATGGCGGGCCGCCGTGGAGTAATACATCAGGTGATGGCGATTCGCCTCTCGCAAGGCACAGAATCGACTGAGCCTCCGATACCACCAACGGAACACGAGCCAACGATGGCGCCGCCAGCCGAATCGTCGGGCGATCTCACTGAGCGCCTGCTCCCGTCGCTGAGTCTGACGGGAAAGCATTTCTTGAGGTGTCGTCGTCACGCCGCCACGCACCTGTGCCTGCAATAGAGCCAGCACGCCATCCGGCTGGTCTGCAATCCGTGGGGACATGATGTCGGACTCTCCGACTGCACGATGCCCGTACTCCGCTAAGTACTGATCAAACAACCGCAGAAACTCCGTCCCCTGAATCGCGTCCCGATACCCGCGCGCCGTCCACTCTTCCGAGCAAAACCATCGTCGAACCGTTGCTTCTTGCTGTGCAGCTACGACAAGCTCTGCCAGTCGGACAATTGGGGAGGCACTGATAACGGTTCCCTGCCCCTGTAATGCCCCGTTGAGCAACTCTCGCCAGTCCGAACCGAGCCAGCCCGGAAGCATCGTGCCCATCGCCTGAAGACTCTGCGCCACTCCACCTGCGATTGCGAAGGTCACCTCATGATCGTCGAGCCACCGCCCTATACTGTCGAGGGTTGCAGCCAATTCCATCACCGACAGATGCTGGATGCAATCGTAGTGGTAGCGTTCCGCCATGGCCTTCATGGCAGAAAAATTCTTCGGCCCCTGCTTCGCAGCCTTACGCCACTCCCGCATCATGCCGACTCCGGCACGAACAAGCGCGAGCGCCCCGAGCGGCCGAACCGACGGGGTAAAGATCACGGGCTCACCGCCCATCTGTTCGGTTAAGAACGCCGGATTCCCGCGAAGCTGCATGACCAAGGTGTAAAACAGCGTGACGTTGAGATAGGGACGTCCATGGAACACACGAACCGACGAGAGCCCTTCGGGGACCGTGCAACCGAGTCGTCGATAGGGGGTGACGATGTACGCATCCATGAATCGCTCAAGAAACGACAGCCCTAACCTGAATTATTCGTGATTCTGGCAAGAAAAAAGGCCATCGAGTCTCCACACTGTG
>CABVRO010000150.1 GCA_902500715.1 uncultured Nitrospira sp. | reverse complement strand
TCCTCGTAGGCCAGGCGCCGCAGGAGTTCGGCATACTCCGAGCGGTTCCGGCAGAGGACCAACCGACCGGTGGTGAGCACTTGCTGCAGGAGCGGACCATGCGCCTGGCTCAGGTCGATGAGGTCGATGGGGCGCCCCACGGCTGCGGCCAGGTCGTCGATCAGCTCGATGCGGGCGTGGGCGGTGAGCGGGACGGAGGAACTCACGGCGAGGTCAAGGTCGCTGTCCGGACGCCCTCGTCCGGCGGCCAGAGAACCGAACAGCATGGCCATGGTCACGGAGGGGTGGCGTTCCAAGACCGCGGCAATGGCGGCCCGGACCTTGGCATTCGGTTCATCCTGGCGTGGCGTCTCTGCACCGTCGGCATTCATACCTATTCAGCTATCACGAAACCCTGAGCGATGCAAGCAACGGTCGGGTCGGCAAGCTACCAGTGCTTGTGGCCTCTCCCGTCCTGAGCCGTCAGGTCGAATCCCGCTCCTACCCGCCTCTCATGCCTCGGTGGCGATCTCGTCTTGCAGCTGCTCGAGGGCATCCAGAATGCGGATGAACTTTTTGCCGAAGGGCGTGACGGCATATTCCACGCGCGGCGGACTCTCGTTGTACGTGGTCCGGGCGATGATCCCGAATGCCATGTTTCGGCGCAGACACTCGTTGAGCACTTTGGTCGTCAACCCCTCAACGCTGCGCACCATTTCACCCGGCCGATTGATCCCGTTCGCCAACAGTCGATAGACCGTCAACGACCATTTACACCCGTAGATCGTTTCGACCATTCTGGCGCTCTGCTCCGGAGCCGACTGTCGAGAGATTTTTTTCACGCGTGGGCTCTTCAAGATAGACCGATTGGTACCTACCACACCGGATTGTACCTGCTATCGTCACGCCGCAGAGCTTTGTAGACTGCGCCGGTCTGTTCTGCTTTGTTTACCATAACCCACGAAGGAGGTCATCCGATGCAACCGGCTACCCAACCCATCGCGCTCATTGTCGGAGGGTCCAGCGGAATCGGTCGTGCCGCGGCGAAGCTGCTGCTGGAGCGAACCATTCCCACGGTGATTGTCGGCAACCGATCGGACAAACTCGACCAGGCGAGAAGCCAACTGGCTTCGTACGGTCCGGTAGAATCCTTTCAGGCGAACCTGTATGAGCCACAGGACGTGCAGCGCCTGATCGCCTCCATTGGGAATCACTCCCGCCACATCAAGTATCTGGTGAATGCGGCGGGCTATTTCAAGCCGACGCCGTTTCTCGATCACACCGGCGAAGACTACGATACGTATCTGAATCTCAACCGGGCCCTCTTCTTCATCTCGCAAGCCGTGGCCAAGAACATGGCAGCCAACGGCGGCGGTTCCATCGTGCATATCGGGTCGATGTGGGCGAAACAGGCCATCAAAGCGACCCCTTCGTCGGCCTATTCGATGGCGAAAGCGGGCTTGCACGCGCTGACGCAGCATATGGCGATGGAACTGGCCGCTCACAAGATTCGTGTGAACGCGGTGTCGCCGGCGGTGGTCAAGACCCCGATTTATGGGGCCTTCATCGACCCACACCAGATCGACGCCACGCTCGCCACCTTCGACAGCTTTCACCCGATCGGCCGGATCGGCACGGCAGAGGATGTCGCTCAGACCATCGATTTCCTTCTCAGCGACAACGCGCAATGGGTGACCGGGGCCGTCTGGGACGTCGACGGCGGCGTGATGGCGGGGCGGAACTCCTAGCTCACATCGTTCAGGGGCTCGGTTGTGAACACTCGCCATAGCTAAGCAAGACGGGCGCATGGACATGATCCGATGCATTCGCATGGAAGCCGCCATCGATCGATGACTCACGACCCTGGAAGGAACAGAACCGGTGTGAAATGTAAGCTAGCCCACAGATGCACGGCAGAGGGTCGCGCTAGAGTGCGAACTTCTCGGGGCGTTCCTGCCGCCGTCCGGGAATGGAATGCGAGGTAGCCTCATCATTCACCTGTTGCCTTAGGAAGGGAGCGTATGATGTCGAAAGTCGCGATTGTTATCCTCGCTGATACGGATACCCATGAAGGATTGGGACGAGTGGTCAACGCAATGGAAGCCGTCAAAGAGTTCAAGGACGCCCACGACGACGTCCAACTTATTTTCGACGGCGCAGGGACCAAGTGGATTCCGGAGCTGGAGAAGCCCGATCACAAGCTGCATACGCTGTATACCGCCGTGAAGGATCGGATCAGCGGCGCCTGTGAATTCTGCGCTGGGGCCTTCGGCGTGAAAGACGCAGCGGTCTCCTGCGGGATCAAATTAGCGGGAGACTACGACGGTCATCCGAGCTTCAAGAAACTGGTCTCCCAGGGGTATCAGATCATTACCTTCTAATGTGGTAGGCGTCGCCCAGAGGACAGAAGGCCTGTGGTTGCTCAAGATCATCTGTTCCGTTGCATCACCCTGCGGGGGGATCGGAAAACCGATCTCCCCGCCGGACCAGATTGACCTCGGATGGGAAGGGTTGGTACATAGACTCGTGTATCGTGTGACTAAAACCAAAGGAACTCTATGGCCATCGACGATATCGCCCAAAAAGTTAGCGATCGTTATGCGCGGGCGGCTGCCACCGGCGAGCAGATGTGTTGCCCGACCGGGTACGACTTTGCCGACCTCAAATCGTTCGTTCCGGAAGAAGTCCTGACCATCTCTTACGGATGCGGCACCCCCGCCGGTCTGAACACCGTGCAACCGGGCGAAACCGTATTGGATATCGGCTCGGGAGGCGGCATCGACTGCTTCGAAGCATCGCGCCTCATCGGACCGTCCGGCCGGGTCATCGGCATCGATATGACCGACACCATGTTGGAGATCGCCCGCCGCAATGCCCCCCTCGTCGCCGCAAACCTCGGTTATCCCCAACCCAACACGGAATTCCGCAAAGGCATGGCCGATGCCATGCCGGTGGAGGACGCCAGCGTCGATCTCATTATTTCCAATTGCGTGATCAATCTGGCGCCGGACAAGCGGAAGGTGTTCCAAGAGATGTATCGCGTGATCAAGCCGGGCGGCCGGTTTACGATTTCGGACATCGTCTCGGATCAGGTCGTGCCGCAATACCTGGTGCACGATGCGGCCAAGTGGGGCGACTGCCTATCCGGCGCGTTGCAGGTGCAGGACTACATCGGCGGGATGGTAGACGCGGGGTTCCGAGCGGTTCACCAGATCAAGTCCACGCCCTGGCAGTCGATCGACGGCATCCATTTCCTCTCGGTGACGCTCACAGGATACAAGTTCCCGCCGGTCGCCGATCAGCGCGCCTCCTCCTATGCCACGCTCCGTGGTCCCTTCTCAAGCGTCACGGATGAATTGGGCCAACGGTACGAACGCGGCGTGCCGCAAGCCATCGACGCCGATCGCAAGCAACTGTTGCAGAGCGGGCCGCTGCGTTCGCTGTTTCTTCTCGGCCCCACGCCCGTCACGCTCGCCGCCACCGACCCGCGCCGATGCGCGATCCTCCCGGAACAGAAGCCCTGCGTCTGGCAAGGCGCCTATGCGATTCTGACAGGGCCGATCATCAGCGCCGAGGACGACGATCATCATCAGTACTACCGCGGTGTGCCGTTGGAAATCTGTTCCAAGACCCTCCAGGTCCTGACGCAGGAGGCCTATCGCCCTCACTTCACGATCTACCAACGAGCCTCGGCAGCGGTGGACGGCACTGAAGTCGCTTGTAATCCAACCGGCGGTTGTTGCTGAGCCGTCTGCCGATGAGGAAAGGATCGATCCGATGGGTCTAAGCCTACTCGCTCGACGGGATCCGCTCGCAGTCGCATCGGAGCAGTTGCATCGGCTGGCCCAGACAACGGTCTGTCAGCCGTTCGAAGCGACCCTCGATCAGGCCGGACTGTATCCGCTTCACGCGACCGGGATCACGTCGCTCCAGCTCAATCTGGGAAAGCTGTGTAACCAGACCTGCCGCCATTGTCACGTTGACGCGGGACCCGACCGGACGGAAGTCATGTCGAAAGACACGCTCGACCTCTGTCTCCAAGCCCTGGCTCGCACGGATATTCCCACCGTGGATATCACCGGCGGCGCCCCCGAACTGAATCCGCATTTTCGCTGGGTCGTCGAACAGGCCAGATCATTGGGCCGTCAGGTGCTGGATCGCTGCAATCTTTCCGTGTTGCTCCTGCCTTCGCAAGCCGACCTGGGAGAGTTTCTCGCGCAGCACCATGTGGAAGTGATTGCATCGCTGCCGTCCTATCAGGCGATACAGACGGATGCGCAACGCGGCGAGGGCATTTTCGACAAATCGATGGAGGCCCTTCGCTTATTGAACCGGCTGGGCTACGGCAAAGAAGGAAGCGGACTGACGCTCAACCTGGTGCACAACCCGGTCGGCGCCTTTCTTCCGCCGAAACAGGACGGGATCGAGGCGAAGTTCCGGAAAGAGCTGGCCTCCCGTCACGACGTCACCTTCACCCATCTGTATACCATTACCAATATGCCCATCAGCCGCTTTCTGGAGTTCCTCATCGAAAGCGGCAACTACGAAGGCTACATGGAACGGCTTGCCGCGGCCTTCAACCCGGCGGCGGCAGCGGGCGTCATGTGCCGCTACACCCTGTCGGTCGGATGGGACGGGACCCTCTACGATTGCGACTTCAATCAGATGCTGGAATTGCCGGTCTTGCAGGGAACCCCACAACACATTCGAGACTTCGATCCTGCACGCCTGCACCATCGTCAGATCGTGACGAGGAACCACTGCTACGGGTGCACAGCCGGCTCCGGTTCTTCCTGCGGGGGCGCCGTCACCTAGCAGTTGCTATGACCCTACCTTACGTAACATTTCTGCTCGTCCTGGCATTGGCATTCGCGAACGGTACCAACGACGTCTCGAAGGCGATCGCCACCTTGGTCGGCAGTGGTCTGACGAATTACCGCACGGCCATCGTCTGGGGAACGATCTGGACCATGGCTGGAGCCGGAGTCGCCGCGCTGGTTGCCGGGGCCATGGTCACAACATTCAGCAACGGCCTTCTGCAAGCCGGCACGATCATCTCGCCCACCATCGCACTGGCCATTCTGTCCGGGGCTATGGCCTGGGTGTTCTTTGCGTCACGGACCGGACTCCCCGTCTCGACGACCCATGCGCTCACCGGTGCGATTGTCGGAACCGGTCTGATGGCGTTTGCGGGTGAGGGATTGCTGTGGCCGGACATCGGAAAAAAGATCGCGCTCCCGTTGCTGCTGAGTCCGTTCCTCGCGCTCGGCGTATCCCTCATACTCCATCCAGCCGTGCGTCTGTCGGCGGCGAGGTGGGAAGGGGCGTGCCTCTGCGTCATGCCGGCCTCCTGTGCGCTCGTGTCGATTAACTCTCACGGAAACACCCGAACCCTCTTCCAAAACAAGAGCTTCGGTCAGCCGGTGATGGCCGTTCCGTCACAATGCGATCGCGCCGGTTTACAGGGATTGGTCCTGGGTCTGGATACGATCCATTGGATTTCCAGCGGCCTCGCCTCGTTTGCGCGCGGCACGAACGATGCGCCGAAGATTGTGGCCATGCTGCTCCTCGGGAGCCCGGCGGCAACCTGGCCAAGCCCCTTATCTCAGGTTATCGCGTTCGGGGGCGTGGCTCTCGCGATGGGACTGGGCAGTTATTTCGGTGGATTCCGGGTGACCGAGGTGTTGGCCGAAAAAGTCACTCGCATGGATCACGCGGAAGGACTGACAGCAAACCTGACGACCTCGACCCTGGTGCTCTGTTCCGGCTGGCTCGGATTGCCGGTTTCGACGACACACGTCAGCAGCTCGGCAATTATCGGCATCGGTCTGCTCAAGGGCCTTTCCGCTGTGCGCTGGACAACGGTACGCGACATGGCGCTGGCCTGGGTCGTGACGCTGCCTGCCGCCGCTGGATTCGCCGCCCTGAGCTATTTGCTCCTCACCAGAATTCTCTAACGCCTCCGCGAAGACCTGGTCGGTGCCATCGATTGCCGGTTTACCACAGCCGGACAGGATCCCCACATGCCATCTGAACGAATTTCTCTCTGTCCTCTTATTGGAGTAGGACCGGCAAAGCGATCATGCGGTGGGTGAGGGAGCAAGGAAGGCTCGGATCGCGGCGGCGACTTCATCACGCACACGCCGAAAAACCTGCCGGCGGTCCCCCTCATCCAGCACCCCTGCCGGATCGTCAAAACTCCAATGCAACAGATGGGTGGGCCCCGGCCAGGTCGGGCAGGACTCTTTGGCCCGGTCGCAGACCGTCACGACGTAATCGAACGGCTGCGTCAGAAATTCAGAGACAGACTTCGAACGGTGCGCCGAAATGTCGATGCCGACCTCGGCCATCGCTTCGACCGAGCCGGGGTTCAAGCCGACCGGGTGAGTGCCCGCGCTGAACACCTCAAACCGATCGCCAGCCAGATGCCGCAACCACCCCTCCGCCATCTGACTGCGTGCGGAGTTGCCGGTACAGAGGAATAACACTCGTCCCTTCATGCGCCGACCTCCTGATTGAACCAATGCCTCGTCTTGTTGCAGACACTGCAGACGGACAACATGACCGGCACTTCCACCAACACCCCGACCACCGTCGCCA
>CABVRO010000149.1 GCA_902500715.1 uncultured Nitrospira sp. | reverse complement strand
CGCTGGAGCGCCCGCTGCCTCACTCGATTTTTGCGCACGGCTGGTGGACCGTCGACGGCGAGAAGATGTCCAAGAGCCGCGGGAACGTCGTCGATCCCAACGCGATAATCGATCAATTCGGCGCGGATGCGTTCCGCTACTTCCTCCTGCGGGAAGTGCCGTTCGGTTATGATGGAGACTTCTCTCACGAGACGTTACTTGGACGGATCAACAGCGAACTTGCGGACGATCTTGGGAATCTCTTGAGCCGCAGCCTCACCATGATTGAGCGATTCGCGGGCAGCGTTATTCCCCACGCACAGATTCAGCAGGACATGACCACCAAATTTGGTGATGTTGTTGCACGCGTCCACGTTCATCTGGATCGGCTGGAGTTTACAAAAGCTCTCGAGGCCGTCTGGGAACTAGTGCAATGGGCAAATCAATACATCGACCAAACTGCTCCCTGGAAGTTGGCTAAGCAACCAAATGCAAAAGCCCATCTCGATGAAGTCCTCTTCCACCTTGCCGCCATTCTGAAGACGGTCGGCATACTTCTATACCCCTTCATGCCAAGCAAAGCCGAAGAAATTCTGAGACAGCTCGGACTAGCTTGGAATTCTTCCGTCTTTCTTGTTGCTGCTGCGATCAATTGGACCGACCTTCCCGGGCGGTCGATTGCAAAGGGAAGTTCCCTTTTCCCTCGCATCGAAACCAAACCACAAGGAGCCAAACCCGTGAGCGAGACACCTGCATCTCCGCAGCCAGCCCCTGTGACTCCGAGCCCCGCTGCAGCCCCAAGCCCGGCCCCTGCGACCGCCGCCCCCGCTGCCGCGCAACCGGCGCAGATCGGCATCGACGACTTCATGAAAATCCAACTGAAGGCGGCGAAAGTCTTGTCGGCGGAGCGGGTTCCGAAATCCGAAAAGCTGCTCAAGCTCCAGGTCAGCCTTGGCAGCGAACAGCGACAGATCGTCGCCGGCATCGGCAAGAAATATGAACCGGAAGCCCTCATCGGGAAAACCATCGTCATCGTGGCGAACCTGAAGCCGGCCAAGCTCATGGGCATCGAATCGCAGGGCATGGTCCTCGCGGCCGGCGACAGCGAAGTGCGGGGACTCGCCACGTTCGTCGAAGACGTGGACCCCGGCACCAAAGTGAAATGAACCGCGCCTCTCTCACCCGGCTGATCGGCACCTGGCTTCTCGTGCTGCTGAGCAGCGTGAGCGCTGCGTTCACCCCGGAACCGTCCGAATCCGAGATCGAGAGTAAAACCCACTACAATGACCCTGTGCCCACGACGGTGCTCGTCCGCGTCGTCGCGCACCGTTCCCTCGTCCTGGGGCATGAGGTCGGCGGCGCACGCGTCACCATCACCGACCTGGCGACCGGGCAATTACTCGCCTCCGGCCTCCAGCAGGGAGAGCCCGGCGATCAGACGCAAATCATGCGTACGCCGCACCTGATGGACGAACCGCTCTACAGCGGCCGCCCCGCTGCGGCGTTCAGTGCGACACTCGACCTGGCCCGCCCGACCCTGGTGGAAATCACCGCCGAAGGACCACTGGCTTACCCCAAGGCCCTGCAGCGCGCGAGCAAGACCGTGCTGCTGATTCCCGGCCACGACCTGACCAACGACGGCATCGTGCTCCATCTGTACGGCTACCTGGTCCAACTCGAATCGCCCAAACCCGGGGAACCGCTTATCGCGAAAGAAGATGTCATGCTGAAGGCCTCGGTCCGCACCCTCTCCGGCGCCTTGGTCCGGCCGCACAGCGACTGGGATTCGCGAAAAATTCACATCTACGCCGAACTGCTGATCGGGGACCGCATCGTCGAGCGGCTGCAGATGTTCTACGCCGGAGAGAAGAGTCGATTCGAGGCGCCGTTCTTCGTGCCGCTTTCCAAAGACGCACCCGACGGCATCACGCTCCGTGTCATCGCAGCCGACACCGCCACCGGCAACTTCGGCATGGGAACCGCTCAATACCCGGTGCTCTCGGAACGCTTGCGATCCAAGAACAATTAACACCCATTGACTGAATCGATGTGTTCATGGTGTGGTGACAGGAGATCCCGTAAGCTGAGCGAATCGGATGGTTATCATCGGATCTGCAGATCGCGACTCCCGGCCTGCTTGAAGGACCATGGATCCCAAACAACGACAATTCTCCATCTGGTACATGTTCATCGCCCTCTGGGTCCTGATCCTGGTCCAGACCTTTCTGCCCACGCTTTTTAATCCCAGTGAAATTCCCTACAGCGATTTTAAGAGCGCCGTGGAAGCGGGCAAGGTCACTGAAGTGACGGTCTCGCCGCAAGTCATTCACGGCAAGATGAAGGAAGATAAGGTCTTCCATACCATTCGCATCGAAGACCCGGATCTGCTCCGCAACCTTGCCCAACACCAGGTCAAAGTGACGGGCATGATCGAAAGCACCCTGTTCCGGGATGTCTTGTCCTGGATTGTGCCGATCGTCCTGTTCTTCGGAGTCTGGTGGTTTTTGCTGCGCCGCATGGGCCAGAGCCAGGGCTTTATGACGGTCGGCCAAAGCAAGGCCAAAATTTATGTGGAGAACGAGGTCAAGGTCACCTTTGCCGACGTGGCGGGCGTCGACGAGGCGAAGCAGGAACTGGAAGAGATCATCGAATTTCTCAAGACGCCGGAGAAGTTCCGGCGCCTCGGCGGCAAGATTCCGAAGGGCATCCTGCTCGTCGGACCTCCGGGCACCGGCAAGACGCTGCTCGCGAAGGCGGTCGCGGGTGAGGCCGGCGTGCCGTTTTTTTCGATCAGCGGCTCGGAGTTCGTGGAAATGTTCGTCGGCGTCGGCGCGGCCCGCGTCCGCGACCTGTTCGAGCAGGCCAAGGGCAAGGCCCCCTGCATCATCTTCCTCGACGAACTCGACGCGCTGGGCAAAGCCCGCGGGGTCGGTCCGATGGCGCACGAAGAACGGGAACAGACACTGAATCAATTGCTGGTCGAAATGGACGGCTTCGACTCCCGCGTCGGTGTCATTCTCGTGGCCGCCACTAATCGCCCGGAGATTTTGGACCCCGCGCTGCTGCGAGCCGGCCGCTTCGACCGTCAGGTGCTGGTGGACCGGCCCGACAAGATCGGCCGCCTCGCCATTTTGAAAGTCCACGCGCGCAGCATCACCCTCGCCAACCAGGCAGATCTCGACACCATTGCCGCCATGACACCAGGCTTCGTCGGGGCCGATCTCGCGAATCTCCTCAACGAAGCGGCCTTACTGGCCGTACGGCGCGGTAAGGACACCGTGAGCCTGTCTGAATTACAGGAGGCGGTCGAGCGGGTCATCGGTGGGTTGGAAAAGAAAAATCGGGTGCTGAATAAAATGGAACGGGCCCGGGTCGCCCATCACGAGGTCGGCCATGCGCTGATGGCCCTTTCCATTCCGGGCGGCGATGCGGTTCACAAAATCTCAATTATTCCTCGAGGTATTGCCGCGCTGGGTTACACCATGCAACTCCCGACCGAAGACCGCTTTCTCATGACCGTGTCCGAGTTGAAAAATCGCATCGCCATCCTACTGGGCGGCCGCGCGGCGGAGGAAGTCATCTACGGCGAGGTGTCTACCGGCGCGCAGGACGATTTGCGCAAGGCCACCGACATCGCCAAGAGCATGATCAAAGCCTACGGCATGAGCGAGAAACTGGGCCAGGTCAGCCTGGAGCGGGACCGGCAGTCGATCTTCCTGCAAACCGGCCCTTCGCAGACACCGGGCGACTACAGCGAACAGACCTCCCGCGAAATCGATTGCGAAGTCCGGCTCTTGATCGATGAACAATTTGAACGAGCCCGCAACCTCATCACATCCCAGGAGGCTATCCTGCGGAAGGCGGCACAGGTGCTGCTCGAAAAAGAAACGATCAGCGGAGAAGAACTCAAGGCACTCGCCGCATCGCAGTGACAGTCTGCCTCGCGTCTCGTTTGCCCTGCGCCGATTGATTCGGACCGATCCTGCGCCTCGCCCCATATCGGCCGCATCAAGAGCTCCCAACGGCTTGCCCTCATCAGTCTCTCGTGAGACACTGACGCCGATGGTTTCTCACACCTACCATGAACTCCGCTCCCAACTCAGAATCGCGCTGGCGATCAACGCCGTCATCGTCGTTGCGGAATTTGCCGGCGGGTTCCTCACCAACAGCATCGGCCTGATCGGGGACGCCGGGCACAACCTTGTCGATCAAGGCTCCCTGTTCCTGGCTCTGTATGCACATGTCCTGACGGCCCGACCCGCGACCGACAGCCGGACCTTCGGCTACCACCGGGCAGGGATCGTCGCGGCGTTCCTCAATTCGTTCATCCTCCTCCTGACGGCCGGAGGCATCACCCTCGTGAGCCTCGAACGCCTCATGACGCCCGTCCCGGTGCCGGGTGGATGGGTCATGCTCATCGCCCTCATCAGCTTTGCGGCGAATCTCTCCATTGCCCTCCTGCTGCAACATGGCGCGAAGGACGACCTGAATATCCGCAGCGCTTTTTGGCACATGCTCAGTGATGCCTGGGTCTCCTTGGGGGTTGTGGTGAGCGGCGGCATCATCATGTTGACCGGTTGGTCCGTACTCGACCCGCTCGTGAGCCTCTTCGTCGTCATCGCGATTGTCCGTGGCGCCTGGCCACTCTTTAAAGAATCGCTTGAGGTTCTCCTGGAGTCCACCCCGCCCGGCGTCAGCCCCGCGCAGGTCGCCGCCACCATCGAATCCATTCCCGGCGTGAAGAACGTGCATGACCTCCACATCTGGGCGGTTGAGCCGCGCCTCATCATGATGACCACGCATGTACAAGTCGATGGGCACGATGAGGCCCTGACCAGCGACCTCCTCCATACCATCCGAGAGCGCATCACAACCGACTTCGGCATCAAGCACCTGACGATCCAGCTCGAAACCGAATGCTGCCACCCCGACGCCGTGCATTGCGACCTCTCAAAACTCCACGACCATCATTCGCATCCGGAATTTCTTCACAGCCACCACTAGGCGGATATTGAAACAATCCGCCCAGAAACCAGCCCTGCCAGTGCGCTGGATTTCTTGCACTTGCTTGAGCGACCGCTAGCCGTCACAGGACTTCACCGGCTACAATGGGGCGCATGACACAGACTCTTCCCATCCCCTTCTACATGCTCTGCGGATCGCTCGGCGCGGGCAAGACCACCCTGCTCATGCGGCTTCTGGAATTTTGGAACAGCCAGGGACACAAGGTCGGCGTGCTCATGAACGAGGCGGGCGAAGTCAGCATCGACGGTCCGCGCGCAGGGACCATTGCCGAGCAGGTCCTCAATCTCGCCGGCGGCTGTATCTGTTGCGACACCAAAGACGATCTGGCCTGGAGCATCACTCAGCTCGTGCAGGACTACCGATCCACCGTGATCGTGCTGGAATGTTCCGGTATGGCGGACCCGGCGGAAGTGGTCGATGCCGTCACGGATGCCTACGTGTCGCGCATCGCGAAACTTGAACGGATTCTTGCGATGCTGCATCCGGTGCCTCTGCCCGATAGCGGCATGGCGGAACTCGTCACGCGCAATGCGATTCAATATGCGGATGACCTGATCCTCAATAAGCGGGATCTCTACATTCCGGGACACTGGGAACAATTTCGCGAAGTCATAACGCGCCTCAATCCGTACGGACGAATCTGGGAGACCAATCACGCCAGGCTCGACGTAGCCGCCCTGCTCGCCGTGCCTGCAACCCACCCGCGACCGACCAATGTACAGTTTGGTAAACCGCCAGCACCGGACATCCGCGCCTCTCACCATCCGATGGTGACGACGGTTCGTCTACCGAAACCACTCGATCGCACAAAGTTCATAAAATGGATGAAGTCCTTGCCGGAAGGTATGGAACGGGCCAAAGGATTCTTTCGTTTTGCGGGAGAACCCGAGCTGCAGGAGTTTCAGTTTTTTCCACCCCGCACCCGCACCGTGGCGCCGGTTATGCTGCTCGATGAACCAGACCATGTCCTGGTACTGATCGGGCGCAACTACGACCAGGAGCACTATCGAACGTCCCTCCTTGCCTGCCTGGCATCATAAGATGGTCAGGAGATCTAACTGGTCGAAGGTTGTCGCACCCCGGCGGGAGCCATGCGTTCAGTACGCGGCCTGAATCGCGACCAGCGGGTCAGTGACCAGGCCACGCCCGCCCCGATCAATCCGCCTACCACCCATCCGCCCATCACATCTGTCAGATAGTGGGCCCCGATGTAGACGCGTGACATGCCGATTGCGGCCACAAGCGGCCAGCTGATCCAGCCCGACCTTGGATAGAGCACCTGGAAGAACGCCGCTGCCGAAGCCGTATTGGCCGCGTGATTGGAGGGAAAGGAAAAGGCCCCGCCGCAGCCCAGCAGTTGATGCACGTCTGCAAGCGTCACACAGGGACGCGGGCGCTGAACCAAACTTTTTAATTGCGTCCCGACCGCATCGGTCGCGCCGACCACCCCAGCGAGCATTGCCCCGCCCATCACACATTCCCGCCAATTGACCCAGGCCCAGTAGGCGGCGGCCAAGAGCACGGGAAAGAGCAGGTTGCCCGGTTTGGCCAATTCGACGCCGACCCAATCAAGCAGGCTCGATTGCCCTGCCACGCCGTTGATGCCACGAAAGAGAATCTCGTCCAAGCCCATGGCGGTCACTC
>CABVRO010000148.1 GCA_902500715.1 uncultured Nitrospira sp. | reverse complement strand
GAGTTCTTCCCCAAGGTAGATGCAGGCAATTTCACCATGTCGGTGATGGCGCCGGAAGGTTCGCGTATCGAAAAGACCACGGCGATCGTAGGACGCATCGAACAACTCGTGCACGACACGATCCCCAAGGACGACCTCGAGGAAGTCATCTCGAACACCGGACTCTACTACGGCGATGCCGCCCGTTTTGCGCCGAACACGGGCAACCATACGGCCTTTGTGCTCGTCAACCTCGTCACCGGTCACAAGGGGCACACCGAAGACTACATTGCAGACCTGCGCAAGCGGTTGAAAGCCTCCTTGCCTGGCGTGGAGGTCGCGTTTCAAACCGGGGGCATCATCAGCGACGTATTGAATTTTGGCCTGAAGGCCCCGATCGACATCCAGGTGAAGGGACCCAAACTCGATGTCATCAGGCCGGTCGCAGAGCAGATTCAACAACGCATCGCACAGGTGCCCAACACGGTCGATGTGCGGATCAAGCAGGGCAAGAATTATCCCGAACTGCATATCGATGTGGATCGCACCAAGGCCGCCTACTACGGCATCAACCAGAACCGCGTCGTGGTGGACGTGGTAACCGGCATCAGCTCCAACATCGCCCTCTCCCCCAACTACTGGTTGGATCCCAAGACTGCCAACGGATATTTCTTGCTGGCGCAATATCCGGAGCAAGCCCTCACCACGACGGAAGACTTACTGAACATTCCGATCATCGGCGCCCGGACGCCGTTGCTGCCGACGGCCAGCCTCACCGGCGGCGGCATGCCCGGTTCCAGCCTGGCCCTCCAGAACACCCCGTTCGCGGGGCGGCAGATGGAACTGACCAGCGGCTACTACGCATCGGGCGACGACCGGCGAGGACCACCCGTCATGCTGCGGGATGTGGCCTCGCTGAAATTCAAAACGGGGCCCGATTCGGTCGATCACTACGATCTCTCTCGATTGATCAACGTCCTGGTCACACCGGTCGGGAACGACCTGGGCCGGGTCGCCAAAGACATCGAGCAGGTGCTGGCCGGCATCACCTTACCGAAAGACGTGACGGTGCAGTTGCGCGGCGAGGTGGCCAACATGCGGTCGGCGATTCAGAACTTTGCGTTGGCGCTTCCGCTCGCCGTCGTGCTGATCTATCTGGTGATGGTCGCGCTGTTCCGGTCGTTCATCGATCCCCTCATCATCCTGGTGGCGGTTCCGCTGGGGTGGATCGGCACGGTCTTGACGTTGCATCTCACCAACACCTCCGTGAATGTCGAGTCGATGATCGGCACGTTGATGATGATGGGCATCGTGGTGTCGAACAGTATTCTGCTGGTCGACTTTGCCAATCGTATGGTCCGTCATGGGGCTACGGCCGAACATGCCGTGCTCGAAGCGGGACGGCGACGCATTCGCCCGATCCTCATGACGGCCCTGGCGACGATTCTCGGTCTGCTGCCGTTGGCCCTCGGCTTCGGCGAAGGCAATGAAACCATGGTGCCCCTGGCCCGCGCGGTGGTCGGCGGATTGGCGGTCAGCACGATCATGACGTTGTTGGTTGTCCCCAGTATGCATTCCCTGGTGCTGATCCGCCGGGAACGTCCCCCTGTGTCTTCGACCGCGCCCGCGACTCTGGAGGAAATTTGATGACCGAACAGGTAGTCCCGCCCCAGCCCGTGCAACGCTCCAACCGTACGCGACTCTGGATCGGAACAGCCGTGCTCCTGGTCCTGGCGATCGGCAGCTATCTCTCCTGGCAGAGCGACGAACCGGCTGCTCCCTCGGCTCCGGAAAGACCGGCTACGACGGCGCAAGCGGAACCGCCGGCCGGCCCGAGGCCTGCGGAACTGGACTCTACACCGGTCGACGTACAGGTCACTAAACCGACCCGTCGAGACCTGGTGTATACGATCAAACTGCCGGCCAACGTCTCGCCCTTGTACCAAACCACGCTCTACGCCAAAGTCGCCGGCTATCTGAAATGGATCGGCCCGGACAAGGGCGATGCGGTAAAAAAGAACGAGGTGGTCGCCGTCATCGATGCCCCTGAAGTGGAAGAGCAGTACCAACAGGCCGTGTCGGACTACAAAATCAAGAAGCTGACCTACGAACGGCTCGATAAGGTGTGGAAAGAGTCGCCCGATGTCATCGCCAGGCAGGACGTGGACGTGGCGGAAGCGGCGTATCAGGGGGCCCGGCACTTGATGGAGCAGCGCGTCGTGATGCGTGACTACACCAAAGTCCGCGCGCCCTACGACGGCGTCGTCACCGCGCGCTTCGCCGATCCCGGCTCCTTGATCCAGATCGCCACCTCCTCGGCCACCAGTGCGATTCCCTTGTTCACGATCATGGATCTCAACACGGTGCGGGTCTATGCGAACGTTCCGCAAGACGACAGCCCCTGGGTCGTTCCCGGTAAAACCACCGCCACCGTGAAGGTCGCGGAGCTCCCCAATCGGTCGTTCACCGGCGTGGTGACCCGCTCCACCCTGGCGCTTGATCCCGCAACACGAAGCCTGCTGGTCGAAATCGATTTGCCGAACAGCGACCATGCCCTCCGGCCCGGCACCTTTGCCGAAGTGGCGCTCGGGTTGCGGGAAATCCCGCAGGCTCTCGTCGTTCCGCCGCAGGCGGTCATCAGTACACCCAAAGGCAAATCGGTCTTCATTGTCGAAGAGGGCAAGGCCAAGTCGGTCGTAGTACAGACCGGCATCAGTGACGGCCGCTGGATCGAAATCACCTCTGGCTTGCAGGGCCACGAAGAAGTGGTCGCGGTCGGGAAACGCCGCCTGCTGAACGGCATGCCGGTCCAGGCTTCGCCGTTCAATCTGCCCGACGCCAAACCGTCCCAACAGAAATTCGAGCGTCGCGTTCCCGGTGGCACTCCCCCGCCTCCGATGTCCGCACCGAACGGGGCCTCGCAGAAACAGGGAGAACGCCCATGAGCCGCTTAGTACCCCGGACGATGTTCCTGACACTGGCAATGATGGTGTTGCCCCTGCTGCCCGCCGTGGCCGCGAAGGCCCAAGACACGGAACAGCACCAGACGCTTCCTCGCGGGACTGTGCTCGGAGTGCAGCGCGCCGTCGATATCGCGGTGAAGAACCACCCCATGCTGCTCGAAGGCGCGGCCAACTTGAAAGCCTCGGAAGCGCGCACCGAACAGGCCCGCTCCCTCTACTACCCGCAGGTTTATGCAAACGCCAACACGGTGGCGGGCGCCGGGGTGAGCAACCCGCGCTTCCTGGTCGGTGGGGGACTACTTCGTGAAAACCAGACCACCTTCACCGGCGGTGTCATCGCCAACCAGCGCATCTACGACTTCGGCTACACGAGCAATTTGGTGGAGTCGAACAAACTGGCCGAACGCGCGCAGGGGCAGGATGTCAGCGCTCGCCGCGCCCTCGTGTTGCTGTATGTGCAACGCGCCTATCTGAACAGTCTCAAGCGGCGGCGACTGGTTCAGATTGCCGAAGAAACCGTCCGGGAACGCGGGATCATCGCCGGGCAGATCGAAACCCTCTACCGGCAGCAACTGAAATCGAAGCTCGACTTCGATCTGGCGCATGTGGAACTGGTCAATGCGCAATCGCTCCTGGTGCGCAGCCGCAACGATCTCAAAGCCAGCTATGCCGACTTGAACCGGACCATGGGCATTGTCGGAGCCGACGACTACGTCCTCGAAGACATTTCCGTGGAGGTGCGTCCACAGAAGACGCTGGAAAGCCTGATCAACGAAAGCCTGTCGCATCCGGAAGTGAAACGCGCGAAGGAGCAGACCGCTTCAGCCGATGCGAGACTCACCGCGACCAAACGCCAGTACCTGCCGACGGTCTCGGCGATCGCCAGCGGCGGAACCTTCGATCCCTTCGATGCCCGCCAGAACCAGCAGACCGGCGGGTGGTGGATGGCGGGGGCGATGGTGTCGATGCCTCTGTTCACCGGGTTTCTGATCGAGAATCAAGTCGTGGAGGCGAACGCCAATCGTCAAGCCGCCTCCGCCGCAACCAGCAATATCGAACAGGCCCTGACGCAACAGGTGACCAACGCCTATCTCGACACCCTGACCTTCGCTCAACAGATCACCCTGGCGGAAGAACAGGTGAAGACTGCGCAAGAAGCATTACAGCTCTCGAAACAACGCTACAAACTGGGGTTGGGCACGGTGGTGGAAGTGACGCAATCGGAAGTGGCGGTGACCGCGGCACAAACCCGGTTGGCTGAAACCCAATTCGACTACAAGATCGCGGAAGTCACGCTGGCCTACACGTCTCAGGGCGACGACACCGGGCGCGCGCTTTTATTGAGTCGCGCCAGCTCCCCTTCACCGGATGCAGTGGGCCCGCACCCGGCCAATTAGCAGGTGCTCCGACCGAGGCATGCTCGCCGTTCGTGACGCGTGATGCGTGGTGACTTTTCTTCCCACTTCACCATGGACGCGTGTTTCAGGCTCCTAGCCAGGATTATTCATGAATGCCTTCGCGAGGCGTGTGAGACCGAAGCCCGCCGGAGCTTCTCGCACGTGAGGCCGACGCAGGCGTACTGGCAGTCCGTCGAGGGCGCACGGCGCGATGACGAAAGAGCGCCATGTCTGTGCGCGCCGCCGAGCCGGTGAGGCGGCCGGGCAGCCGAGCGAGAAAAGCCTCGCTGGGCGAGAGGATCGGACGACGGAGCGGGCGGTCGGGAATAGTCCGGGCTAGACCGGCTGGCCGGGGAAGACTCGTGCGAGGTCGATCACCAGTTCGTCCTTGGAGTTCGCGAGAAGCCAGTCCCAGATGCTGGTACTCTGAATCACCATGGCCTGGTCGAGATCGAAAAACAGGTCGAAGCCTTTGGAGACGATGGGATTCATGGGGTAGCGGCGATCGTAAATCATGCCGTAGGCCGGAATACCGTACACGGTTTGCCAATTTCCCAAAATAAAGTGCAGTTCAGTCCCCCTCACGTAGAGCCCGCCTGACGTGATGATCCGCTTGACCGACGTCTGCGGCTGACTCAGGTAATAGGTGACCCGCTCATTCTCCCGCGCCAACCGTAACGCTTCGACCAACTGCGGGACCAGAATCGCGATCTCCCCATCCCGAAACATCGGCAACCGGATCGAGTCCCCGGAAATCCAGCGCTGGATCGAAGCCCGGTGCTCTTGCACCGTAAGGCCCATCAGCACACGACGCACCTGGTCGTGAGAGAACTGGGCCGGATGGGTGAAATGGCCCGGCGGCCATTCCGGCAGCACATTGGAATCCAATTCGAGGCGGACAAAATTGACGGGATCTTCGTAGACGGTCCGCGAGGGGACCTGGGGGATGGCACAGCCCGCAGCGGCCAAGGCCGCTGCGGCAAAGACCGTCATCCGTGAAACGTGAAACGCGAAACAGCGGCCGACCCGCCCCTCTCTCTTTGAGTTTCCCCTCTTCACGTTGTACGTTTTACTTGTTACGGTTCACGACCATCACTCGGTGATAGTGACGGTCATTTCGACGCGCTCCAGCGGGTTATCCCGCCCGTCGCGCTTGGAGCCGACCACTTTGTCGACCACGTCCAGTCCGCTTTGCACTTCACCGAAGACCGTATACTGCCAGTCCAGAAAGTTGGCATCGTTGACGCAGATAAAAAACTGCGAGCCCGCGCTGTCCGGATCGTTGGCGCGCGCCATGGACAATGTGCCCCGCTTGTGCGGCTTGCTGTTGAACTCCGCTTTCACGTTGTGGCCTGGACCACCCATTCCATGCGACGCCCGGTCCGGATTCTTGCTGTTGGGATCGCCGCCCTGAATCATGAACCCGGGGATCACCCGGTGAAACGTCGTGCCGTTGTAGAAGCCCTTTTTCGCCAGATCCACGAAGTTCTTCACGTGATTGGGCGCCACGTCGGGAAACAGACGCAGCACGATCTCGCCCCATGGCTCGTTCTTGGATGTGACAGAAATGGTCGCGACCGGTGAACCTGCTTGTGCCGTCATTTCGTATCCTTTCCTACTCAGTTAAACTTGAAGGGCGCTACACTCTCCCCTTCCAATCCCTGGCTGACCGCCGTCCAGGTGAGACCATCGTCATCGCTGCGAAAGACCCCCGAACTGGTGCCGGCGTAGAAGCCCCCTTTTTCACCTTCGATCAACACTTGCACCGACAGATTGCTGAGCCCCTTGTTCAAGGGAACCCATTGCCGCCCCTTGTCCACGGTCTTGAAGATTCCCCGACCCGTAGCGACATAGACGCCACGCTCGTTGCTGATCAAACCGCGGATCGAATCGTTCGGCAAGGCCCGACTGATCGGCGACCAGGTTTTGCCTGCATCGCCGCTGCGGAAGACACCGCCGTCGAACGTGCCGGCATAGACACCCTGTTCCTTATCCACGGCCAGCACTCGGATAAAATTCTCCACGAGCCCTTCATGGTCCTTGAGTCCCTGCCGGAGACGTGTCCATCCTGGCGTCCGCTCTTTCAAACTATGCACGCCCTTGCCGGAGGTGCCGGCGTACAGGGTCCCGTCGTCGGTTCGGGCCAGCGCGTGCACCAGAATCTCATCCAAACCGGTGGATACCACCTTCCAGTGATCCTGCGCGGTATTCAACAGATAGACGCCGTCGCCGGTTCCGGCATAGAGCCCCTTGGCATCCATCATCAAGGCCTTGATTTCCAGGCGCTTGAGGCCTTTATTGACCGGCTGCCAGCTCTTGCCTCCGTCACGCGATCGGAAAACGCCGCCGCGAAAGGTACCCGCGTAGATCGCGCCGTCCTTGCCGGTGGTGAGACAGAGCACGAACGGATCGGTGAGTCCCTGGTTAGCTGAAGTCCAGGACCCGCCACGATCGGCGCTGCGAAAAATGCCCATGCCGAAGGAACCGG
>CABVRO010000147.1 GCA_902500715.1 uncultured Nitrospira sp. | reverse complement strand
CGATCTGTTCGGCATAAAACGTCAGGTCGTCGAGTTGTGCAGGCGTCGCCCCGGCCGTGATCGCCCCCATCCGCACGGCGGCTCGAATCAGCATGCCGGTCTTGTGCTTGTGGATGGACTGCAACGTGGCGAGGTCGATGTCCTTGTTTTCGGCCTGAATGTCGAGGACTTGCCCGCCGACCATGCCGAGGTTGCCGGACCCGACGGCCAGTTCGCGGATCAGTTGGACCTGGCGCGCGGCATCGAGATTGTGCTCGGCATTCGCGCGGGCGCAGAGTTCGAAGGCCATGGTCAGCAGCGCGTCGCCGGCCAGGATCGCCATCGCTTCGCCGTAGACCTTGTGGTTGGTCGGTTTCCCGCGGCGAAAATCGTCGTTGTCCATCGCCGGGAGATCGTCGTGAATGAGGGAATAGGTGTGGATCAATTCCAGTGAGGACGCAACGGGCAAAACAGCCTTGCCAGCGTGGCCGACCGCTTCGGCGGCGGCGATGGCCAGAATGGGCCGGACCCGTTTCCCGCCTGCGAACAGGCTGTACCGCATGCTCTCATGCAGCGTCGTGGGCATGGTCTCGGCACTCGGAATGACCGATTGCAGATACTGATCCACCTCCTCGCGTTTCCGTTCGAGGTACTGGCGGATGTCCAGACCGGTCGGGGTCAGTTGGCCCGTGGGGCTCATGCCGGAGTGCTCAGGGGGCTGTGCGTCTTCATGTGCGCGAGAGAGTAACAAAGGGGTTCGGGGAGTGTCAAACGGAGGAGAAGAGAGGGCCAGCGTTCCGCATCCTCTTGCTCGCAGAACGCGCACCCTAGGAAGTGCCTCGCTTGGGTGAATGGCACGTCTCGGCGTGCTAGTGGGTTGGGCGGGTAAGAAGGTTGCGCGCAGTTGAGGATCGCCGGACGTCAGCCCTTGGGGAGAGGTGAGGCCGAGATTGGAAGCAGCATGACTACAAATACTTGAGAGGCTGTCGATTGATTTCCTGTCGGGAAAAGGGTATCCCTCAGCGGCGATGGGCCGTCGGAACGTCCTATGCCCATGTAATTGGATCGGGAAAGAAGCGGTGGTCAACCATCATTAACCCGTGCCGTTTCATCTGCTGAAGGATGTTTTCGATCTCGCCTGCGGCGAGCCGGGCGCGGGAATTTTTCTCCCGCAGACGGCCATATGAGATCCAGGTAAGCTGAATATGCCTTCCCGAAAACGCGCCGTGGCTCTTGATTCTCTGGAACCCTTGATCCTCGTCATCAGGGGGCACCGCGTCATTCTCGACGCGGATTTGGCCCGGCTGTATGGAGTGACGACAAAAGCGTTCAATCAGGCCGTCAAGCGCAACATCGACCGATTTCCTGAGGACTTTGCCTTCCACCTCACAACGACTGAATTCAAACATGTGAGGTCACACAGTGGGCTTTCAAGCTGGGAAGCGCCTGACTCTGCAGAGGAGAATCTGAACCGGTCACAGATTGTGACCGGTTCCCAAAAACACCGAGATCCTCGATTTCGCCCCTGGGCCTTCACCGAGCATGGCGCCGTGATGGCCGCAAACATTCTCCGGAGTGAGCGGGCGGTCCAGATGAGCGTGTTCGTCGTGCGGGCGTTCGTTCGCTTGCGCGAACAGATTACCGCGAATCAGGCCATTTTGAAACGGCTGACCGAAATCGACCGAACGCTATTGGAACACGATTCGGCGCTGATGGATGTGTACGAGAAGCTGTTGCCGTTGTTACAGCCGCCGCCGGACAAACCCGCGCGGCGTATCGGGTTTAGTCGAGATGGTAAATGACCTGCTTTTCCACCTGCCGCTTTCTCGGCTGTTACTTTGATTCCTAGACAAGGAGTGACCCTCAAGCCCTTACGGCATCCCGCCGGTGCAGAGGAGCGACTGGAGCCAGCTGCAGAAAACAGGTAAGCTTCCGCGCGATTTTACCTTGTTTGATGTTGATGTATGGCCAAGATTGAAGATCTGATCGCTCAAATTCCTGACGAACGTCTTCGCAGAGGCCTCGCCGCCGAAGTGATGGCTTTGAAGAAGACGAGGAAGTTCGGCCTGGTGTTCGAGGAACACCTTTCTGAAACGGTGCGACTGCCCACGGAAGGCGATTTCTCCCGAATTACCCAGGCTACTCAGCGAGTCTGACGACTCGCCGACGTGTGCGTCCTAAATCGGTTGGTATTTCTCCCATAGGGAGTCGCCTGGCGGTCCTTCTCTGCGCGCACGATCTTGGACCCATCATCCTTTCTTCTCGCCCTCTGTCCCATTTTGGGAGGGCGGGCCTCATGGTCACCCAACTACGCGCGTTCAACGAGGGCCTTCCGAGGCCGCGCGTTGCGCGAGGTGCGCGACGCGAGGAATAACGAGCGTCACGTTTGCGCACGCCGGCGAGACGGTGAGCCGGCCGTGTCTTTCGGGAGATCACCGGGCCAGCCCTCCGTACCCCTCCCTCCTTGTTTTTTCTTCGAACCCTTCGCTATACTCCCGCGCTATGAGTATTCGTAAAGCTGCCGGTGACTGGGAGCCCATGCTGCTGGGGATCGAGCCCCGGAACTGCAAGGTGTGCCAGCAGGGTCTCTACCGTGATAAGACGATGTTGCGCGGCGGCTGGTCGCGTTGCGCGGTGTGCGATGAGTTTGTGCACTATAGTTGTCTGGCCAGCGGAAGGATCAGCTTCCTGAAGCAGCGTCCGCGCATCTGCAAAACCTGCCGGACCGCCGAGGAACTGGCGAAGCAAGCCGCTCCGCCGCCCTCCAGCCAACCTGCGCCAGTCGGGTCATGACCCTCTTACTCGATCCGCAGCAACGATCCGCCAGACCGGTCTGGCACGTCTACTTTTCCCACACCCTTCGGTATGTGCTGGCGCCGCTCCTGTTTATCTCCAGCGGCTTCTTTACGGCCAATTTTATTGTGAGCGGGCACTACACCTGGCCTCGCACGAGTCGGGTCTTCGTGCTGACCCTCACGCTGCTGATTCTCGCCTACGAGTTCATTTACAAAGATCACACCGTCCGATCGATTTCGCCGGAGCGAGCCTTCAACGCCGTGCTGTATTCCTGTATGATTCCCTACGCGCTCGGTGTGCTCATGATGCTGGGGTTGGCGAAACTGTAGCGGGATGTTGAAAAAGGCTGCCGGCTTTGTTCTCGTATCGCTCAGAGGCTCAGCGTACTGACCAGTACGCTTCCCCTCTTCGCATTGCTGCGGCCTCGCCGGACAACCTTTTTGAACATCCCGCAATTGATCGGCCAGGCGGGACGAGGCAATCGCTCTGGCTGACACATCGCAGGTGGTTATGGGGCAGCGATTTCAAAGCGGCGCCTTCGTGCAACAGTGCTTCGCCGTCCATCCTCTCTGCCTGTCGCTCAAGCGAATCGATGAGGAGGGGCGGCTGATCGTTGCCTGCACGTCCTGCCGCATGATGCATCACATGACAGCGGCCCAGGTGGTAGCCCGGGTGGCGGCTGTGCCGGTCGACGGCGAGATGTCTGGCGCTACGGCGCTCCCGACGGCGAAGGAATTGCTGGTGGCCTGCTTGCAGGAGCATCCCGTGTCCGTCACGATTCGCGAACTGGATGTGATCCGGGACAGCGTAGGTTTGCGGTGCGCCGACTGTCGCCGGATATTCGATTTGCAGGTGTCGGTGTTTGAATCCCACCAGAAGTCTTAGGCGGATGCTGAAAAAGTCCGCCAGCAGCGTTCTCGCGTCGTTCGGACCCTCAACGTACCCCGAGGGTACGCCTGCGGGTCCTCACTCGCTGCGGCCTTGCTGGACAGCCTTTTTGAGCATCCGACGAAAGCAGGGTACTATGCCGCTACACGCCTGGGCATTCGGAGTTCGCACCCGTCAATATTGTGTTTCTGTGAGCTGTTAGCCTCCGTGGCTTTTCCGTCACAAGACTCCTCGCTGACACCCGCTGAACTTACCTTGGTCGCGGACGGGGAACTGTTTCGAGCCAAGGAGCGGATCATCCTCAAGGTGCGCGATCTACTCACCGAGCTCCAGACCGGGTTGCGGGAGGAGCTGGCAGGCATGACGTTGCTGGTGCCGCCCGGGTTCGATCCCTCAAAAATGCAGGTGGTGAAGGGCGAGCGGCTTGAAGACTGCCCGTACCAATACCTGGATTATCCCAAACATTTCCTTGGGGACGACAAGTTCACCTTTCGTTCGCTCTGCTGGTGGGGACACCATCTGGTCTTCGCCATGATCGTGGAAGGCGGCCAGGTCAAACAGTGCAAGAAAAACTTCTTCGATCGCTTCCACCGGCTCGCCGGTCAGGGGCTGGAGTTGTCTCTCGCTCCCACCTTCTGGGAATGGAAGCGGGGCGAAGGGTACACCCTGCCGATCACCCACGACCGTAAGGCGCAATTGGCGGCTGTTTTGTCCGGCCGGGCCTGGTTTAAGATTGCCCGGTTCGTGCCGTTGGGCTCGCCGGCCATGTCCGAGGGCCGTCTGCCGGAGGTGGGCCGTGACACATTCCGGAGCCTCCTGCCGCTCCTGACACCTTGACCCGCCCGCCGGGCCTGGCTCTGATCGGGCCGTCGTCCGGGCCGATGGTGAAATTCTGCTGAAACGGCCGCCTTCCCGTTTGTCATCCGGCCGGGACTTGGGTAGACTGGGCGCGGTTGTGTACGCCACATACTGACAGGGAGGCATGTGTGATTGCACAGGGATGTCGAATCGCGAGTCAATGGTGTCTGGCGCTGGGATTGGCGCTGCTCTGGGGTTGTGCCGGAACCGGGGAAATGGTGTCGGTCAATGTGCAACCGAACCAACCATTCGTGCAGAGCGGCCAGCCTGAGCCGTTAAAAATCGTCATCGAGCCGTTTGAGGACCTTCGCGCGGACCGGACGAAGATCGGGCAGCGTACCCATCTGGGCGGTGGTGTGACCAACTTCAATGTCACCGGCGGCTCTCCCGGCGTGACGGTCGCCGAAGCTTTGGCCGAGGCCTTGCGGTGGCGCGGGTGGAATCGTCGCGGTTGGGACGCGCGCGTCGTACAGGCTGGCGTGGGCGTGTCAGGTGCGGATATCGTGATCGGGGGAGAAATTCGGGACTTCTCGACGACCGCGAAGAGCCGGGTGTTCAATACCAAATTGACCGGCGAGAGCCGGTTGGTCGTCAAGGCCAGGAATCTCGCAGACGACAGCAGCACCGTACGCAACATTCAGGGCGAACAGACCAAGCTGGTGTTCTGGTTCACCAACGACGATGTCGAAAGCCTCATGTCCGGCCTCATGCAAGACGGGATCGACCGATTTATCGCCGATACGAAGATCGAAGGCCGCACGTTGAAGTCGGCCAAGTGACGCAATCCGGTTTCGGCCGTCACGTGGCGAGTGCGGAGGGTTGTTGTGCGTGAACGGCGGTGGGAGACCGCGGGTCGATTGACCTTTCGCGAGGTGCTGGCGGTCGGGGAGCGGCTGGGGACCTTGGGGCTGAAGCCGGCGCATCCCGCCAGGGATGTGATTTGCTACGTCGAGGATTGGGCCGTCGATTCTCCCGACGCATTCGATCAGCTCGATCACTGGGCCACGGAAGATGTCACGCTCCTGCATATCCGCGAGGCCTGGCAAGGCGATTTTTTCCTGCTCGCCGGCGGCTACCGTACGGTGTATCAGCAGTTTCAGGACGTCGGCACCTACTGCTCTATCAGCCATCCCTGGCGCACGAAACCGGGGCTCAGATTTCATCACCCCGCGTGCATGTTCTGGCTGGGCTTCCGGCATAACCATGCCTTTATACGCGTGCGCCTGCATACCCAGGAGGTGGTGACGCCCGGGGAAACACGTGAGGACGCGCGGCGGGTGGAATGGATCGATGAGCGGCGGGCGATCTTTCTCGACGCCATCGGGACGTTGGACCTGCCGGTGGAAACCTCCGTGGAGAAGGATAGCCTGGTGTTGAGGCCGGCGGATCCGGCAACGCCGTTTTTCTGTTCCTGGCCGGACGCCTTCGGCCCCTGTCAGCTCGAATACAACTCCCTGGATGCCTACGAGTTTCTCGTGCCGGCGAGCCGGTTGGCGGCCACCTTCGCGCCGCAGCCGGCCGCGGTGCGGGCCTACCTGACGGGTTTTTCGGAACCGGCGTTGGAGGCATTTGCCGCGGTGCAACCCGGCGCCCGTTCGGTGTACCGCTGTTCCGTGCATTGCGCGTTGGGCGAATTGCCGGAAGTGCTCGCTACGATCGAGCCGCAGGGACGCTTGTATAGCACGCTCTGTGAATTCCAGACCCAGGAGTTGATGCCGGAGGGCAGCGACGCCTCCGCCATTATCGGGATTGTCGGCACCGCCGCCGGTTTTCAACTGGAAGCCCGCCTGAATCGCGCGCCCTTGCCTGAAGAGCATATGGCTGCGTGGCTGGAACGTCTGTTGGGGCATGCTGTGACGTATGCGCCGCTCCCACCTTTTATGTAGTCCGGCAGCTGAACATGGGCCCCCAGCTGCGTTCTCAGTCGTTCCGGACCCTCAACGTACGGGAAAGTACGCCTCGAATCCTTCATTTCCTGCGGCCTTGCTGGGGAAGGCGCGTCTCGGCGCGCCGGGGTTGGGCGGGTATGAAGGTCGCCAGGTTGAGCTGCCCAGTGAAATGATGAAGGTCAGGATACGCTTGTGTGTTGCGACTTGCGCGTGCGTCTCATAACGCAGCCACGGCCTTTCGATTTCGGCGCCTGATTCGTCTCTTCGTTTGACAATCGTCTGCGTCTCCTGAAATCTAGCGCATGGTCTCCTTGCAACGTTTCCAATCGGTCTTGGGGAAGCCCTACCTGCCCCCGCTGTTTTTCTTCAGCGGGGTGACGTACGACACGCTCGTGCTGACACGCATCGACCGCCTGCGGGACAACCTGCTGTTATTAGCCTACCTGAGCCTGCTGGGTTTTCTGATCGTGCTGACCGGGCGCTTGGGGACACAGGAAGCTACGGTGGACGATCTCCCGCCGGATGCGCCGTTCTTCATGAAATGGGTGGTGCAGGCCAAGCCCT
>CABVRO010000146.1 GCA_902500715.1 uncultured Nitrospira sp. | reverse complement strand
TTTCACGCGATCCCAAATGTGGGCGAGCAGCGCCTCCTGCTTGGCCCCACGCGAAAACGAATGTTTCGGACCAACCTCTCCATTGGTCGTGAGAAGCGGGCCCTCCAGGGCATCGAGAATGTCTGCCACGGAGAGCTCCGAGGGCTTACGGCTCAACACGTACCCGCCTTGAGCCCCGCGCTGACTTGCCACCACCCCGGCTTTCTTCATCGCATGAAGCACCTGTTCGAGAAACCGGGCCGGAATCGCCTGTCGCTTGGCGATCGACTTGGCGCAGACCGGCTGCTCGGCATGGTGAAGCGCCAGATCCACGGCGGCAATAATTCCGTAGGTCGCTCGAAGGCTCACTTTCATTTGCGAGTATTCCGATGGGAATTCATGGATCTCTATACCTTGCGCGCAACTTTCCTGTCAAGCAAGGGGTAGATGCCCTACAAACATTCCTGCCATTGGGTAGCAAGTGCTGGTGACTTGTCGAGAGAACCACCCGTGCGAGCGACTCCCACTCGAAGAACCAGACTCGCCAGTGTCGTGCCTTCGGCCGCTATAGGAGCCTGTCCGAGTCATCCTTCGTAGCGAGACGAAGGAGTTGCCGGCGGATGCGAGGCCGCAGGCTCGAAAAAACCGGAAGCGTATTCGCTGAATACGTTGAGGATTGTTACGGGCCGAGAACGAGGCAGATGAAGGAAGATCATTCGTCGCAGCAGAACGGCATGACTCGGACAGACTCCTATAGGAGACAGAACCCAGTCATGACCGCGCCCGCGCCCCATAAGTTCACCCCTGCCGTCCGCGCATCATTACAAGGTATTTTTCGTCATTGACATCATCTAGGGGCTGAGCAATAATCCCGCCCTCTTCTTCCTCGGTACCTTCATGACGCTGCGTTCATCAACATTTAATATTCTCTTGCTCAGCACAGACAGCGAGATCCAGGCTCACTACAAGGACCTGTTCGGCGAGCAAGCGGTCACCATCGGACGTGACGGATTGTCGCTTCCGAAGGACCCGGCAAAGCGTGCGTACGATGCCGTCATCGTGGAATCGAAAGCACAGTCTGCTGCAGACCTTGGGAAATTGTTTGGGGGGATCGATCCTGCGCGCACGCTCCTAGTCGTAGGCTCTCGAACCGTGCTGAAACGGACGGCAACGTCGCTCCACGCGGCCAAAGCCCCCAAGGCAGACCTGTCGCTATCCAATGGAAATGCACCGGGGCAATCGGTCTGTCTGGAATCTTTTCTGGAACATAAAGTCGGCGATTTCGTCAAAGGGATGCGCAACGGCTCGGGAAGAAACCTCCATCCGATGCTGATCGCCGCCGTCGAACGCCCGTTGATCTTGCTGACCCTGCGGGAGACCAAGGGGAACCAGATTCAAGCCGCAGAGCTGCTCGGACTGAATCGAAATACGCTGAGAAAAAAGATTCTCGATCTGGATATTCCGGTCAAACGCGCCAGGGCGAGCTAGATTCGCGCGTCTCTCAGCCCATCAGCATCTCACCAGAGGCGTAGAATCTGTACGCCCATATATCCACCGGTCGCCAACCACCAACGGAGGGAAGCAATGACCAAGGAAGAATTGATCGCGAAAATGGCGAACAGCGCCGGAATCACCAAGGTCGCCGCGACTGTGGCACTCGAAGCCTTCACCGGAGCAGTCACCACGTCGCTCAAGAAGGGAAAACGCGTGACGCTGGTGAATTTCGGAACGTTCACGATTTCAAAACGCAAAGCCAGGATGGGACGCAATCCACGAACCGGTGAAGCCTTGAAGATTCCTGCCGCCCGCATTGCCAAGTTTTCGGCCGGCAAAGAACTCAAAGCAGCCGTCAAGTAGCCCCTTGCTGATACACCCGATGAGGCCTGACCGGCGAGACACCTTTTCCCTCCTGGATGGCAGAGAGAAACGCCTGTCTTGCAACCGGGTTTCCTTGACACTCCTGGTGAGGCTGTATTAGCATCGCCGGGCGATAGGCGCGTAGCTCAGGGGGAGAGCGCTACCTTGACACGGTAGAGGTCGACGGTTCAAGACCGTCCGCGCCTACCATTTTTGTTCGTGCGTGCAGTTCGTGATCCGACTACCGGCAGCATAGTGGTCGGCACGGCGTTGTATTTTTTGTAGGATTGACCGGAGTGGCCTCACAGCTCATTCACATCACCCTTCCTGACGGAACTCGAAAACAAGTACCAGCAGGATGCACCGTCCGAGAGGCCCTCACTCCGGAAGGTGGACGCCTCGACGCCAAGGTACTGGCAGCCAAGATCAACGGCGAGCCAATGGACTTGTCGCGTCCGTTAGAGCAGGACGCCACCATCGAGCCTCTGACCTTCGAGTCTGCCGAAGGGCGCGAGGTCTATCGCCACAGCAGCACCCACATCATGGCGCAGGCCGTGAAGGAAGTGTTCCCGACGGCCCAGCTGACGATCGGCCCGGCATTGGACGATGGGTTCTATTACGACTTCGCTTTCGACCGTCCGTTCACGCCTGAAGATCTGGAAAAGATCGAGGCGCGCGCTATCGAGATCATGAAACGTGGTCTGACGGTTACCCGCAGCGAGCTGTCCAAGCAGGACGCCATCAAATTTTTCCAGGAACGCGGGGAAGGCTACAAAGTGGAGCTGATCAACAGCTTCGACGATGCCTCGCCTATTTCGCTCTACCGTCAGGGGGATTTCGTCGACCTCTGCCGCGGGCCACACCTCCCCACCACCGGATACGTCGGAGCATTCAAACTCCTGTCCACCGGAGGCGCGTACTGGCGGGGCGACGAGCGCAACCCGATGTTGCAGCGGGTCTACGGTACGTCCTTCCCGACCAAAAAAGAACTCGATGCCCATCTCGCAAAGTTGGAAGAGATCAAGCGCCGCGACCATCGGAAACTCGGCAAGGAACTGGATCTGATTACGATTCAGGACGAGATCGGTCCCGGCCTCGTGCTGTGGCATCCCAAGGGCTCGCTGATCCGGCTGCTGATCGAAAACTTCTGGCGTGAGCAACATATCAAGGACGGCTACGACCTGGTGTATTCACCTCATGTCGCCCGCCTGGACCTGTGGAAGACCAGCGGGCATGTCGATTACTACCGCGAAAACATGTTCGCATCGATGAAACTCGAAGGCAGCGAGTATCAGCTCAAACCGATGAACTGCCCCTTCCACATCATGATCTACAAATCCCACCTGCGTAGTTATCGGGATTTGCCGATCCGTTATGGCGAATTAGGTACCGTCTACCGCTATGAACGGACAGGTGTGCTGCACGGCCTGCTGCGTGTCCGCGGGTTTACCCAGGACGACGCGCATCTGTTTTGCCGACCCGATCAGATCGAAGCCGAGGTCAGCCGCGTGCTGGACTTCACATTTTTCATCCTGGGCACTTTCGGATTTTCCGAGTTTGAAGTGTATCTTTCGACCCGTCCGGAGAAATCCGTCGGCTCGGACGAGAACTGGACCATCGCCACCAACGCGCTGGAAGCCGCGCTCAAGAGTCGCGGTGTGGCCTACGAAGTGGATCCCGGCGAGGGGGTCTTCTATGGCCCGAAGATCGACATCAAGATCAAAGACGTCCTCGGCCGCTCCTGGCAATGTTCAACGGTCCAGGTCGACTTCAACAATCCGGAACGGTTCAAGCTGGCCTACACCGGCGAAGACGGCAAGGCGCATCAACCGATCATGATTCATCGGGCGCTCATGGGCTCCATCGAACGCTTCTTCGGCATCCTGATCGAGCACTATGCGGGCGCCTTCCCAACCTGGCTGGCCCCGGTACAGGCAGTGGTGCTCACGATCACCGACAGCCAGCAGGAGTTTGCGGCGAAGATCGTCTCCACGCTCAAGAGCCACGGCTTTCGAGTTGAGGCAGACCTCCGCAACGAGAAGATCGGCTTTAAGATCCGCGAGGCAGAAAAGAACAAAATCCCATATATGCTGGTCGTGGGAGACAAGGAAGTGCAGAGCGGTATGGTATCGGTTCGCGGCCGGAGCGGCGCAAATCACGGGAGCATGCCGATCGAAGCCTTTCTGGAACTGCTTCGCACAGATGCGAATCACACATTGCGTCAAACGGAAACCCATTCACAAACGAGGTGACCTATCGTCCCTAAATTACGTGTAAACCGGGAAATCAGGATTCGGGAAGTTCGAGTCATCGGTCCTGAAGGCGAGCAACTAGGAATACTGCCGACCGTCGAGGCCTTTAACAAGGCCCAGGAGGGGGGCTACGACCTTGTTGAGGTGGCTCCGACCTCGCAGCCGCCGGTTTGCCGCATCATGGACTATGGGAAGTACAAATTCGAACTCAGCAAGAAAGATCACCAGAGCCGGCGTCACCAGAAGTCTACGCAGGTCAAAGAGATTAAGCTTCGTCCCCGCACCGACAAGCATGACCTCGAGATCAAGATCCGCCAGATCAAGGAATTCCTGGCCGACGGCAACAAGACCAAAGTGACGTTGACCTATCGCGGACGCGAAATGGCCAATCAGGAGATGGGCCGAACAATGATGGCCAGCGTCATTAAGGAATGTACGGAAGCAGGGACCGTGGAGTTTGCGCCACGAATGGAAGGGCGGAGCCTGATCATGATTTTGGCTCCCAAATAGTGTGCCGAGCGCACACAAGGAAGGAATGAGAGCATGAAAATAAAAATGAAAACCCACAGTGGCGCGAAGAAGCGGTTTCGACGCACAGGAACGGGGAAGCTGGTTCGCCGGAAGGCCGGCGGTCGGCATTTGCTCACCGGGAAGCCACGCGACCGCAAGCGGAACCTGAAGGGGGCCGTTGAGGTGTCCTCCGCCTCGACCCCAGCACTGAACCGCATCATTCCGCAGTAACGACGATTGTGCCGTGAACAGGATCTGAAAAAGGAGTAGCTCCCGATGCCTCGTACAAAAGGTGGTCCGAAAACACGACAGCGGCGAAAGAAGCGCCTGAAACTCGCGAAAGGTCAGTATGGCGCAAAGAGCCGGCTGTTCCGAACAGCGACCGAATCAGTCGACAAGGGGCAGGCCTATGCCTATGCCGGACGAAAGCATCGCAAGCGCGATTTCCGCCAGCTTTGGATCGCACGCATCAGCGCAGCGACCCGCCTGCACGGCATCGCGTATAGCCGCTTCATGAACGCCCTGAAGAAGGCGAATATCCTGCTGGACCGGAAGGTGTTGTCCGATATGGCGATCCGGGATATGGCGGGATTTGAAAAACTCGTCGGGGTGGCCAAGCAGCAACTCGCAACTGCCGCGAGCTAACGGTTAGGTCCGCACGAACGTTCTGTGACGGGAGAATCCTGATCGAACGGATTCTCCCGTCACAGCTCTTCCAGTAGTCGATCGATCTCCAACTCCAGCGCCACCGCCGGAACCCCGATTTGCCAGTCCTCCAGCACTTCGGGATGCAATTCGCCCAACAATCCGATCACCCGCCCGTTTGAGACAATCTTTCCGGCACGACCATCGAGGAATGAGGGATGATCCACCGGCTCCAGGGTAAATGGGCGATCCAGGTAATACAGCAGGAGATCCAGGCAGGAATGAATTTCTGAGAAGTGCGCGCCGGCATGGGCAATCACGGCACCCAACATCGTCACGGTCCGGGATCCGACATCGGCGTTCGCATCAGGAATCGCCACTTCCCCGACCTCAAACATACGGTGCGGATAGAAGGCCCGGCTTGAATTGGTTTCCACCTGCAACAACGATGGCGTAATCCACTGGCGCAGGCAGGAGTAGCTGAGAGACATCACGTTATCCACTTCCACCACCTTCGCCCACTCGGTGCCGTCCAGACGCATGCGTGCGCAAAAGTCCTGATGAGAGCCCATGATGTTGGAAATGATTTCCTGGAATTCCAAACCCACCATGAGATGCCGAACCCGGTCAGCCATTTGCTCCAAACGTGACAGCCCGCCCACCGTAAATTGCGAGGGCATGACGGGGGTAAACCTGGCGTATCCCTGACTGATGGCCACGTCTTCGACCACATCGACCGTATGCAGCAGATCGTTGCGGTACGGCGGTAGTTGCACAGACACCTTTTGCCCGGCCGACTTTACGGTATACCCATAGGACTTGAGCGCGGAGGTGACTTCCTTGCCACCCAGGGCCTCCCCCAACGCCGACTCGATGGCCTTGAGAGGAATCGTCCGGGGTGCCCCGAAATCGATCGGCGTACTCCACCGCCGCCCGAAGTTGGTTCTCACCGGCGAGTGAATGTCGACCGGCGTGATCACCGCGCCGCGATCAGCGAGATTGGCGGCAAAAATATTGAGAGTCAGCGCGACCATCGAAAGATCGGTCCCCGTCACTTCAACGAACAATTCATGATCCCCAACCTGGACCTCGCCGATTTCCCGGCTGTTGATGATCGGAGGGAACGACAGGACCTGCCCTTTGGCATCTCGCAACACGGGGAGCCGGTCGTGGCCACCGACGATACCACCGTACTCCACGCCTTTGGGATGAACCAAGAGGATCTCCCGGAGCGTCATCATGGTCTCCATGCCGAGCGGCGTGAATCGCACGTCGTCCGGCTTGACCAGATCGTAGGAGACGGGAAACACGATGGGGGCCAAACGGTATAAGCCGATCGAGACCGACCGCCGCTTGCGCCCAAAAATATCGGCTAACTTTTCCTGCGTTTGGATGAGCTGCGTCAGGCCGGATGCCGTCACGCGATACCCGACCGCCGTGCAAGCGGCCACGTACGGACGAACCTGGTCCATTCCCTGCGCCACAACCAGCTTCCCCGCCACTCCCTTCGGCTTCTTGAAGAAGGGATAGGAAATCGCCGAGCCACGCTGCTTGATCCGGATCTGCCTGGCGATGCCTTCACAACACCACAGGTCCGGACGATTGCTGTCTTGCAGCTCGATCCGCAACTCGCCGGTGTCTGAATTGTGGCCCTTCAACTCCCCCTTTACCAACATCAGCCATTGCTCAAGCTGATCGAGCGGAATCCGCGCCGGCTTTTCGTCCGGCCCGGCAATCAAGGCTTCGAGATCGTCTCGTTGAAGGGAAATGGTGGGCATCGTGTCGTCGTCCTAAAAACTTCCCCGCATGGCGCGAATGAATTCGAGGTCGGCCGAGAATAGATCGCGAATGTCGTGAATCCCCAGCGCCACCATCGCCATACGATCGAGGCCAAGCCCCCAGGCAATGACCGGCA
>CABVRO010000145.1 GCA_902500715.1 uncultured Nitrospira sp. | reverse complement strand
TTCTCGAAAACAATATCGTGCAAACCGCCGCCTCCTCAGGCGAAGCGTTGGCGGCGGGAGTGATCTTTACCATTCCCGGGCTGGTCCTGATCGGCTATTGGACCACCTTCGACTATTGGCAGACGTTCACGGTGTCGCTCGTCGGCGGGGTGCTCGGAGTGTTGTTCACCATTCCCCTGCGCCGCGCCCTGATTATCCATGCCCGGCTCCGTTTCCCGGAAGGGGTTGCGACGGCGGAGGTGTTGAAGGTTGGAGCTTTGTCGGACGCCGGGACCGGCGGTCGGGTTCGTCTGCTCTTGGGTGCGGCGGCGCTGGGCGGCGGCTTCAAGTTTGCCGAGGGAGGTTTGAAACTCTGGAGCGAGTCGCTGGAGGGGGCCCTTCAGCTTGGGCGGTCGACGTTGTACGGAGGGCTGAACCTGTCACCGGCCTTGGTGGCAGTCGGATACATAATCGGGCTCAACGCGGCCGTCGTGGTCTTTTTCGGCGGGGCGATCGGCTGGCTGGTTTTGCTGCCGCTGTACCAAGCGATCATCGGTTCGCCGGAGGGATTGGTCGGCGTGGCGGCGGCGAAAGCGACCTGGAGCGGGCAGATTCGCTACATCGGCATCGGGGCTATGCTGGTGGGTGGAGTCTGGACCCTGTTTCAGGTGCGCGGCCCGATTTGGCAGAGTCTGTGTCAACTCATGGCGCTGTACGGCGCCCGCAACCCATCTGATGGGCAATCGGAACTTCTGCGCACGGAGCGTGATGCCGGAGTGGTCTGGCTGATCGGGCTGACGGTGGCCGCGCTGGTTCCCATGGTGCTCTTGTATCAAGGCCTGTTGAATCATGATCTGTGGGGCGGCATCGGATTGACTCTGCTCATGGTTGTGACGGCGTTTCTGTTCTCGGCCGTGGCCGGATACATGGCCGGCCTCGTCGGCAGCTCAAGCAATCCGGTGTCCGGTGTGACGATCGCCACCATCATGCTCGCATCACTGCTCCTGCTGGGGATTCTTGGGAAGGGCAATTCGACCGGTCCGGCTGCGGCGTTGCTGGTCGGGGCGGTCGTCTGCTGTGCCGCGGCGATGGGCGGCGACAATTTGCAGGATTTGAAAACCGGGCATGTGGTCGGCGCGACCCCCTGGAAGCAGCAGGTCATGCAAGTCATCGGGGTGGCGACCGGCGCGGTTGTCATTGTGCCGGTACTCTCGTTGCTGCAGGCGAAATATGGAATCGGCGAAGTCACGGCCGCCCATCCCCATCCGCTCTCGGCACCGCAGGCCACTCTCATGGCCAACCTTGCCAATGGCGTATTCGGCGGTTCCTTACCCTGGCATCTGGTGGGCGTGGGGATGGTGCTGGGGATGCTCGTGATCGGTCTCGACCTGCGGCAGGCACGACGGAACGCGACCCTTCGTTTTCCTGTCCTGGCGGTGGCGCTGGGCATGTACCTTCCGCTCAAGCTGTCGGCCACGATTTTGTTCGGAGGTCTGCTGGCTGAGTATGTGCGGACTGCGGGGAAATCTCACGATGCTCCAACGGAGGATCGAGGATTATTGTGCGCCGCCGGGTTGGTCACGGGTGAGGCGCTGGTCGGAATCCTGTTGGCGCTTCCCATTGCGCTCAGTTCGATCTGGCCGTCTCTCTCGGGAGATCCATTTCAATTGTTTGCCGAGCCTCCGCTGCGTGGTTGGCCGGGGCTTGCGGCACTGGTTGCGGTGGGGCTCTGGTTGGTGCACGCGGCCCGGTCGGCCGGACAACAAGATTCAGCGACTGTTCATCGACATTGATGGTATGGGAGGGGGTAGAAGCGCCCGGCGAGGGGGCTAATCGCTGGGTGGTTCGAAGTGTCCCGGTGGCCGTGATTGCCAGGGGACCGTCGCCTGTTTGGATTGTTTCACGAGGCTTCGCAGGCTCACCTCTGCGGCGCGCAGGAGTTTGGGGTCGCCGCTTTGCATGAGCGCCGTCAGGAGGACGTACAGCGACCGGTCATGTCCGGCTGCCACGAGAATTCTCTCTAAGACCGGGTCGGCCCCGGTTACTGTGGAGAGAGGGGCCGGCTCCTCCTCGTCGTCCTTGCAGAGCAGGTCTAAATCCGTGGGGTGGATAAAGAGCCAGGGGAGGGGAATCTTGAGTGCGCCGGCCAACGCTTCCAGGGTGGAGGCCGGAGGATCGGCCTGTTCCGATTCCAGCGCTTCCAGCACCGAGGCTGTGATCCCGGCTCGTTCTGCGAGCGCCTGCTCGGAGCACTTTTGCGAGATCCGCCAGGCGCGAATGAGAGTGCCAACGTTCGGCATGGACGGATCTTACTGTATCCCTTTCCCGGTCTGCAACGGCGCATTTTCGAGGCTCATCCGATACTTGCCTGTAACATCAACGTGTTACGATCCATTCTCCTAGGTAGAACAAAGCCGCTCAAATCGGGTAGAATGAGGCGTTCTAATTGTTGTCTCGAGCGAGGAGGATCAGCCGATGTTAGGAACCGACATTCGCGGCATTATGGCCGAAGAGGAAGAAGTCCAGCGGCGGCAGGAAGCCTTGCAGTCATTGATGTCGATGCGGGAGAAGCTGCTGCGTGAATCGTTGGAAGCAAGAATCAAGCGGGCGCGTGGAACAGGAGACTGGACGAACCTGTCGCCTGCGGAATGTGCCAACATTTACAAGGAAGAGCGCGTGCATTTGCGTGCCCAGCTGGAGCGATTGAAGGCCGAGCGGGATCGGACCCGCGGCAAGCTGTCGGCGCTCAAGCGAGCGAAGGTTCGTGCGCAACGCATTCGCGCGGCGGAAGCGGCTTCCGGCAAGAAACGCAAATAGGTCGACGTCGGGGGGCCTTGCTGGGTCAGTAAGGCCTCCCTGCAGTGTCGCCGACCCCTGGGTAGCTGTTGACCTTCTCACCTCGCACCGTTTCTCGCAACTTTCTCTCCCACATACGGGAAGTCGTCAAGACGAAGCGTACGCGTGACCGCGAACGGGTTTTCGTGCTTGAAGGCGCCAAGCCCATCCTTGAGTTGTTGCAGTCGGCTCCTCAACACATCGTCTGCCTTGTCGTCACCCCCACGTTTCTGGAACGACAATCGCCGGAAGTCGTGGAGCAGATTGTCAGCAGCGGGTGTACCGTCCACAGCTGTCCGGAGCACCAGTTAGCCTATTTGTCCGATGTCGAAACCTCCAGCGGCGTGCTGGCCATCGTGCACCAGCCGACCTGGAACCAGTCGGCCATACTGGCGCAACCGAAAATTTTCGGTCTCTACGCAGACATGCTGCAGGATCCGACGAATATGGGGACGATCATTCGAACGGCGGCGGGACTCGATGTGAGTGCCTTGTGGCTGGCACCTCATTCCGTCGATGTGTTCAATCCGAAAGTCGTGCGGGCGACCGCCGGCGCGTTGTTTCAACTGCCTATCTTTCCCCACACCAGTCTCGAAGAACTGCAGAACCTGGATTGCGCGATCATGGCCGCCGATGCCGGAACCAGTGAGGGCTGTGTGCCGATTCGCGCGATTCGGAGTGTTCCTGCGCGAACGGTGCTGGCGATCGGCAGTGAGAGTCGGGGCCTGTCTGAGCCGGTTCTGGATGCCGCTACCGTTCGATTTACCATCCCGTTGAAACCGGGGGTCGAATCCCTCAACGCCGCGGCGGCTACGGCCATCGTCCTCTTTCATTTGTCGGGATTGCCGGTGGAGGGTGTGAAGGCCCGACTCTGAACGATCTGTGTGCAGAGCCTCTTTCATCCCAGTTTTCCTCCTCGGCTTCACATTCCTGTGCCCATCGACGCCTTCCTTTTTCTCTCCTGTTTCCTTTACGATGCCGTGAGATAGGTGTCCTTGGTGTGGAGTGAATAGTGATGAAGGCGAAGACGACATTTCATTGCCAGGCCTGCGGCCATCAGGCGCTGCGATGGCTGGGGCGTTGCCCCGATTGTGGAGGCTGGAACACGCTCAAGGAAGAGCGGTTGCCTGCCGCTCCCAAGGGCCGCCAGGGCATGCCCAAAACTGCCATGGCCGTGGCGACGCCGATCTCCGACATCGAAATCGTCGGCGAACCCAGGCACAGCACGGGCATGGGGGAGTTCGACCGTGTGTTGGGCGGCGGTGTGGTGCCCGGTTCGGTGATGCTGATCGGGGGTGATCCCGGCATCGGCAAGACCACCTTACTGCTCCAGGCGTTGCCGCTGCTGGCCGCTCCGGGCGAGCAGGTACTGTACGTCTCCGGCGAGGAGTCTCCCCGGCAGATCAAGATGCGGGGCCAACGTCTCGGCATCGACGGCAAACATCTGCTCATCCTTGGAGAAACTTCTCTCGAACAGATTCTGAAAGCCATCCAGGAAATCCAGCCGGCCGCCGTGGTGGTGGATTCGATTCAGACGGTCTACACCGAGCAGCTCACCTCGGCGCCGGGCAGTATCAGCCAGGTGCAGGAAGTGGCCGGGCAACTCATGTGGTTCGCCAAGCGCAGCAACGTGCCGGTGTTTATCATCGGGCATGTCACGAAGGAAGGCGCCATTGCCGGGCCGCGCTTGCTGGAACACATCGTCGATACAGTGCTCTATTTTGAAGGGGATAAGAGCCACAGTTTTCGAATTCTGCGCGCGGTCAAAAACCGGTTCGGGTCGACGAACGAGATCGGCGTGTTCGAAATGAAGGACGGCGGCCTGGAAGAGGTCAGCAACCCCTCCGAGTTGTTTCTCGCCGAGAGGCCGCAACGCAGTACCGGTTCGGTGGTGGTGTCCAGCCTCGAAGGGACGCGGCCGATCCTGGTTGAACTGCAGGCGCTGGTGTCGAGTACCAACTACCCCATGCCGAAGCGTATGGCCAATGGTGTCGAGCCGAATCGGCTGTCGTTGCTGCTGGCCGTAATGGAAAAACGATTGGGCATGCACCTCTCAGGGCAGGACGTGTATGTGAATGTGGTCGGCGGGATTCACATCGATGAACCGGCTATCGACCTGGGTATCGTTGCCGCCGTCACGTCGAGCCTGCGGGAGAGCCCGATCGATTTTACGACGCTCGTCATGGGCGAAGTCGGATTAGGCGGTGAAGTCCGGGCGATCAGCCAGGCCGAGCTGCGTATTCGGGAGGCCGCAAAAATGGGTTTCAAACGGTGCCTGCTGCCGGAACGAAACGTCGCCAAGCTGGAGCCTGTCGAAGGCATTGAATTGATCGGCATTCATGAAGTCGGAGACGCGTTGGATGCAGTATTGGCGTAAAGCAAAAGGTGAAACGGAAGAGGTGAAACGCAAGACTGTCTTGTTCGGTACGGCGGCCCTGATGTTGTGTCTATCGGTGCTCTCCGGCTGCGCGCTTTTCGGTCCGTCAGAGGCCATCCCGCTCAAACAGGCGACGGCGGAGCAGTTGACGGCGCTGCTCCAGGAGCAGTCAATAGAAGTTCGGACGATCAAGGGGCTTTTCAGCGCGAAGATCACCGGCGGCATTCTGCCGATCGGCCAGCGTGTGCAAGGCACGGTGTTCTATCAACATCCCAACGCCATCCGGTTGCGCGGCTTCTCCGCCGTGGGTAGCGAAATCTTCGAATTCGTGCAGGTCGAAGATCAATTCAAGCTCCGGCTACCGACCATGGGACGTGAGGTGACCGGCCGTCCCTCTGAGGCGGATCAACTCGGCCAACTGACGCGCCCCTTTCAACTGAGCGTCTGGGCGATGAGCGGGATCATCGGGACCCAGGCGGTGGGGCCTGACGAGTCGGTGCGATTGACGGAAGACGGCAACCGGTATCGACTCGATGTGGTGACCGCGCCGGGCCTGAATGGCACGGCTCCGTTCGTGGCCAGGCGGATCTGGTTCGATCGTCGGAATTTGCTGGTCGTGCAGGAAGAGCGCCTGTCGCCGTCCGGTGACGTCGAAGCCACGATGCAGTTCGACGACTACCGCTCGGTGGGCGGCGTGGTCGAGGCGGTATCGGCGGTGAATGGCCAGACGCCTACAGCCGACAAGCGGATCATGCGCCCCTTTGCCATCCGGATGACCGACGGACAGGGCTCGGGCAGTTTGCAGGTGACGTTTCACGAATTGGTGCCGAACGAACCGATCAAGCCAGGCGAGCTTGGGCGGGTATGAAGGCGAAACCGGCGCGGCATCTGCTGGCGATCGATACGGCTACGGCCTGGCAAAGTGTTGCGCTGCTCCAGGACGAGCAGGTGCTGGCCCTGCTCGAACAGGATGCCGAAGGATCGCACGCACGTTCGTTGATGGGCGTCATCGATCGTCTGTTACGCGGGGCTGGAGTTTCGCTGAAGGATCTTCAAGCATTGGCGGTGTCCATAGGCCCCGGTTCGTTCACCGGCCTGCGTGTGGGGCTTGCCACGATGTTGGGATTTCGTGCCGTGTTGGGCACTCCCATCGTCACGGTTCCGACTTTGGAAGCGATGGCCTGGAATCTGCGCGATGTGAAGGGCTTGTTGGTGCCGGTCCTGAAGAGTCGGCACAATGAAGTGTACTGGGCCGTGTACGAGTGGTTGCCTGAAACGGGTTTGCGAACTCACATCGCCGAGCAGGTCGGCCCTCCTGCTTCGGTGGCCCGGGCGTTACAAGGGGCCAAAGCTGGCACGTTGTTCGGCGACGGCTGGCAAGCCTATGAAAGCGGTATCCGGGAGGCCGTTGAAGCGGTGGGCGGGCAGGTGCGGGAAGTCAGCCCGGAGCAACAGCGTCCTTCGGCCGTGAGTGTCGGTCTCGCGGGGAGACAGTCCCTGGAGGCAGAACAGGTTGCTGGGACGGAGCTGGTTCCGCGCTATGTTCAACGCACCGAAGCGGAAGTGAAATTCGACGAGCAGCAGGGGGTGTCGGCCCTGGAACGGCGCCGGCAGCGGGTCGCCGGCAAGTTGGCGCAGGGCCGCCGGAAACGTGCTCAAAACAATGCCGATCCGCGGGCGCAGAAGTAGGCAATTGAATTGGGAATTGTATGGGATATGGCGCCTGATTCCGTGTTGATTGAACCGGCGACCGCTGAGGTCCTCGACGAGGTCTTCGCCATCGAACAGGCTTGCTTCTCGGCCCCCTGGACGCGCAAAATGTTGGCAGCCGAGTTGGCCGGTAATCAATTCGCACAGTTCCTCATCGCGAAGTGTTCTGACCCCCGGTCGGGAGCCTCCGTGATTGCCGGGTATTTTTGCTTTTGGATCGTGTTCGAGGAAGTGCGGTTGATGAATCTTGCGGTGCTCGCCCCGTTTCGACGTCAGGGGGTGGCGAGTCGGCTGGTCTGTACGGCATTGCGGGCCGGGTTGGAGCGCGGTGCCAGCCGGGCGATGCTGGAGGTGCGGGCCTCGAATCAGGAGGCGTTGACCC
>CABVRO010000144.1 GCA_902500715.1 uncultured Nitrospira sp. | reverse complement strand
ATGAATGCCGTCGCGAGGCGTTCGAGACGGAAGCCCGCCGAGGCTGCTCGCACGTAAGGCCGACACAGAAGTACTGGCAGTCCGTCGAGGAGGCCGAACGAGAACAGCCGCGCCGGGCGAGAGGATCGGACGCCGGAGCAGGCATTCATGAATAGTCCGGGCTAGACGCGTTTGGTCATACGGGAGAACCGCTCCTGTAGCACTAAGCCGTTGGATGTCAGATGTTTGGCGCGAATGGTTTTCTGCACCGCCTCGATCCGCGCTGAAAAATTAGGGTGGGTCTTGAAGAACGCGCGGTCGTCGCCTTTGAGATCCCGGAGGCGCATCAGCAGGCCCACGTAGGCCTCCGCATCATACCCGACCCGTGCCGCGAACACTTCGCCGACCGTATCGGCCTCCGTTTCCTTCTCCTGGTCGAGTCCTTCATCGAGCAACTTCTTGACCGCGCCGTCGATCACGCCCTTAAACGCCGCCGGATTGCTCGTCGCGTAGGAAAGGCCCGCTTCCGTCACCCCGGCCAGGCGCTTGCTGCGTTGAATCACATCGAGAATGTGTTTTTCGCTCACGTGCGCAATTTCATGCCCCAGGACGGCGGCGAGTTCCGCCTCATTCTTCATTTGCTTGAGCAGGCCCCGGGTCACAAAAATATATCCGGCGGGTGCGGCAAACGCGTTGATCGACTCGTGATCCAGAATGGCGACCCGGTATGGAATATCGGGCCGGTCGGACGTGTTGGCCACCGCCCGCCCCACCAGGTTCACATAGCGAACTAACTCAGGCTGATCCACAACACCGCCGTACCGTGCCACGACTTGCAGGGCTATCGCCTGCCCGATCGACGATTCTTCCTCGTAGCCGATGGGGAACAGACTGCCGACGACATTGCCTGCGCCATGGATCGCACCGGCCAATCGGGGATTGCCGGACTGTCGGGCGACATCCTCGGCAGCCCGCTGCACCTCTGCACAACCAGCCACAGTCATCGAGAGCGCCATCAGGCTCGTCATCCAGATCCTGTTATTTCGCATATTCGCCCAGGCCTCCTTCCCGCATGAACTCTTCGACGTCCTGGTCGGGGATTTGATAGGCCGTCATGCGGTCCACCACCTCCCGGTCCCGTGCGGACACACCGGCCCGGTTGGCATAGCTCTCGGAAGCCTTGTCCAGACCTCTGGCGCCGGCGGATGCCGTGGTCGCCGACGCGTCTCCGCCCCTCATGCTCTGACCCAGTCGGGCCAAAGTGTCGTTGCCCCCGGACGGTTTGGATGTCGATGTTTTGTTGGCGAAGATCCATCCTCGCGCGCCGGCGGAAGTTTTGACCTCCATCCAGCTTCCCTCGCGACCGACCACCTCCAGCGCGTCGCCGAACTTCACATTTCCAACTACGGCATCCAGCGAGGTTTTTCCTGCGCGAAGTTGAGCCGTCTTGGCTTGCACGTAGACGGTGTCGGCCCAGGTTTCCGTCCCCCAGGCCAACAGACCGATCCACAGGGCGATGAGCGGAATCCAAAACGATCGTGGTGCTGTCACAGCTTCCTCCCCCCCTCTCGGCACTGCCACTTATTTTGAGGTCATTTCATAGACGCCGTCCCACTCTACAGGCGGGGGCATCTGTCGAAAATTCGTGGATCGTTCCAGGTAGACCCGCGAAGGCCCGTCCGACGGATCCAGCGCAACGGCTTCTGAAAACCTGGCACAAGCGGTTGAGAAATTCCGCATCTTATAGGCCGTCAGTCCTTCCAGATACACATCGACCACGCGCCGTTTTTTGTCCTCCAGCCGGCCTTTGCGAGCCAACAGTTCGAACACCACGACCGGCTCTTTTTTCCCTTTAACTCGTAGCAGATCGATCTCCCGCACTTCAACGTCGTTCTTCGCCAGTTCGGCTGTCCGCTGGCCGATCAGAATGAGCGTGTCGTAATACTTGCTGGCCCCCTCCAGACGCGAAGCCAGGTTCACACTATCGCCTGTCACCGTGTATTCCATTCGCTCCTCGGACCCCATGTTGCCGACGATGCAGGGGCCGGAATTGAGGCCGATCCTGGCGCCGATCTCCGGAAGCCCTTCCCGCTTCCAAATCTCCCGCAACCGGGCCAATTCAACCTGGCAGTCCAGCGCAGCATAACAGGCCAGCGTCGCATGCTTCAGGTCGTCCAGCGGCGCACCGAACAGCGCCATGATCCCGTCACCGAGATACTTGTTCACATTGCCCCGATGGGTGGTTTTGATGATGGTCGTCATCGCCGACAAGTAGCGATTGAGCAATGTCACGAGGTCTTCGGGAGACATCTTCTCCGAGATCGTCGTAAAGCCGGCGATGTCGGAAAAAAAGATCGTAATTTCCTTTTTCTCCCCGCCGAGCTTGATGGCCTCGGGATTCCGCATGATCTCTTCGACCACCTCGCTCGACATGTACTTGTCGAAGGCGGCCCGCATGAGACGGCGCTGCTTGCCTTCGGTCACATATTCGACGGTCGCAGCCGTGCCGAACGTCAACGCCAGCGCCGCTTCCGGAAACACCAGTTCCAGCCACCGTTCGTGCCCGGCAAACGCGTGTACGACCAATCCATAGTAGGCCACCGCCAGTCCGATCGTGACGCCGAACTTGACCGGGTAGGAACGGAACAACATGAACGTGCCGGCAGAAGCCAGACAGAGCAACAGGAGCGTCGTCAGCGAGGACCACATCGGGGCGGCCTGCAACCCCTGTCCGTGCAGGAGATTGTCCAACGCCGCCATATGAATGAGCACACCCGGCGTCGCGGCGGAAAACGGTGTGACACGAAGATCGTAGAGCCCAGCCGCCGTGCCGGCGACAAACACGATCTTGTCCTTGAACAGTGCCGGATCGAGCGACGGCCGTTCGCCTTTCTCCTGCTGTGCGAAGGCTTGCAACACCCGCCCGATCGAATACCTCTTCGCATGGTAGGTCTGCTCCAGGGATCCATGCCAGTCGATTAACAGGCTGCCGTCGGTCCCCAATGGAACGTGGTGGGCGCCGATCTGCAGACGCCCGTCATGCATCGAAAGCGGGTCCGCCCCGAGCAGGTATTGCGCCACCGCCAAGGAAAGATGCGGCACGATATTGCCGTTGACCTGCCCCAACAGCGGAACCCGCCTCGTCGGGCCGTCGGCGTCGGCGGAGAGGTTGATGACACCCAGCCCGCGCGCCTGTTGTGCCAGCACCGCAATCGGCAGTTTCACTCCGGCATGAGTATCCGGCGCGTGCCCCGTATCCGACGATTCCACCGTGACCGTGGCGCGAGGCTGCGCTTCAGACGGGATCGCAGCGGGCTCAGCCTGGAAGAGCATCGGCAGAAACACATTGCCTGCCGCCCTCAGGTCATCGGCAAACGACTGGTCGAATTCTTCCGCATTCTCGTCCGCCTCGAAGAACATCACATCGAACACGACGGCTCTGGCGCCCGCCTGTTTGAGATACCGCACGACGAAGCCGAATCGATCGCGAGGCCAGGGCCAGCGCCCGAATGCCTCGAGGCTCGATTCATCGATGGCGAGTAACACAAGATTCGAATCGGCTTTGGCAGGATCCGCGTAGCGTCGGACCAAGTGATCCAGTGCTTTGAGTTCTGCGACCTCGAACCAGCGAGAAGTACTGAGCCCGGCCATGAGGGCGAACACCGTCAGGCCCACCGCGATCGCCGAAAGAATTTTTCTTTGAAAGGGAGTGGAGGTCATGAGGGCGATTGCACGATCGAAGGCTCGCTAACCATCGGACTATCGTACGTGAGAATGACGCAGAGGGAAAGGGGGCGAGAAGAACGTAATCGGCTCGATTAATCCAGCAGTGGCGGTGAGCAGATGGGGCGGGTCAAACTGATGCATCGGTACGACTAAAGAAAACCGCGCCGGATGCTCAAAAAGACCGTCAGCAAGGCCGCAGCGAGTGAAAACCTGAGGCATGCCCTCGGGGTACGTTGAAGGTTTGAACGATGCGAGAACGCTGCGGAGGGTCTTTTTCAGCACCCGGCTAAGGGAGGTCGGTTGCGCAGCGAAATCCCAAGGTCGGCCCCCAGTACGTCATCTCATCCCAGCCCCGGTAGCCGGCACGCAACTCGAGGGGCCGCTCCATCCAGGTGCCGCCTCGCAAGACACGAAACGTCCCGCGCAACGGCCCTTGCGGATCCCGGGCCGGCGAGGTGCGGTAAAAATCCTCCGCATACCAATCCTTCACCCATTCCGACACCATCCCGATCATGCCGAGCACCCCGAAGGGTGACGCGGAGATCGACGGCAGGCTCAACGGACCGACGCCATTGGCAGAACTCCCGTCCGTCAGCGTAACCCTGCTTTTCTGAATCACCTCGTCGCTGTTGCCCCAGGGATAGCGCCGGCCGTCGATTCCCCGCGCCGCCTTCTCCCATTCCGCCTCCGTCGGTAATCGTTTACCGACCCACTGACAATAGGCCCGGGCTTGGGACCAGGTGACATTGGTCACCGGGACTTGGGCTCGCTGCGGATCATCGAAGGCATCGCGCACTTTCGGAATCAGACAGGCTCCACCCTCCACACAGGCCCGGTACTGGCCGTTCGTCACTCCATGCCGGTCGATCCAATAGGCACTCATATACAAGCGATGGATCGGACGCGCATCGGGCAAACCATCCTCCATGCCCATGAGAAACTCGCCGGCGGGAATTAACACCATCTCGCCGGGTAGTGTCAGGCCTTGATCGACAAGTCGCTTGAGCTCTTCCTGCTGGCTTGCCAGCAGTTGAGCATTCACACGGTCGATAGATTCGTCTCCGGGCAAGGGAACCGGCTCATGGACGCGAGCGGGCGACACCGGGACATGGGCGACGGACGGCTGGGCACTGCGCCGACCGTCGGAAGACGGAGGCATCGGCGCGGTTTGTATGACCGTGGCCGGCCCTTCGGACATGCGCAGGGTTTCGATGCGCACGGAGGTCCGCGTGAGCTCCGTGACCAGATCACCGTTGCCCTTCCCCTTGGGCGACTCCCTCCGACCCCTGCCGATGGCGGAGAAATCGAAATCCGGGATGTTGGCTAACAAGGGCGTGGCATAACTGATCGGCACCGCAAAGGCCATCCCTTCCGGAACGATCCCGGACGGATGGGTAAACTTCGTGGTGAGGATGCCCACGACTTCGCCTTTCCGGTTGAACACCGGACCTCCGCTGTTGCCGGGGTTCACCGCGGCATCGACCTGAAAGACCCGTTGCACTCCCTTGGTCCTGACGGCAGCCACGTGGCCACGGGTGATGGTGATTTCGCGCAAGCCGAATTGAAACCCGACGGCAATGACCTCTTGATCCAGCTTCACCGCACCGGCATACCCGAGCAGCGCCTCGGAGAGCCCCACCGTCTCCACCTTGAGCAAGGCGAGATCGTGTTCCGCATCCACGCTCACCAGCACGGCGGGCGCCCGAAATTCCCCGGACGTCACGATCGTGATCCGCTTCGCATTGGCAACGACATGGTGGGCCGTGAGGACATACCCATCACGATGAACAATGACGCCGCTGCCGGCCGGCTTTTCTACCGGCAATGGCGGACGCTCGTTCGCCCGTCCACTTTCGACAGGTGCGCACAACAGGACCAGCAGGGCCAGGTAGATTTTCATTTTCCGACCGGCAGCAACACGCTAATGGCCCCGGCGTTTTGCCCCAACGTGAGGCCTTCCCGCGGATAGCCCGTGCGATCGAGGCCGCCCTTAGGGCCGCCGTGGCAATCGAGACATTGTCGGGTCGCATAGAGCGGAAACATCAGGCGGAGCGACGAACTGTTGGCCGCCATTTCACTGATGACTTTTTCACGAGGGTAGGCGGAGTCCGCAAACGCTTCCAATGCGACCCGTTCGTACGAGTCAGGGCGATTGGCAGGATTCCGAGGATCCAAGGCCGTCTGTTTGAGTCGCACCCCCGTCACAGCGGTGAAGCGCGTGGAGACGCGCGCTCCGAACACGGCCGGAATAAACCCCTTGAACCCGGCCCCCTGTCGATTGAGTTCCGCTTGAGCATCCGCGATCACCTGCTTGCTCACCGACACCAGCTCCTGAAGCAGACGACGGCTCCGCGGGGATAAGGCGCTCCCATCCAACTCATTCAGATTGATGCCGGCTCGGCCACGGAACATGTCGCGTAGCTGTCCTTCAAAAGCCTCCGGCGTGAAGCCCTTGTGTGCCTTGGTCGGATCATCTAATACAGTTTGATTGTCGTTCACGACTGCACGGCCGGAGTCGAGCAGGATGGCCAGCAGACGGGCCGTCTGCTCCAGTTCGAGGATGGTGTGGAAGGGAATAGTCGACCGGTCGGAGGAGGATTCGAGCCCCCAGGCAGGCGGCAAAGTCGAAAGCCACCCTGCTGCTGTCAGGCACGCCAGCATCCACGGCAGACGTCGCATGAGCCGCCTCTGCAATGTTCGCGCTGCAGGCTACGGGAACCGCGCGCTCCTGCTCCTGAATGTCTGGCAGGAGCGCGCGTCTGTAAAAATCGTACGAGCCTCTTCACCACGAAGTCAAGGCGACGATAGATGCGACAGTCACACTAACGATCAGATTGAATGTCGATCATCACGTTGTCGGAGTCCAACTCGATGGTCACAGGCATCCCCTCTTGAAATACCGACAGCTTGCTTCCCGCCAGCGCATCGACCTCGAACCGCTCGAATCCCTCAGGCGTAGAAATCTGAATCTCTCCCCAGAAAGGGTCCGCATAGTGGATCCGACCGGCCACGACCTTGTGATTGGCAAAGTGTTCACCGCCCGGCCTGGCCGCATCGAGCAACACGTTCCCTGAATCGATCAGTAGCCACACCTCATCGCCGGGCCGAGCATTGTGCAGCCCCACTCGATCGGCCTTGTTCGGACTAATCGTCCGAAACTGGAGCCCATAGGGGGTTTTGACGAACAACAATCCGCTCTCAATTTTGACGATCTGCCCGTTCACCGCCGAACGTACCCCCATCAAGGGGCTGTCGGTCGAATCAGCCCATCCTGAAGCCACCGGGAAGAAGACCCCGATCGCAGCGACGGCTAGACACGCGTTCCACCTCATAACGGCCTCCTTTCGCACCGACTCCTATCTAGGCATCGACTCAATAACCCGGCTCGGTGCCTCCGCCGGGCGCCGGTGGAACCGTGATGCCGTATTCCAGGGTCGGCGTGACCATCAGCGCAAAGTTGAACAACTCGTCGGCAGCGACATCGTGGATGCCCTGCTCACGGGCCCTCAGCATCTTGAACCACTTGCCCATTTCCGACTTGACCGTCCGGGTATCCGCGCGCTCCACCGCCTCTTTCACGATCTGCAGCCGTTGGCTGTAGGGCTCCCAATTCGAACCGGGATAGCTGGTCTTGTAGAAGTTGAGGGAGTTATTGATTT
>CABVRO010000143.1 GCA_902500715.1 uncultured Nitrospira sp. | reverse complement strand
AAGTCATTGAGCTGTTGATCGGTGAGCGGGAACTTCGGCATGAACGATCCCGGCGACACGGATTGCGGATCGCGGAAATGCTTCAGATGCCACGCCCGGTCCGACCTCGTGTCTCCAACCGTGGATAGATCGGGCGCGACGGCGCCTCCTTCTCCGTGAATACGGTGACAGCCGGCACAACCGAGCTGCGCGTAGATCGCTCGTCCCTGGACGACCGCCGGGTCGGTTCTTGGCACCGCGTAGAGATTCTTAATCGAGATCCCCAGGAGGCCGAAGACGACAAGCAGGAAGAGCAGGCCACTACCCAACGCCACCGGCCTCCGGATGGGGTTGCGCACGGGATTGCGATCGATGAACGGCCAACACAACATGATCAGGATGACGCAAAGAGGGAGGACCCATGTTGCAAGCGGCTCAAGCGGTCCATGTACGTACTTGAGCAGTTCATAGTAGAAGAGAAAGTACCATTCAGGGACCGGTACGAAACTCGTATCGGAGGGGTTGGCCTTATCCGTCAGGGGCAGAGGTATGCTGAACGCCAGCGTCGCAACCACCAGAAACACCAGGGCGATGACTACGGCATCCATGTAGACCTGTCTGGGTGCGAAGGTCTCGCTGCCCAATGAGGCCCGATCGTCCGTCCAGGGCCCGGCCGGCCCCACTCGCCGCAATACGAAGAGATGCAGGGCGATCCCGCCGATCAGGATAGCCGGGAGAAATAGCACGTGAATCGCAAAGAACCGCGAGAGCGTCAACGCTCCCAGGACTTCTCCTCCTCGCAAGACCCGAGAGAGAAAATCTCCGATGAGCGGAACCGTGCCCACCATGTTGATGCCGATCTGAGTCGCCCAATAGGCGGTTTGATCCCAGGGCAGCAGATAGCCGGTAAACGCGAAGGTCATCACGACGAGAAACAGCACCACCCCGACCATCCACATCACTTCGCGCGGCTTTTTGTAGGCGCCATAGAGAAAGGTCTGGAGCATGTGGAGGCCGATCGCCACGACCATCGAGGACGCGCCCCAGTGGTGGAGGCCACGCACGAACCAGCCAAACGTGATTTCGGTTTCGATAAACCTGACGCTGTCGTAGGCGTGGTCCGGCGTGGGGGCATAATAAAGCGCGAGAAACATGCCGGTGACGGCCTGAAGCACGAACAAGAACAACGTGACGGAGCCGAAGACGTAAATCCAGCTGGCTCCGCCCGGAATGGGTTCGTCGAGCAGCGTGCGCTGCACCGGTTTCAGATTCAAACGGCTGTCGAGCCAGTCGTACAGGCGAGTAGGCATATTCCCCGTCAGACGCGAACCGAGACAGGTCGCGCATTTTGCGGCGCTTCACTCTTCAAGTCTGTGCAGCGCGCGACGTTACACTTCCACACTCTTTGACAGTCCCGATTTGAAGTCCTGATACATGACGAGGAGCCGGCCGCCCTCCACTTTCGACGGCAACACATCCAACGGACGCGGCGCGGGCCCGCCGAGCACCTGACCGTTGATGTCGTAGGCGCTCCCGTGACAGGGGCATAGGAACTTCTTTTCCGTCTCGTCCCAGCGGTATCCGCATCCCAGATGGGTGCAGATCGGCGAGAAGACCTTCACCTCGCCTTGCGCCTGCTTCACCGCCCATACCGCCTTCTGGGACTTCGCTTCCAGCCAGCCATCGCGGACGGTGGTCACATGATCCAATTGGGTGGGGCGCCCGGCGGGCAACTCCTCCACGCCACCCACATCGACCCATTCGCGGCGACGGCGGCTGAAGGCCGGTGAAACCAGCGTCCCTACCAGCGGAAACGCTAACCCAAGCCCGACGACCCCCGCCGCCGCGAGCGTGATCCAATGAAAGAAGGTCCGCCGACTTCCCACCGGTGTGGAAAACCCACCGCTGGGTGGCTCGTCATGAGTCATGTTGGATACCCCTTTTGATTGTCCACACCGTTCACCGTCTCGAAAGAGCGGCACCTCCGTCATTGCGCGTCTCCAGTTCGATACGGATACATTCCCTCCCCTCCGCCGCATCCCCCCTCAGGCACTCTTGCGAGACGGCTGCGTCGGACAAGTGTTGATGCCTAAGAGCGTCCAAGCAGGGCAAAAGCCGATGGCTCCGGTCACCAGCGCAATCGCGCCCACCGCGAGCACCACCCCCATTACAGCTCCCGTCAAACCGCCGAAAACACCGATTCCGATCAAGAGAATTCCCAGGACAATCCGAATCGGTCGTTCGATTCCGCCAACGTTGCATGCCATTACAGCACCTCCTTGGTTGCGATCACGCTATCGGCCGCCGGCTTTCGACCGTCCGCGTTCTGACTCAAAGACTGCCGGCTCCCTCGCTCCCCCGATGAGTATGAGTCATCGCAGAAGAAATGGATTCAGTGTTTGCTCAACTGGCCCGCTCTGGATTCTCCAAACGCTCCCTGATACTGACCGCTGAAGGCTGAGCGCCGACGGCATATGGCTACTTCGTTGTTGCAAATCGATACATATCGTGACAGGCGGTGCACCGCCCCGTCATGCTCGACAGACGACTGAGAATTTGCATGGAGGATTCCCCCTGCGCAATCCCGTCCGCCAGATGATCCATATCCTTGTGAATGGACATGCCCATTTGTTTAAACGGCAGAGGTAGTTTCAGCATGACGGCGGGATTGACATCTGCCGCCATCGCCATGCCCGCCGCGCGAGCCGAGGCTTCTGCGGCCTTGAGATTTTGGTCCGGGCTTCCCAATACCGTCACCACCCCATGCACCGACTTGAGCAATTGCCGCATCTCCGCCAACACGAGGTCCCGCTCCACCGGCGCCAGGACAATTTCCGTGCGCCCGTCGGCCCCGGGCCTGGTATGCCCCTGGACGAACAACGCCACAATCACCCCCACCGTGACGATCCAGAGCACGGCGGTTCCCAACCCAAGGACACGCCAGTTCATCGGGCAATCCTTTCATTCGATTACGGGAGCTTGCGGCCGGCACTACTCCCAAGCGCTCGTACGTAGGCCGTTACGTCACGAATCTCCTCGTCGGAGAGGACGAATTTCCACGCTCCCATGGCAGTATTCTTCCGTCCGTCGTGAATCGCTTTCATGAGGGATCCATCCAACTTGCTTTGCACGGCCGAAGAGCTGAGGTCGGCGACCGGAGGATTAAACTTCATAGAGGCGTCGCCCTTCCCATCGACCCCGTGGCAGCGGATACAGAGACTGGTAAAGAGCACCTTGCCTTTGGCCACATTCCCCCCGGCCGCATACGAGCCGCTGCCCACCGCCGCAACGAAGAGCATCGCCAGAAGAACCGGACCGGTGACTCTGGCGTTCATCATCTTCTCCTTTGTAAGGCGTTGCCGCACACCCGTGGCCCCCGGCTACGATGATGAGAATGCGATCCTCGTGCCAGTCAGACAGGAAGGAGCTACCAAGGGGAAACTCACTGGGAGCAATCGATTGGCGGATGCACTTGATGCGTACCGGGCGAACCGTGGAGAGAATCACCCCACCACCCGATCCCGTCTGGCGCAAGATGCCCCAATCTGAGGCTTCACCCGACGGTGGCTTGACCCGAATCCACGATTTGAGCGGCACAACCTGTCAAGAGGGGAAAAGCCTCGCCGGTGGCCCGTTAGAACCGGAACCGTTGAAAGCTGGTGGTACACTTGTCCCTTATCGCCGCACTGAGTGACGGATTGTGAATCGTGGGTGGCGAATCCTGTAACCGGCCTGAAGACCAGCTTATCCGAAACTCATGCGACAGAACTTCCGATTGGCGGCCCGAGCAGAAGGAGGTGCGTCGATGCCCATCTCACAGACACTCAAAGACTATCTCGATCACGAACACGTGCATTATGAGGTGTTGCCGCACCCGGAAGCCTTTCGCGCCGCGCTCGTCGCGCAGACTCTTCATACGCCGATGAAGGAAATAGCCAAAGTCGTGGTGGTGAAGGCGGATCACCGGTTCGTGATGACGGTCTTGCCGGCGAGTTGGAACGTCGACCTCCACCGCCTGCGCGACCTCTTCATATCCCACCATGTCCGACTCGCGACCGAGGATGAAATCAAACGTCTATTCCCCGATTGCGAGGTGGGCGCGATGCCTCCCTTCGGCAACCTCTACGGGCTGCATGTCTATGTCGATCGGTCGCTGACAGAGGACGAGGAAATGACCTTTCAAGCCGGCACCCATTCCGATGCCATCCGCATGCGCTATTGGGACTTCGCAGCCCTCGTGTTTCCGGTGGTGACGGAATTCCATCGCATGCCTTCGGAAGTTTGGTGACCAGAAGCCGCGCGGCATAGACTGCAACAGGCCGCACTCCCTCTCTCCGTCAGGACCGGTTGTCCGGCCTCGTTCCTGGTCGAGCCCCGGATGCGCGGCCCCCTGCCTAATCGATAGTCGCTTCCAGACTCACCTGCGTCTTGATCGAATGGGAGATCAGACAATTGGCCTCCGCCTTTTCGATCACGTCCTTCGCTTGAGCCCGGTCGCTCCCGGCCGGAAGCGTGATGTGGGGACGTACCGTAATCGTCGTGATCTGAAACTTCCCTTCCACGAGTTCCAGGCGTCCTTCCGCCTCGCTCCGATAGGACGAGAACGCCAGCCCCGCCCGCTCCGCAAACGAGAGAAAGGTGCTCATGACGCACACATTGACGGACGCCACGAACAAATCCTCCGGCGACCAGATCCCCTCATGGCCTTTGAATTCCGGGGGTGTTGCGACCTGAATCTCCGGTTTGCCGTCACAGGTCATCGTTCCTTTTTTCTGCTCCATCCATTTCACTGCCGTACGATACGTATAGACCTTGCTGCGAACCTCCATCGCTTCCTCCTGGTATACGGTTCGACTGTCTTCATCACCGCTTGCCTTAGCGGTGGAAATCGCCTGCGGCCTCCGGTTGGTACAAGACTTCCTTGATGCGCACGGTTCGCATCCCGGCCGGCACGAGCCAATCCACCGTCTCATCCGCGCAGCCCTCCAACAGGGCGGTCCCGATCGGCGCAAGAATCGACAGCTTCTTCTCCGGGATATCGGCATCGGAAGGGAATACCAGCATATAGGCATTTTCCATGCCGGTATCGACGTCTTCGATCCAAGCTTGGGAATTCATCGTCACCACATCATGGGGAACGGCGGACGGGTCAACGACATGGGCGCGATCGAGCTCATTTTCCAAGCTCTCCAGATGACTTCGGTCCCGCGCCCCGGCGCTGATACGAGTCTTCAGGACATCTCTCAGACGGGCCAAATCGAATTCGGTGATATAGATTTCGCGCTGGTTCATGGCTCTACTCCCTTAATTTCGGTCTCGCTCATCGCGTGCGGCACTATCCGGCGGTGGCCCGCGGCGAATTTCGGCGTCTTGACCGTTAAGACCGGACAGGTGGCCCGGCGCAAAACCGCCTCCGCCACGCTTCCGAACCGTTGCGCGGAGACGCCGCGGCGGCCATGGGTACCCATCGCGATCAGATCGGATCGATGGCGCAACGCGGAGGCAAGAATCGCATCGGAAGCAATGCCCCCTGAAACTTCGACATCGGCCGCTAATCCGAACGAGGTCACGAGGGTCTGGAGTTCCGCCAGTTGCCTGTTCCAATGGTCTCGTTTTTGCGCCTCGTGTTCGACCAGGCCCAGGCCGCAATCCAAGTCGTAGCAGACCGGTTCCAACACATGCATCAACGTGACTGTGGCGCCGAGGCCGTTGGCCAGTTGAATGGCATACTCGACGGCATCCAGCGAAGGACTCGAAAAATCCAGCGGTGCGAGAATATGTCTGATCTGCACCTGCCTGCTTGCCGCAGACGGCTTGCCCGCTTCTTCACGCAGCCCCGGTATCGCGAGCACCGGACAAGGCCCTTCTGCCATGACCCGTTCCGCCGTGCTGCCGATCAGCCCATACAACAAGTTGGTTCGCCCCTGGACACCCAGCACGACAAGCTCTGTCCCCTTGTCCTTGGCAGCCAGACTAATGCGCTCCGCCGGATTCCCTAAAACCAGCCGCACCTTGGCGGAGACGCCACGCCGCGCCAGATCGTCACGCACCTGCTCCAACTGCCGCGCAGCCTCCGCTCGCGCCTGCACAACTGCGGCAAGGGATTCCGCCTCGGCGCTCAACCGGTGGGGCGCCTCGATCACATGCAGGACCTCCAACGTGGCTCCCCAGTGGGAGGCGAGATAGATCGCATAGTCCTGCGCACGGGTTGCGCCATCAGAAAAATCGGTCGCCAAGAGAATCCGTGTCATCAGTGGCTTAGTCATGATAGCTCCTCTGAAACGGTTGGGCGACTGTTCCTATGGAGGCGACCCTTCTCCGGCGAGCGGCGTCGGATGGTCGATCAAGGAGCGGTGCGCGTGGGCGATGGCAATTTGAACGCAGACGGTCAACGGCTGATAGCGCCTTCACGAGCAAGACAAATGCCAGCACCTCTCCCGTTCATCCGTTGGTCTCTCGCTTATTTTCTGGGCAGGTATAAGACAGAGGGTCCCAATTCCAACACCCCACTGTTGCCATTTGCAGCAGAGGCCCTTCTCCCCCTGAGGCAATACACCTCGCCACGCCGAGATAGCCTCACCTGGTCGCACTGTGCCGGTGCGTGCGATTCCGATCTACACAACCTTCGCTTCATCCTTTTCCTCACGATATCCCTCTCGGCCAGTGGTCAGCCTCCACCGCCTCGAACGGCGTTCTTGCCGCGTTTCACGGGTCTCCTCAGTAATCCGACCTGTTTCTCGTCGAGGAAGGACAGCCACAGCATTGCCCCCGTACAACACCGGTGATCCCTCCTATTGCCAACAGCACAAGCATGTCGTCACCCCTTCTCGCTCAGCCGCTCGATACAGGCCAAGCGAGCCCCTTACTCGAATAGATGACCAACAACGGCAACAGCGTGATCCGACACGATGGTGTTCAGTTTGTTCATCTCGGTCACCTTCATAATCCGCGCGAGACGGGCCCCTCGTCCCCTCACCTCGTCACGATGCCACTATAGCTGCAGAACATGCATCGACGATGAACAGAGCATGAAGAATTCCTCCATGAATATTTCTTCATCGAAACTCCATCAGCACTTCAGATCCGTCTGGTATCAAGCGCTGGAAGGCGAGTTAGTGGGAAGGGTGCTACAACAGGCGGTGACGGCCCCGGTTACTCGTGCCGCTCTCAATCCTTACGGCTGATGTTCACGGTGATGCAGAGACCATCAATCAGGCAGGGCCTGCTACTCCCACGACAACGTGCTTGCGCGCACGACCTGGGTCAGCCCCCACAGCAGAAAGAGCCCGTAGACGGTTCCGAAGAACCAGGGAAAGCTGATCGCGCGATGTGCCCACCACTGGCGATGCTGCCGGAACGCCCAGGAGGGCTCGAAGAAGCGCGGCTCATTGGTATCCTCGACGATCGTTTCACGATGTTCACGGAGTCGATAGAGACTGCTCACCGGCTTTCGTTCCCGCCATTCAGGCATGGTCT
>CABVRO010000142.1 GCA_902500715.1 uncultured Nitrospira sp. | reverse complement strand
GCAGCCTGGTCGAATTCATCCATACCGCCACCCTGCTGCACGACGACGTCGTCGATGACGCCGAGCTGCGCCGGGGTCGCCGGACCGCGAGCAAAGTCTGGGGCAACCAAATCAGCATTCTCGTGGGCGATTATCTCTATTCTCGCGCGATCTGTCAGATCGTCGATTTCCGCAATCAAGGGATCAACGAGGCGCTCTCGGAAGCCTGTCGCAAGATGGCCGAAGGAGAAGTGCTGCAACTCTATTACAACGGCAATCCGCTGATGCCGGAATCGGAATATCTCCGCATCATCGAACATAAGACCGCCGGATTGATTGCAGCGTCTTGCAAGATCGGGGCGATCGTCGGTGGCGCCACGGAAGAGTTACAAGAAGCGCTGTTCCGGTTCGGGCAGCGGCTGGGCATTGCATTCCAACTGGCGGACGATACGCTGGACTATACCGCCAACGGTGAACACCTGGGCAAAACACTCGGGCAGGACCTGCGGCAAGGGAAAGCGACCCTGCCGCTGCTGCACCTCCTGCAGCACTGCTCGGAGCCGGATCGGCAGCTGATCAAGGATCGCATGGAGACTCGCACCCTCACGGACGAGGAACTCCGCCGCATCGTCGGCTTGATGCAGGAGTATGGGTCCATCGCCTACGCCATGGAGCGGGCACGCGCGTTCGTCGCCGCCGCCAAACGCGATCTCGACCTGTTCCACGACAACACCGCCAAGCGCGCCCTGGCCATCGCCGCCGATTACATGGTGACTCGCGACCGCTGAGTTGCCGCCGCCCGGCTTCACAACGCCCACGCTCTGCTGACAGCGCGTACTCGTTCAGCGACAACCACGGCTGACTGCCGGGCGAACAGGACCACACCGCACTCACGAGAGAAAAGGATAGAAACCCGCATGGCACACGTCATTCCCTTTCACGGTACACTGTTTAATCCCGCAACCGTCGGCGACGTCCGCCAGGTGGTGGCACCGCCCTATGACATCATCGACAACGCGTTGCAGAAAGCGTTGCACGATCGCCACCCCAACAACGTCATTCGCTTGGAACTCGGGTACGAGCAAGCCGGCGACACGGCCACCAACAATAAATATACCCGCGCCGCGGGAGCACTGAAAGACTGGTTGAAGGCCGGGGCCCTGCGCAAGGACTCCCATCCCGCCATCTACTACCACACCATCGAATACCAGCCGCCCTATTCGGCGCCGGGTACCCCGACCAAAGTCTTCAAAGGTTTTCTCTCCACCGTCGAGCTGGAAGAGTTCGGATCCGGCAAAATCTACCCGCACGAGAATACACGCGCCGCAGCCAAAACCGACCGGCTCCATCTGCTCGAAGCCTGCCGCGCAAATTTCAGCGCGATCATTTCGCTCTATTCGGATCCGCAGAGCGACGTGCTGACGTTGATCGAGCGGTCCATCGCCTCCGACAAACCACGCATCGACTTTCAGGACGACGTGGGCTTTCGCCAGCGGCTGTGGAGCGTGACCGATCCGGCGGTCATCGCCAAGGTCGTCGAGATCATGCATACGAAACAGCTCTTCATCGCCGACGGACATCACCGGTATGAAACAGCGCTCAATTATCGGCGGGCGCGACGCCAGCAGACGGGCGCATCCTCGGGGCCTCAACCGTACGACAACGTCTTGATGCTGTTCGCCAGCCTTGAGGACAAGGGCCTGACCGTGCTACCGACGCATCGTGTGCTCACGACGGCGGTCCCGGCACCGAAAGAGTTGTTGCGCACGCTCGATCCTGTATTCGAAGTGACGACGCTGCCCTTTCAGACCGGCAATGAGGCGCAAATACGGGGACAATTTATCGAAGCCCTGCGCAGTCGTGGACAGTCCGTCCCGATGTTCGGGCTGGCACTGAAAAACGATCCGCAGTACTACCTGTTGACCCTGCGGGAAGCCCATCGCCCGTCGGCCTCCGCCTCACCGCGCGACCGGCTCGATGTGTCCCTGTTGCAGCAGCATGTGGTCGCTACGCTCTGCCCCACCCAGCAGGAGCAGGAAGCGATGCTGTATTCGAAAGACGATCACGAAGCTCTGAATTGGGTACGCCAGGGGACCGGCACAGCCGCACTCCTGCTGAACCCGACCAAGGTCGCCGAAGTGAAGGCCGTGGCCTCCGCGGGGGAGCGGATGCCGCACAAGTCGACTTACTTCTTCCCCAAGCCGCTCACCGGTTTGGTCATGAATGTGATGGAAGGCTAACCGGGAAGAGCTCCCGGCTGATCGCCTCGCTGACACGAATGCCATGAAGGCCAAAGTTCTCATAGTCGACGACGACCAGGACATCGTCACGATGTTGCAGGATCGTCTCGACGCGGGCGGGTACAAAACGCTGACGGCCTCCGACGGCCTGCGTGGCGTCGAGCTCATCGAGCAGGAATCCCCGAACCTGGTTTTACTGGACCTCTACCTGCCTCGTCTCAAGGGCATGGACGTGCTGAAGCGCATGGCCCAAAACAAGCAATCCGAGGATATCCCCGTCATCGTCATGACCGCCGCCGGCACGATCCCCGACGCCGTGGAAGCCATGCGCCACGGCGCCTACGACTTCCTGACGAAGCCGCTCGAAAAAGACCATCTCCTGATCGTGATTCAAAAGGCCTTGGAACGGGACTCCCTGAAGCGCCAGGTGGCCGCCCTCCAATCGGACGTGCAGAACCGCTATGCCACCATCGTCGGCGACAGCCCGAAGATCAAAACCATCATCGAATCCGCGCGCCGCGCCTCCAACTCGGACGCCAGCATTCTCCTGCTCGGGGAAAGCGGCACCGGCAAGGAACTCTTCGCCCGCTCCATCCACCAATGGAGTCCGCGCCAGAGCATGCCGATGGTCGTCATCAATTGTGTGGCACTCACGGAAACGCTGCTCGAGAACGAACTGTTCGGCCATGAGCGCGGCGCCTTCACCGGCGCCGACCGGCTCCAAAAGGGCAAGCTTGAAATGGCGGAGGGAGGCACGGTGTTTCTCGACGAGATCGGAGACATGCCGCTGCCGCTGCAAGCCAAGCTCTTGCGCGTGCTGCAAGACAAGGAGTTTCAACGGGTCGGCGGCACACGCTCGGTCTCCGTCAACATTCGCTTTGTCGCCGCGACCAACAAGGATCTCAAGCAGGCCGTCAAAGCGGGGCAGTTCCGGGAAGATCTCTTTTTCCGGCTCAACGTCGTCAGCTTCACCCTCCCGCCGTTAAGGGAACGGAGCGAAGATATCGTGCGACTGGCTGAGTTCTTTCTCAAACGCCACGCCTATGAGGCCAAACGTCCCGGAGTCTCGCTGAGCCCGGCAGCGTGCGCGGGGTTGAGCCACTATCCATGGCCCGGCAACATCCGCGAACTCGATAACGTTCTCTCACGCGCCGTGGTGCTCAGTCCCAGCGACGTCATCGAACCTGAATTTCTGGCCTTGTCTCCCGACGACGCAGCAGGGAAGGGAAGTTCGGAACACGGGCTGCCCTACCTGAACCTCACGTACCATGAGTCCATGGAAGCGCATAGTGCCTATATCATTGAGCGGGCATTGGAAAAAGCGGCGGGGAATCAGACAAAAGCAGCGGAGTTTCTAGACCTGCAGCGAACCTATCTTGCGCGGCTGATTAAGCAGCGAAAGTCCACTCCCGACGAGTAACCAGGCCGGATGGTGAAAACGACCGCCAGCGGCGTTCTCGCCTCATTCAGAACCTCAACGTACCGCGAGGGTACGCCTCGGCTCTTCACTTGGCTGCGGCCTTGCTGAACGGCCGTTTTAACCATCCGGCTTCACCGAAAACGTACAGCGATGCGACATGGATCCTACTGAACAGCTCCGCTCCTGCCGCGAGCCACAGGCTCCCATCCCCAACGAGATACGCTTCACGCTTCACGCTTCACGCTTCACGCTTCACGCTTCACGGACATCCCGCCAGGCAAACCATCCGACGTTCTGGCGGCGAGACTCAGCAGCCCTGCCGCCGCATCCCGCTCTGCTTGCGCATATCGTTCAGGTGTGCCGACATCGCTCCAATAGCCGCTGAAATCGTATCCGACGATCCGCTCCCCTTCTTGAATACCGCGCACATAGGCATCGATGATCGAGGATTCTTTCCCCGGCGGCACATCACGCAACAGGCGCGGATGGAGAATATGGATGCCGGCAAACATGCGACCGGTCGCTGGTATCGACTCCGCACGGCCGCGCCCGGTGATCCGCACCACCTCACCCCGGTCCGTCACCTCGACCAGCCCCCACCGGGCGGCCTCAGGGTCCTGCCGCAGCACCAGGGTCGCCGCAGCCTGTTGCGCCACATGAAACCCGATCAATACGCCGAGGTCCAGTTCGAACAGCGTGTCGCCGTTGAGAATCAACACGGGGTCACCGTGAAAATGCGGCTCTGCCTGCTTGATCCCGCCGCCGGTGCCGAGAATCACTGGCTCATGCGAATAGATGAGTCGCATCCCGAAGGCAGAGCCGTCGCCCAGCGCCTGCGGGATCATCGCCCCCAGATGATGCAGGTTAATTACCACCTCGCGAATGCCATGCCGCTTCAAGAGGAGCAGATTCCAGACGATCATCGGCACGCCGGCCACCGGGAGGAGCGGCTTCGGCGTCACGTCGGTGAGAGGCCTTAGGCGAGTACCGAGGCCCGCGGCGAGGATCATCGCTTTCATAAGCAGCGCGCTCTACTGCAGTTCGGCCACGTAGGGCGCAAGATGCCGCCGCAATGCGCCCAGCTCGGGATATTTCACGAGGTTCCGTTTCACGTAGCCGAGAACGCGAGGGATGTCGGCGAGAAATTTCGGGTTGTGTTTGACCCGGTCGATATAGACAAACCGGCCGGCAGCCTTGAGGTTGCGTTGGATACTGGTGACATCGAACAGGCGACGAAACGCTGCCCGATCCGTCCACCCCTGCCCGTAGGCGGCAAGACCGTCGAGAAAATGATCGACCAGCCCGTCCACCACCGCATCTTCCAACTCGATGTAGGCATCTTTCAACAACGAGGCCAGATCGTAAGTGGCCGGACCCATGAGGGCATCCTGAAAATCGATGATCCCGATGCGCGATCCATCGACCATGAGATTGCGCGAGTGATAGTCCCGATGGACGAACACCTGCGGCTGCCCGGCCAGCAATTCGGCGATACGCTGAAACTCCGCGCGGACCGCCTTGTCGTCGGCCGGTTTCATCGGCTGCCCAAGGCGGGCGACAATCCCATATTCGAGAAAGTGGTCGAACTCCCACATCAACAACGGCCCATCGAATCGCCGGTGAAAGGCGATACAGCCCGGTGCGGGCGGTTGTGTCCCCTTCACTTGAAGCAGCACCAATTGATCGATCGCCTGACGATAGAGCGCAACCAACCGGGCACGATCCGCATCGCGGCAGGCTTCTGCCAACGTCAAATCTCCGAAATCCTCCAGGTACAACAGGCCGCCTTCCCGATCGTAATAGTGCAGCTGCGGGACGGTGACACCGGTACGCTGCAGATGCGTGAGCACGTTGGTAAAGGGCAGTTCCGCAATCTGAGCGGACGCGCCGCTGACGGCTTCTTCAGACTTTTTGAAACCCTCCGGATCGGCCAACTGCATGAGGATCAATGCCGATGGCGTCCCCTTCAAGGCGATCCGGAAGTATCGGCGATTCGATGCGTCACCGGCGAGCGGGGTCAACCCCGTCACATCGCCGCGAAACGGCAACTTGGTCGCAACTGTCCTGGCAATGCGTGCAGGATCCGGCGGGGCGAGCGGGGCCGCGGGAGCGGCTGGATTTGTCGTTGTCATACGATCGGCATTATAACCAAACCTTGCTGAACTGCCAGCAGAAAGTCACCTGCTGCAGCTGCCACCGCGCGTCACGCGCGATCGGGACGCCACTCGCACGGTTGTCAGTCGCCACGCAAGCCGCTATGCTGACGTATCCAGCAAGGAGGCGCTATGCAGTATGTCCACCTGGGCCGCTCCGGCCTACGCGTCAGCCGGTTGTGCCTCGGCACGATGAACTTCGGTCCGCACACGTCCGAATCCGAGAGTTTTCAGATCATGGACCGAGCACTCGAACTCGGGATCAACTTCTTCGACAGTGCCAATGTCTACGGATGGAAAGTCGGCGAAGGGATCACCGAACAGATCGTCGGCCGTTGGCTCGCGCAGGGCGGCGGGCGGCGGGAGAAGGTCGTGTTGGCCACCAAGGTCTATGGCCGCATGGGCGACTGGCCCAACCAGTCGCGCCTGTCCGCCTTGCATATCAAACGCGCGTGCGAAGAGAGTCTCCGGCGTCTGCAGACAGACCATCTCGACCTCTACCAGATGCATCACATCGATCGTGAATGCCCCTGGGAGGAAATCTGGCAGGCGATGGAACAACTCTGCCGCGAAGGGAAGGTGCTGTACGTCGGCAGCAGCAATTTCGCCGGCTGGCACATCGCGCAGGCCCAGGAACTGGCCAAGTCGCGCCACTTTCTGGGGCTCATCTCCGAACAAAGTCTCTACAATCTCCTGGAGCGAACCGTCGAACTGGAGGTCATCCCGGCCTGTCAGGCTTATGGGCTCGGCATCATTCCCTGGAGTCCTCTGGCGCGAGGGCTGCTGGGAGGGGCGCTGAGCGCGCACACCACCGGGCGGCGGGCAGACGAAGACGTCCGGAAAGACATCGAGACTCATCGCGCAAAACTGGACGCCTATGAGCAGTTCTGCAAGACGGTGAATGCCGCGCCAGCCACCGTCGCCCTCGCCTGGCTTCTTCATCAACCGGCTGTGACCGCCCCCATCATCGGCCCACGCACCATGGAGCAGCTGACATCCGCACTCGCGGCGTTGGAGTTGACGCTGACTCCGGAACACCTCAAGACACTGGACGCCATCTTCCCCGGCCCGGGCGGCGCCGCCCCCGAGGCCTACGCCTGGTAGACACTGAACACGGAAGGCACGCTTAGCGGACCATCTGCATCCTCATCGCGCAGAGATAGGAGCGAGGATCGGAGAAACACTCCGGCAAGAATCGAGGGGACAGGACCGGGCGAGACGCGTCGAGGCTATAGGGATGACTGACCAGCGCGCCGTTCCATGAGACGCCAAGTCCAGGCCCCGAGCGTGGCACCCGCGGAATCGGCCACTAGGTCCAGCGGATCTCCCTGACGAAGCGGCACGAACAATTGATGGATCTCATCGCTCAATCCGTAGAGTGCACAACCGGCCACCGCCACGATGACGGCATGTCGGGCCACCCAGATGCCCGCTCCATGCCGACAAGCCCGATAGGCCAAGGCTCCCAGAAGGCCGTATTCGCACAGATGCAAAACCTTGTCGGAAATCTCTTCCAGGAGCGACGAAACGGATTCCGGGGGATTGGAAACAGAAGACCCGAAGAAAATGAGTCCGGCATACATAAAGACCGGCCCCCAATACCGCAGGATCGAGACAGGGGACACTAGCGGCGCTGTACGTATCGGGCTCGACACCATCTGATTCGATTCCATTCCGCTGGTCTCCCGCTTCACACCACGTCCGATTTCGGCACCGCCCGACTGCGCTCGCTCAGGCGGACCGTACACAGACCTTCTCAATCCCGCCCTTTCGTTGCAACACTCCTACCCCTATGACATACTGCCTGGGAGTCTGCAAGAAACTTCCCGATGAAAACCATTCAACTCTGCTTCCTCTGGCA
>CABVRO010000141.1 GCA_902500715.1 uncultured Nitrospira sp. | reverse complement strand
AGGACAGCGCTGGGATGTGGGACGTGGATGACCAATACCCCGGCATCTTCTGGGACTACTATTTCGAAGAGCCGGCTGGTGGAGTGACCTATCCGGATCGTATCGGCCGGAGCCTTGGCCCATTCAACTCCGGAATCTGGTCCGGCAACATCATGTCTGACCCCACCCTGCGCGTCAGCTCCGTCGAGGATTTGAACGCCAACGGGTTCAGCACCTTGACCACCCAGGCCCATCAGGATGTGATCGGCAATGGTGTGTGGGAGCCGTCCGGGTCCCTCAAGGGCGGTGGATACACCGGCCCGACCTGGCGCGTGGTCGTGAAGCGTTCGCTGGAGACCAGCGATGCCAACGACACTCAGTTCAAGGCGGGCGCTTCGGTGCCAATCGCCTTTGCAGTCTGGGATGGTTCCAATATTGAACGGAACGGTATGAAGGCGCTCTCCACCTGGTTCACGCTGAAGATGCCGTGAGCCTAGTGGTCTGAAGCGGCCAATCCTACTCCCTGTGCCGGGTAGGAATCGTGTAGTGATTCGTAACAGGAAGGCCCCGAGTCGTTGCCAGAAATGGCAAAGTGATTCGGGGCCTTCGTGCGTTTTGACGGAGAGTGCCTCAACTTCGGGAAGGCCTGAAATTTCTTGGCGTGAACAGGGCGGAGGGTTGCATTCGGACTGGAGCGGAGTGTATATACCGATACAGTGCAATTCTTCTGAAAATACTGATTTTTCTGCTTAATATAAAGATAATCCTATGAAAGTTTCACTCTTGTTTCCTCCTACCTGGCACCCATCCCAACCCTACCTCAGCCTTCCATCACTCACCGGATTCCTCACCCAAGCCGGAATCAAAAACGTCTCTCAACGCGACCTCGGCATAGAGCTGTTGGACAAGGTTCTGACGCAATCCTTTGCGCATGGGCTTTATCAGCAGTTAGTGGACAAGCAGCAAAGTCTGGAGCGAGAGCGGACCGGCGAGAGAGGGCCTGGAAGCGCGGAGCAGCTTGCTCGCGTCATCGAGTCGCTCGACCGATTTCCGTATTTGTTTGAGCGAATTGAACTGGCAAAAGAGACGCTACGCGGTGAAGGGTTCTACGATATTGAGGCGTACCGCAATAGTCTTTTTCTGATCGATAAATGGCTTGAGGTCCTTTCTTCGTTGTACTTTCCGACGCGAATGACCGTTGTCGATAATCAATTCGGCGACTATTCGATCTACTCGTCAAAAGATCTGATCAAGGCCATTCGCGACGAAGGGCAGAATCCCTACATTAGTCTCTTCCGCGAGCATGTGTTGCCGTCGCTCCTGGCCGATCGTCCGGATCTGGTCGGTGTCTCGATTACCGCGACGTCGCAAATTATTCCAGGGCTCACGCTCTGTCGATTGATCAAGGAGCATGCGCCGGAATTGCATGTGACGGTGGGTGGAAGTATCTTCACCCGGTTGGTCGATAATTTACGGCGATGTCCATGGTTGTTTGACCTCGTCGATGATTTCGTCGTGTTTGAAGGCGAAACCGCCCTGCTGGAACTTGTGAACCAGATGGACGGCAAGCGGGATTTCAGCAAGGTCCCAAATCTGATTTATCGCCAGAACGGCAAGATTACGGTCAATCAGCCCTTTTACTCTGAGAATATCAACCAGCTCACCGCGCCGAACTACGACGGCTTTCCGCTGGATCTGTATTTATCCCCGGAGCCCGTTCTGCCGGTACAATTTTCACGCGGCTGCTATTACAAAGATTGCGCGTTCTGCGCCCTCACCCTGGATCACCAGAATTTCCGGCAGCGTGATCCGGGGAAAACGGTGGACGATTTGGTCTGGTTGAAAGAGCGCTATGGAGCGCAGTCCTTTTTCTTCACCGACGAATGTTTCGCCCTCTCTCCCACCAAGCGTTTGTGCCAGCAGATGATCGAGCGGCAGGTCAACGTCAAGTGGACGTGTGAACTTCGGTTCGAAAAGAATCTGAGTCGTGAATTGTTGACACAGATGCGGGACGCCGGCTGTTTGAAAATCGTGTTCGGTCTGGAATCGTTCAATCAACGCGTGATGGACTTCATGAAAAAGGGCATCAAGCAGGAATGGGTTCGCCGGATTGTGGACGACTGCGTCGATCTTGGGATTGCCGTGCACTGCTACGTGATCGTCGGCTTTCCCACGGAGAAGGAAGAAGAAGCTCTGGATACCATGAACTTCGTGGTAGGGAATAAGAAGCTCCACGAGTCCTACGGATTCTCCTGTCAGCCGTGCTTGTTCGATTTGGAAAAAGAGGCACCGATCATGAGTGATCCAGGCAGTTACGGCATCCGTCGGATTATGCGGCCGGCGACCGAAGACCTGAGCCTGGGCTTCTTTTACGAAGTGCAGGAGGGCATGACTCCTGCCCAGGCCGAGCAACTCTATCAGCAGGTCTACGAAAAAATCAGCGAAGTCGTGTGCGAATTGCCGTTTAACTATTCCATGGCCGACGGGCTGCTCTATATCGCCCGGGCCAAGTCGCAAGCGTTGCAGGTACCACAACCGACCGGCTCTTAGCGTTCTCGCAGTCATGAGGGCAGGCCTCCTGCCCGTTGACCGGTTGTGGGCAGAGGATTATCATCGACGTTTTGCACAGGGGGCGGGAGATGTCTGCTGTAGCCACCGCCGCTGAACGGTCAACCGGGCGGGTCGAAGATCAAGGACTACTGTTCGAATACACCATTAAGGTGGTGTTGTTCGTCGGATTTTTCGAACTTGTCCTCTATCGTCTGGTATCCCGGCTCGGTATGCACATCAGCAAGATTGCAGCCCAGCATGAGTGGGTCGGAACGATCTTCCAATTGCTGACCTCTGTCGGTTTCGCCTTGCTGAATGTCGTCGCGATCTTTGTGTTTCTGGCCCTGGTGGTTCTGCTGGTCAACAGGGCACGCACCAAGGGCATCACGGGGTTTAACGCCGTCACGATTCCCAGTGTGGCCCTCCTTCTGATTCTCACGGCGTCCTTCTTGATTGTGCCCCCTGCCATGCTGGGCTCCATTGCCTATAATGTCGTGACCCTCATTGCACTCACCGCGCTGATGCTGGAGTATCTCTCCCAGCAACAGGAGTGGTCGAAGCGAGTGATGGGTGCGGTCTTTTACTTCGGGATCTCCGGATGGCTGTACTATCAAATTTTCTCGACCACCTACGGGTGGATGGGAGTGATTGCCGCACCGCCATTTGTGTATGAAGCCAATCGCCTCGGCGAAGCGCTGATGGTATTAGCCAGCATCCTGGTGTTCTGGGCGTATGGGCGCGGGGTCTCATTCCGTACCAGGAATCGGCAGCAGCGCCGGCGTGCGATCTGGTTCGGCGCCGTCTCGGCGGTGGTGTTCTTTGGCTTACTGTTTATGGATTATTTCCTGGGGCTCTACAACCCGGTGTTGGCCCATTCCATCCGGAAAGCCGGGGAGGGGATCAGCTGGATCTTTCAGATGGGCATGGGGTATACCTTTTACCTACCCTTTGCCTTTTATGTCGCAGGCCTGCTCTGTTGGTCGTACACCGTGATCAGGCTTGTGACGATGGGGCGTCTTGCGGGATACGGCTTGGCGTTGATGTTTATCGCCGGCTATGCGTTGCTCTTTTCCAGTTTGACGCTGATGGTAGTGCTCGGGGTGATGCTCTTAACCCTCGATCGCCCCAAGGGTGCGGTGACAGAACAGGCGGCGGTAACCAGGCCACCCATCGTCGGCACTCAGGACTCTCTCGTTGGTGGACAAATTTAATCTTCTAAGTCACCCAGATTAGGATACGCTGTTATGGATGAACAGACACAGGCAAGCGGAGCAGAGCAGGGAGGCGCGGCGGTGGATCCTGGCGATCAACCGTTGAATCCCGATGAAGAAATTGTGGAAATTGAAAAGTTGCTCAGCGCCGAGCCGGACGATTTTCAGGCACGGTGTCGGCTTGGGGAGTTGTATTTCAGCAAGGGTCGGCTCGACGATGCGCTTACGGAAGTGAAAAAGTCGATCGAGATGGCGGAGGGACTGAGGACCGAGATGAACCGATCGCTGGCGATGTACTACTCGAACCTGGGAACGATCTACGCCACCAAGGGTATGGTCGACGAGGCCGAGGCGGAATTTAAACGCGCCTTGGATGTCCATGCGTATGACGTCCTTGCGCTGTTTAACCTGGGACGTGTGCAGGCGGATAAACGAAAGTATATGGAGTCGAAGAATTACTACGAGCGGCTCGTCGAGATCACGCCGGACGATCCGATGGCGTGGTACAATCTCGCCGGTGTGTACGTGGAACTCGACAACCCACAAGTCTCCGATTACAACACGATCGACATGGCGATCCAGTGTTATCTTCGTGTCCTGGAGGTAGATCCGAGGCACCTGGAGGCAAGCTTCAAACTGATGGAAATCGCCCTCAATCATCGGAAGACGGATTTGGCGATCAAGGTCATGGAGAGCGCGGTGGAGCACAGCCCGGACGAGCCCCTCGCCTACTACAACTTGATCAGCGTCTACGACAAGTGCAAGATGTTCGAGCAGGCCGAACAGGCTCGCCAGCGCTTGAAAGAACGATTCGCGAAGAAAGCCAAAGAGGGAGCCGCATCCTGAACATGTGAGCAAAGGAGACACACCATGTTTGGCAGTCTTGGTTTTACAGAGTTGATCCTGATCCTGTTTATTGTGCTGATTATTTTCGGGGCAGGGAAGTTGCCGCAGCTCGGCGAAGGGATCGGCAAAGCGATCAAGGGCTTCAAGAAATCCGTTCATGAGGCGGATGCGATCGAGGCCGAGGCCCAAGCGCAAGCGCAGGCTCAGCAGGCTGAACCGGTGCAGGCACAGGCCATTCAGGCCCCGCCGCCGGTAGCCATGTCGGCGCCTGTCGTTGAACCGCCGGTCGCCGCAGCGCCCCCGGCCGCCCGCGCGTAGCATCCTTCGGCACAATGGGCCCAGCACAGAACGGATTGAGACAGTTATGGAAACGGACGTTCAATTAGCGGTCGGATACATCGAAACCTTTGCCGGAAACGGGAAGGCGCGAAGCACGGGGGACGGCAAGCGTGCGGTGAAAGCAGGCATTCCACTGCCGCATCATGTCGCGTTGGATCGGGACGAGCGTTGGCTGTATTTCGCCGAATCAGGCAGCGACCGGGTTCGTCGCGTCAATCTCGCCGAGGGTACCGTCCATAATTTTGCCGGGATCGGCGAGACCTGCTACAGCGGCGACGAAGGGCCTTGCGGAGACGCCGGACTGTACCTGCCGTTGGATGTTGCCTGTGATTCCCGCAATGATCTCTATGTCTGTGATTCCGGCAGTAACCGGATTCGTAAAATCGATCGTAAAACCGGAATTATCACCACAGTCGTGGGCACCGGTGAACATGGGTTTAACGGTGATGGCCCGGCGTTGGAAGTGAATTTGACCTGGCCTGCGGCGATTGCCTTCGACGCGGACGATGTGATGTATATCGCCGACACGCAGGCGCACCGGATTCGTCGGTACGATTCGCGTACCGGCCTGGTGGAAACCATCGCGGGAAGCTGGACCGCGGAAGACGAAGCCCGGGAGCAGCCATTGGTGGCGCGCAACCTGGTGGTGTTGTCCGGCGATGCGATCGGCATCGACTTCAGTGACGACAACGGGTGGCTGATGCCGGTCTGTTCGGATGGGCTCAGTTTGTCGATGTACCTCGATGACGGACATCCGGCCATGGAGGCGCGGCTGTACGATATCGTCGGTATCGCCGTCGACAATGCCGGTGATGTGTATGTCGTCGACAAAGGCAGTAATCGAGTGCGCAAGATCGATCGTAAGACCGGGCTGATTTCCACCCTCGCCGGTGTATGCCGGTACGGATACGATGGGGACGGGAAGCCGGCGGCGAAGTCGATGTTGCACGCGCCGGAAGCCATCGTCTTCGATCAACACAATCACGCCTATATTTCTGACACCGGTAACCATCGGGTTCGGAAGGTGGATGCGGGCACGGGCTTCATCAGTACGGTGGCCGGCAACGGTGACAGCGGGTACGATGATAAGAACATGGGTGGCTGTGGCGCGGCGCGGTTTGTCGCCAAAGATGCCGCCGGCGCGCTGAAGCATGGCGATGGTCTGCTTGCGGTCGAGGCGGTGGTCAATTCTCCGGTGGGGTTGACGCTCGACACGCAGGGGTACCTGTATATCTGTGAGCGGGGTGAAAATAAGATTCGTCGCGCCAAGCTGTGGTAATTGGGGGAGCGGATTCAGCGTCCCGCCCACACAACGGGTGCGGGAGTTTTGGCGATTAGCGGATTGCGTCGGGACATGAGGCGAATGACATCGGTTCACACATCCCGCACCCGGTTACTGACACTTCTCTCCAGCCTGTTCGTTCTTGCCCTCATCCTAGGCGGTCTCGGCATCCCCATCGTCAGTTCAGAAGGCATGATTATTCGTGCACAGGCCCTCTCGGGGGACATCCCGACGGCGCCCGAAGATCCCCTCTGGCAGAAAATTGCGCCCATGACCTTGCCGTTGAGCGGCCAGGTGATCACCCGACCGGTGTGGCCGGAGCCGACGGCCCATGCATTGGCGGTCCGCGCCGTGCACAACGGAACCGACATCGCCTTCTTATTGGAGTGGCAGGACAATACAAAAAACGATCGTTTGACGCCTGGCACCTTCCGGGACGGTGTTGCGCTGGGATTGCCGCTCGGCGATGCGCCAGCGTTTTTCTGTATGGGGCAGCTGGATCATTACATCAATATCTGGCATTGGAAGGCCGATTGGCAGAGCGACATCGACCGGCGTGCTTCCAGGACTGCGGAGAAAGACAAGGCGGCCAGTGGCGAGCCCAGGCGCTTTGAGGTCATTCCGCGGCGGGCATCCTCAGTGGAAGATTTGATCGGCGGCGGGTTCAGCACCCTAACCACCAAGGAGAAGCAGGGTCGCGTGCAGGGAAAAGCGACGTGGAAAGACGGCACGTGGCGAGTTGTGATGCGTCGGCCCCTGTCAAGTGAAGAGCAGGAGAATGAAGCCAAGCTGATTCCGGGTCGTATTCAGGCCGTGTCTTTTGCCGTGTGGAACGGAGAGAACAAAGAGCGCAACGGACAGAAGGCCATTGCCCCCTGGTTTCAACTCGCGCTCGATCCGGTCACAAAGACGTAATTCTTCCTGGTAGGATGTGATTGTCGGCAGGACGTGCCAGTTCAGTTTGAACCTGGGCGGATGAGGCGAATCCGTTGGAGGGAATGTCCAAGAAGAGTCGAGCGATGTTCACCAGAGCCCTTTCTCTCGGAAGGGCTCTTTGTGTGTGTGGAGCCCTGCTTATCGCGGCGGAGGGTACTCAGGCCGAGGCGGGTACCGGTGCGAATGGCGAGATGACGGTGGAGGAAGCCGTGCAACTCGGGGAAGAGTTCGGGATTGCGGTCGGTGAAGTTGATGAAGAAGTACAGAAAGAGCTGAAGTTGCAGCGGCCTGAAGGCGTGGCGGTCTTTGAAGTAATCGGCAATTCCAGAGCAGACTATGCGGGGATCAAGGTGCGGTCGGTCATCAAGGAGATCGACAAGAAGGAAGTCCGCAACCTGATCGATTTCGGGAAGGCCGTCAAGGCGGCGATGAAAGAGTGCAATTTTACCGTCGGGACCTATGAGCCGGCAGATCCGGGCGATCCAGTCGGCTGGGGCGTGAATTTTCATTTTGTCGGGTGCAAGCGGGACTAATTCAGAACCGGTCATGAGTGCAGCGTGAACAACACGGGACGATCTATACAGAAATTGGCGATGGGCGGGGTGCTGCTGTTCATGGCCCTGCTCAACATCACCTTTCACGAACGGGCGATCGCGCAGAAGCCCGATGGTCAGGTACCGGCCGATTGGATGGCCGAGATCGAAAAGATCTTCATCCGATCGGAAGATTGCAAACAATGCCACGATCGTCATTACGAAGAATGGAAGGGGATGCGCGAGCAGACTCCTGATCTGAAATCGTTCG
>CABVRO010000140.1 GCA_902500715.1 uncultured Nitrospira sp. | reverse complement strand
AGCATCCCGATGGCCCGGCCATGATGGCGATGATTATTCCCAGTACGGCGGTCGCTCGCGATGCATTTGAGATCGGGTATGTGCGATGGCTTGAAGGCAGCGGGCGGCCCTTCGTTACGTTTCCTGATGGCGCGGGGCTTCGTGCTCTGCTGGCACGAGTGACGCCGGCCCTGGTGGGGTGGATGGCGGCAGGGGTTGCCGGTTGTGTGAGTCTCTCGATGCTCCTGACGGCGCTCCTCAGCGGTGAGATGGCCGTGTTGGCGCAAGGCGCTGTCGTGACGGTGGCGGCGGGAACGGTCGGTCTCCTGGCGTTTTTCGCCGGGCAAGGAACTGGGGCAGCCTGGATGACCGGATTATCCTCGACCCGCTGGACTGAATTGGTGAAGTTTTGGTGGTGGCCCGGGCTGGCCTTTGCCTCGACCTACTATCTGGTGTTGGTCGGCGGTTGTCTGTATGTGTTGAAACAGCCGATGAGTTCACCCGGACTCTTCGCTGGCGTCGCCGGCCTCGTCGGTGGCGTGATGGCGCTGTACTGCTATTACCTGGGACATCGGCGGGATATCGAAAATCGTCAGCCTGGAGGAGTGCCCAGCGCCTTGTTGCGCTGCCCATTCGTCATGGGTATTCTCGGCAAGTCCCGCGAAGCCATTGCTGGTACGGCATTGACTGGATCTGCGGCTGTCTTTGACAAGAATAGCCAGAGAGCGTCGTCATGATCAAACGCCTTCCGCTTCCGTCCATGATCCTGTTGTTGTGCGGGGTGCTGGTAGCCGCGAGTGTGCTGTTGCTGAGTCCGTCGTGGCTGGTGGCTGCCGACCCCTCCGCAGATGTCTATTTCCATACGCCCGGGGTTCCGGACGGTCCCTCGGCGCCGACGGCGAATGAGAATCACTACCCGCAAGTCGGGTCGCTCGATAGCCGGTTGCTGATGTGGTTTATCATTCAGCAGCATACGTACTTCGGTGGTTTCGTCCTGGCCCTGCCGATCTTTTGTGTCCTCTTGGAGTTCCTGGGTCTGGTCGCGAGGAATCCCGCGATGGCCGTGCGGTATGACGGGTTGGGGCAAGATCTGTTGAAGGTGGCGCTGCTCGCACTGTCCGTGACCGCGGCGGTCGGGAGCGTGATGCTGACGATGTTTATCACGCTCTATCCCAGCTTCATGCAGTACATGGGCGGCACCTTTAAAGTTATGATGCCCCTCTATGCGCTGGTGTTTGTCGGGACGACCTTTCTCACGATCGCCTACTACTACAGTTGGGATCGGATGGCAGCGCCGGGGTCGAAGTGGGTCCACCTGTCGATCGGCGCGCTGGCGGTGGTGTTCGGCACGTCGTTGTTGTTGTTGGCCAACGCCTGGTCGGCCTTCATGATGGCGCCGTCCGGCGTCGACGGACAGGGGCGGTATTTGGGGAATCCCTGGCATCTGCTTCGCTCGGCACTCTGGAATCCATTGAACTTGCATCGATTCCTCGCGGACATCATGTCGGGTGGCGCGGTGGTCTTGGCCTACGCCTGTTATCGGTTCTTTTCCGGGAAGAGCCAGGAGGAACGGGCCTACTACGACTGGGTTGGCTACGTGTTTTTGTTTGTGACGGTCTGCGCATTGCTACCGATGCCGTTCGCTGGTTATTGGTTGATGCGTTCCGTCTATGCGTACAGTCAGAGCATGGGCGTCACGATGATGGGTGGGTTGCTGACTTGGCTCTTTGTGGTGCAGGCGTTGTTGATCGGCGCTCTCTTTCTCGGGGTGAATTACTATCTCTGGCAGAGCATGGGGCGAATTCGTGGTGGAGAGCGTTATCAGCCCTACTATCAATATTTGTTGCTCGCCCTGACGGGTTGTCTGTTTATCTGGTTGACGCCGCACACCATTTTGATGACCGGGACGGAAGTCAAAGCCATGGGCGGGGCACAGCATCCGGTCATCGGAAACTACGGCGTCATGTCGTCGAAGAACGGCGCCGTCAACGTGATGATCTGCATCACCGCCTTGAGTTACATCTTTTATCGACGCGCAAATCGGACGATGACGATCTCATGGGCCAAAACGGGAAATATCATCCTGGGGGCCCTGTTTGGTTTCGGAACGGCGCACATCATCGGCTTATCGGTGTATGGATTTTATCTTCCCGCCAGTCTCCGCGTAGGGTTGTCTGGCCCGCAGGCCGTGACCACGTTGCTCGTGGTCACGCTGGGTTTGCTGCTGAACCGACGTATGTTGCGTGGTGCAACAATCCACGGTCCTGTACAGTGGGGCCAGATTTCGGTTCGCGGAATGGTTGGCTTGTTCGGGTTGGCGGCGGCGTTTACCTGGGTGATGGGGTTGATGGGGTATATCCGCTCTTCCGGCCGGTTGGCCTGGCACGTCAACGAGTTGATGCCGGATACGTCCCCCTGGGCGTTTACGCCATCGCTTGGATTCGCCGCAAAAATGGTGACGATCAACATGGCCCTGTTTTGGGGGGCGGTATTCTTCCTGTTTTGGGTCTGTCAGCGCGGGCAACAGCCGGTGATGCATGAAGATGTGAGTGCGGAGAAGGAGGCCGGTTTTCTGTCGTCTCCGTCTCATGAGGGATAAGGACGTTGATGAGGGAACGTGAGATGGCTATGAGGATGTTTGTTGTGGCGATCGGGTTATGTGGTGTGGTGGGCTTGTCCGGTGCGATGGGAGCTGATGCCCCGGTTTATGCCGGTGAGGCCGGTGTGTTGGTGTTGGAGGATTTTCAGTCGGCGGATCAGGATGGGTTTCCGATCGATTGGCAGCATGAGAACCAGCGCAGTCAGGCCAAGGGGCGCGATGCCTACAAGATCCAATCGCAAGACGGGAAGAAATTTCTCGCTGCCAAGGATGCAGGGCAGCGTGTGAAAAAACGTAAAATCGACTGGGATCCGAAGGTGTACCCGGTACTAACCTGGCGATGGCGTCTCCATAAGGCACCAACCGGGTCGGAGCCGATTGCTGCGCTCTATGCCTCGCTGGATACTGATTTGATGTTTATCCCGGTATTTACGAAATACATCTGGAGCGCCGGAAAGCCTGAGGGGACGTTCGTGGAGGGCGGGATGTTCAGTGGTTCCGAATTAGTCGTGCAGAGCGGGGTGCTTCCGGTCGGGGAATGGGTTGAAGAACGCGTGAATGTCTACGAGGACTTCAAGCGTATTCATAAGCATGAACCCGCGGAGAAAGCGTGGGGAATCTCGCTGTTTGCCGGCCCCGGAGTCGAGATCGATTTTGGCGCGGTTACGGTGAGTCAGGCCAAGTGAGTGTCTCCCTGTTTTCTGCAACGATGAGGTGCTCATGTCAGCGTTGAACCGACCTTCGATCAGCGCGCTGTTCGACGTTGTATTCGGTGTCGTCGTCATGGGCACCGTCGGTGCCCTGATTGGCACCATTTTGGGTGGCTCGTCTATTCCCCTGGCATCCGGATTGGGATTGGCGCTTGGTGCGGTGGTTGGTTTTCTTGGCGGACGTCGATTCCTGGTCAGCATTTTAGTGGGGACGGTGCTGGGCGGACTGCTGGCGTGGCTGGTTGCGGGATTTGAAAAGGTCTCGTTTGGGGCGGGAGCCGGCGCGGCGATGGGAGGATTCCTCGGCGTGCAGATTTCCATGTTGTTGGACATGCGTGCGGCGCGGAAAACCACAGCGCTGGAAGCGGGTGAAAACTCAACTGCGGCGCATTCCGCGGTCACCAAATCATGAGGTGCGGGTAACGCAATGGAAAACAGGGGTGTATTGATTGGGTCGATTATCTTCGTGTTCGGATCGTTTATCCTGATGATTGGCGGCTTGGTCTACGAATCCTATAAGGCCAAGCAGATGCGGCAACTGGCGCTGTCGATCACCACGGAGGTCAAGCCGGTCGCCACGGCCGCCGCGCAGGACTTCTCGATGTATAAGACGCTTGTCGGCGATGACGGCCGTGAGATGGTGCAAGTTTCTGAGGGGCCGTTTGTGATGGGCAGTCGGGATAACGATAGTGATCCGGATGAAAAGCCTGAGCATCAGGTCTACTTGAAATCGTATTTCCTGGATAGGCATGAGGTCACGCAGGATGCCTATGATCGCTTTGCCAAGATGACGAAGCGAATCAAGCGAAAGATCGAAGTGTTCGAAGAGGACCCCGCCAAATTGCTGAAACCTGAATATCCGATGATTGCTGTGACGTGGGACGATGCAGAGGCCTATTGCAAATGGGCCGGCAAGCGGTTGCCGACGGAAGCGGAGTGGGAGAAGGCCGCTCGCGGAGAGGGGAAGCGCCGCTACGCCTGGGGCGAGGAGTTCGTGGTGGGCTACGCGAACATCGATGGAAATGAGGATGGGTTTCGTTACCTGGCTCCACCTGGGTCGTTCGAGTCGGGACGCAGTCCCTACGGAATCTACGATATGACTGGCAACGTCGGTGAGTGGGTCGCGGATTTTTACGACGAAAATTCGTATCGGGGCTCTCCGTATCGGGATCCGAAGGGGCCTGACCAGGGCGAGCAGCGTGTTATCCGCGGCGGTTCCTGGCGGGAGACCAAGCGAAATGTGCGTTCGTCAAAGCGATTTCAGGCAAAGCCGTGGCGACATGACATAACGGTCGGCTTTCGCTGCGCGAAAGACATTGAGGCCGATGTGGTCGTTAAGTAGTCTGTATCGGCATGCTCGAAACGCGATTCAAAGTGATTTTTTTTCTGGTGGTGCTGTTTGCCGCCAGCTTACCCATCATTGCGATTCTTCGTGGGACAGTATCCACCCCGTTTGAAGCTGAGCCTCAGCCGGCTGAACGGGATCAGGGAGTCTCCAATCCTGAGCCGGCCTCCGCTGAAGAACCTCTTGAAGAAGAACTCGTTCTGATTCCTGCGGGGCCGTTTGTGCTGGGGACCAATCGGGGCGGGTTCGATGAGCAGCCTGAGCGGACGATTTACCTCGATCAATTTCTGATTGATCGCTACGAGGTGACTAATGCGCAATATGCTGCCTTTGTGAAGGCAACGGGGCATAGAAAGTCAGGCCCGCCCTCACGTTACGCGAAGAATACGTTGCGCATGCGAGGCGTGAATCAGCCTGCGGTCTATGTCTCCTGGGAGGACGCAAAGGCCTATTGCGAGTGGCGCGGAAGGCGGTTGCCTTCTGAAGTGGAGTGGGAGAAGGCCATGCGCGGGCCCGATGGTCGCCTGTGGCCATGGGGAAACGTTGAAGTGCCGAACGCGGCGAATTGGGCTCGCGTGGACGATGGGTTTGAGGTGGCGGCGCCGGTGGGGCGGGTGAAGAGTGACGCCAGTCCCTATGGGGTTATGGATGGTGCGGGCAATGTTATGGAATGGGTGAACGATTGGTACCTTGAGGGGGCCTATGCTGCGGCTTCAGAGCGCAATCCGGAAAGTCCTGAATACGGAACCTATAAGGTGTTGCGCGGGGCTGCCTATACCAGTTCGGGGTCTGATTTACGCATTACCGCGCGCAGCAAGATGATGCTGGATTTTCGGGATGAAACAATCGGCTTTCGTTGCGCTCAATCAAGTGCAGAGAATGGCCGGTCGTCTGGAGGCGTGGGGCCGGAGAAAATCATAGGAAATCGAAGTAGTAGAGGATCAGAAACACGGCCAAAATGATATTGACAACCATTCCAGCCAAAACTATAATGTCGAACACTTTTGAATTTTTAGCCATAAAAATCCCGTTTAAAATCAGTTGCGTGAGGGATTTTGATTAACACAGCCCAGTTGGTGTGTCAATTTAAAATACGTACTTAAACCGTTGGGGAGAATCATGATGGAAGCTGCTCAGGATGACATCAAGGTTAAGGTCGCGAGAATGCTTTTCTATATCACCTGTGCAGTGGGTCTTTGGTTTTTCTATTGGTTCGCCGGCATTCAATGCCCTTGTTGATCCGGTATTCTGGCCTGGGAAATTGTTCATCTTGTTGAGGGGGGTTTGAGATGGGCCAAACAATTGTGTATGTCGTCGTATCTGTGTTGATCTGCGTCTCGTTTTTTGCAGCCGTTGACCACTTTTTGATGGATGCGCAGGGCTTGGACTTTTGGTATCTCCTTCGAAAATAATCATTCGGAGGTAGCGCTTTGAGGTTGTTGTTCACATACGCGATGTATCAAGGAGGTAACCCATGGGCTCTGTAACCCGCACGAAGTTGATGTCGATCATGGCGCTGGGCGCGATGATCGGCCTCCTCCTCATGCCTATTCTGGTTGCGATCCCTGCCCTTGCTAGCGACGGTGGCGCTCCTGCTGCCGGCGTGAAGAAAGAGGGTGGTGACGCAAAGGTTGAGAAGGGTAAGGACGTTTATTACAAGACGGAAGGGATTGTCTCGGGTCCGCCGGCTCCCAAGACAACAGACAGCGAGAAAGACTATCCGCGATATAACTTTGAAAGTCGCGTGCTGCTCTGGTTTGCCAATCAGCAGCACCTCTACTACGGTAGCTTCGTCTTGGCTGTTCCCATTTTCTGTATGGTCATCGAGTTCATGGGGGTGGTGAGTAAGGATAAGGCGATGGCCAAACGCTACGATCAGTTGGCCTATGATTTTATTAAGATCAGTCTGACGGCCTACTCTCTGACGGCCATTTTGGGCGGAATTCTGATCTTTACCTTCCTGACTCTCTATCCGGCCTTCTTCCAGTATCTCTCGGGTATCTTTAGGCCGGTCATGCATATCTATGCATTGATGTTCGTGGCCGAAAGTGGAACCCTCTACATATACTACTACGGCTGGGACAAGATGAAGGAGGGATTCCTGAAATGGATTCACCTCAGTATGTCTGTCGTCTTGAATGTCATCGGTACGATTCTGATGTTCCTGGCGAATTCCTGGATCGGCTTCATGATGTCGCCTGCCGGGGTTGATGAGCAGGGCCGCTATCTCGGAAACATTTGGCATGTGATTCATACGGCCTTGTGGAACCCGCTCAATCTCCATCGCATTCTGGGCAACATGGCCTTCGGTGGTGGTGTCGTGGCGGCCTATGCGGCCTACCGCTTCTTGTCGGCTAAGACTGATGAGGAGCGTGCTCACTATGACTGGATGGGCTACATTGCCATGGCGCTCGGCGTGGCGTTCCTGATTCCCTTGCCGTTTGCCGGTTACTGGTTGATGCGCGAGGTGTATGCCTATCGGCAGCAGATGGGCATCACGTTAATGGGTGGTTTGCTGGCCTGGTTGTTCATTATTCAAGCAACCATGATCGGAATCCTGTTCTTGAGCACCAACTACTACCTGTGGCAGGCGCTGGGACGGATGCGTGGGGCGGAAAAATATCAACGTTACATTAAGTATCTCGTGTTTTTGTTGACCTGCGGGTTTCTGGTCTTTATCACTCCGCATACCATCGTCATGACTCCGGCAGAGTTGAAGGCGATGGGCGGTCAGCAGCACCCTGTGCTCGGTAATTACGGGGTTATGTCGGCCAAAAACGGCGGCATCAACGTGATTATCACGACCACCGTCTTGAGCTTCGTGTGGTATATGCGAGGCAATAAGGTATCTACAGTGTCATGGGCGAAGTTCGGCAACATCTTCATGGGATGTTTCTTCTTCTTCGCCTACCTCAATATCATTATGTTGGCTATATACGGCTACTACATCCCGGCCAACGTACGCGTCGGATTGTCCGTTCCGCAGGTGGCCACGACGTTGTCCTGCCTGTTCTTCATGTTTGCGCTTAACAGCGTCATGATGAAGGGTGCCAAGCAGATGGGGCCGATCGAGTGGGGAAAGATCTCAGCCAGGTCTCAATACGCGCTCATTATGTTGGCCACTGCCTTTACGTGGATGATGGGTTTGATGGGATACATCAGATCCTCTGTCCGCCTGTTCTGGCACGTCAACGAAATTATGCGCGACAATTCGCCCTGGGCCTATACGCACACGGTCGGATTTGCCGCCAACATGATTTCGGCCAACGTACTGTTCTTCTGGATTTCAATTATGTTCGTATTTTGGTTGGGAGCCCTTGCTGCCAAGAAAGCGCCGGTTGAGGCGAAGGCAGCT
>CABVRO010000139.1 GCA_902500715.1 uncultured Nitrospira sp. | reverse complement strand
AACTCAGATGAAAATGCGGGGTCAGAATGTCGAGCAGGAGCCGGAGTTTGTCGGCCTGTTTCGTGTCGAAATTACTGAAGGCGAAGTACGAACAGGTCCCATTTGCACCGCGCACGCCAGCGGAGAGGCAGGTCTTGATGCCGAAGTCGAGCTTGAGAGAGGTAATGCCCTTGGGCTCGTTGGCGGTCGGTTCATCGGCGCTGGAGGTCACGGTCTGACCGGAGGTGATGAGGCGGTTGACGGCCGGATCGACCACCAATCCTTGGCCCATATACAGTTGACAGAACTCCCGCGGGTAGGTGGACTGCCCCAGTAAAGGATCGATCCCGTGCAGGAGATCGACGGTGCCGCATCCGGAGAATTCGTAGGGAACCACTTTCTGCACGGCCGTGACGAGTTGCCACACCCTGTCGCTGCGATCGACAGAGCGTGCATCATGCATGATTTCGCCGAGCCGTTGAAATTCCTTGGCGGAAAATGCTGGCTGACTCATGCCGATTCTTCCCGATCAGCGGGGCCGGGTGCGAGTGGGAGCACCCGAGGCCATGAAGATTCAGAAGCGCGGACGTGGTTCATAGTGAGACAGCTGTGCCCTGATGAAACAGGCTGATTGTACTGTCCGCTTGAGCCCGGTATCTAGGGCAACCTGCACCTAGTATAGAGTGCTTAAGGTTTGAACCGCAACGGGGAAGAGGAGGGTCTTGAAAATTGACATGGAGCCGGCGGGAGGCCCGCAGGTCGTCGGACTAGCGGTGAATCTTCAGGGTCGGCCCGAGCGTCAGCCACTTCGTGGGGCCGAGGGCGGCCATATGCGGCAGATGGGCAACGTACCAGAGCACCACATCCTGTTCCTGGACGCCCTGGTTGTCCTCGTCATATCCGAGCTGACCCCGGGCTCCGAAGACCCAGGGGAGATCTTCGTCTGGGTTGGCCCGGCGAATGGCCACGTCGAGGTCGGCAAATGAATCGCGTTCTCCGTCGTCCTTCAGGGGCGCGTAGCCGTCTCCGGGAAGCACCCATACCCCGTGTCCTGTGAGCTGGTCGCGGACAAACCAGGACCGGTGAGTGGCCGTATTCTTCACGTCATTGCGTTCATTGGTATATTTTTTCCATCCCGGCCCCCAGCCGCCGTCCCGTCCCCCATCGTCGCGCACAAATACCTGATCCATTCCGCTGCCATTGATGTCGAAATCGAAGCGCCAGTAGGGATGGTGGACGTGGTCGGTATTGCAGGACAACCCCCGGCTCTGGACGACCGGCCGCAATTCACCGTCTTCGGACAGATGCCAGGATTGGTAAATGTGATACTCCCCGATTCGGGCATAGATGCCCAGTTCCAGCCACTTCATGCCTTTCACCGTCGAGCTTTCGACGCAGACCTTCTGGTCGCCGCAGTTCACAATCGGGACGAGATCCTGCCAGCGCAGTCGATCTTGAAAGGGGCCGCAGCGTCCGCTGTCGGCGCGGGAGCCGAACCAGGTAAAGGGGTTCCACCAGATGCGTTCCTTCACGTATTTCACGCGCAGGACCGGCATGCTGGCTTTGGCCAACACCTGTTCACCGCCGTAGGTGACGTTGCGAAGGGCCAGGCCGGTATTGTCCCGGACTTCGTAATCGAAACTCCATGCACCCCACTCGACATGCTCCGATGAGGTGTCGGCTGAGCCGGGTAGCGGCAGACCGAGGCTGCAGAGCAGTAACAACGCACTCACCGCGAGACGTCTCATCCCGTATCCTTTCACCGCCTAACGGGGCGGTTCATCCCCTGCATCCAGCACACGGTCTTCTGTGAGATCGACTTGCGCCCAGTATTTAGGGTCGCCGCCCAGACCGGGGGAGAAGGTGATCCAAATCACCCGATGTCCGTACCCGGGGTCGTTTCTGAAGAATCCGCGATCCGGCTGCATCAACAGTCCATGGCCTTGCATCCCTTGCACCTTGCCGGAGAGGCGGCGGTCGGCGCGAGCCAACTCAATGCCTCGTTGGATGTCTTGGGGGCCTTCGGGGGGTAGATAGGCTTCCGATCGCGACGCTTCCAGAACAGTCGAATCTTTCAATCGCACATCGACGGCGACGTTATGGCTGTAGCTGAAGTAGGTGAGTCTGGTGAATCGTGCGGCTGTCCGGCAGCAGCCGAACGATACCTTCCCCTTCGGTGGAACCCGGTCAGCGTCGATGAAGCCCCATCGTTCACCCAGGAGGGCTGCGACTCGCGGGTTCGCTTCCGCAACCGTTCGCAGTCCTGCGATGTCGGCGGCTGAGAGTACCGCCTCCCGATTGGGTGAACGAGAGATGACGGCGTCGAGTGCGCTCCCGGCCATCTTGGGCTTGATATGCTCGGGGGATTCATCGGACGAGAATTCCAGGACATGTCTGGTAGGGAGCTGTGCGGGGAGCGGCTTCTTCGGCACGACGGTTTCCGGATCTTCAGGACCGAAGGGGCCGCGTGAGGCGGCATCGAGACTGCAGCCTACGGCGAGAAGCAGCAGCATCATCGCGGATGTCCACATGACCGGTCGAGTTCCCATGCCCGTCACACCAATGCCAGTTTACCGGCCACGCCAAGTGCCAAGCGCGAAATCTGCGCGCCCGCTTTAATGACGGCCGCGCGTTTCTTTCGCGATGCGGCATCCAGCACGGCCTTCTTCATCAAGTCGTTATAGCCGCTGATTTCGTCGGCGTCGAAAGGGACAACTTGGGCCACTGTTTCGTTATTGAAGGTGTTGGCCAGTTGCAGATACAGATTAGAGATCTCCGCGGCATAGATGCCTCGTCGCAGCGGGTCGTTTTTGTAGGTCTCAAACTTCTTTCGCAGGGCGGCGACGGCCTCCAGCAGGGCCGCTTGCCGGACCTTCGTATCGTCCTGGCGGCCGACGCTGAACTCCACCGCACCCAACTGATCGACCAGTACTTGCGCTTCCTCGCGGGCGTTGCCCACGCGGTCGGCCAGTTGTTCGATTTCATGGGTGGCGCTTTCGGCGGTTTCCATCAGCTGCTTGATCAGATTGTCGTTGTCTCGGAGGAAAGTGACCACCCCCTCGATGCTGCGGTTCATAGAGCCTCCGTTACTGTCCGTCGTCTTTCTTCAATCGATCGAGGAGTTCCACCAGGTCGGCGGTAAACAGTTGGGCACGATCCAGCCCGCCGATGCGCAGGATTCGTGCGCCGACGACTTCCTCCAGCGCATCGTTCACGGTTCGCGAGTGATCCAGGATTTCCGTGATCTGGCCTGACCGGTCGGGGGCCTGATCGAGGACGGCTGCCACGAATTCGGGATCGACGGAGGCGAGGGCCGTTTGCTGGACAAATCGATGCAGCTGGGCGTGAAGCGTCGCGGTCCGTTTCCACGAATCGTTGAGGGCATTGGCCGTATCGCGGAGTCCGCAAAAATCTTCTTCGAATTGATTCCAGACCGCCTTCTCGAGTCCCTGCGCGTCGGCCATATAGATGACACTGGTGAGGTAGGCGGCGGCATAGGCGGAGTCTCCCTTCTTCGTGGTGAGATTCCGGAAGGAGGCCAGAGCAAACCGGTGCTTGGTTTCCTGTATCTGGAGCGATTTGAAGCTCTCATGCAGCGAACTGCGCGCCTGTTCGAGGAACTTGATGCGGGCTTCGGTCTCCTTTTGAAACAGATCGATGTTGGTCTGTGCGGCGTCGATTTTGGTGCCTTCCAGTTGAATGAGGTCGCGTACCGAACGGCTGTGGATCGAGTGGCAACCGGTGGCAATGAGGAACAGCATGGCGACGGACAGTAGCCTCACGCCTCGTGTGACCATGGAGGGCTCCTTCTTCCGGCCGGCTGTGCGGCGGATCATCGGCGCACCGTGCGGAGCGCGTCGGCAAGCGACTGGGTGTCGTTCCGGCTGAGGGTGACGTCGATGTCCAGGTACTGTTTGATGATACCGTTGATCCGGCGTAGCGCTTCGACATTATTCCGGTACTGGTCGAATGCCGTGAGATCGAGAGCCTGGGGGGCCTTGGAATCGGAGGCCACGCGCCGCTCGATTCGGGAGATCAATTCAGGAATTTGCTGGATGAGGTGACTCATGTCCCCTGATCCGGCGAGAAAAACAGGCTGCCCGCTCGAGCCCTTGCGTTCGGGGAGAGATTTGAGGCGCATGGCATTGATCACGGCCAAGACATCGGGACCCAACACCTCGGCATCGTCGTCGGCGAGAGTGGCGTCCGAGATGTCGGTCAGGCGTGGATTGGTCGTGGCCCATTGCAAGGCCAGATCCAGCTTGAGACGAGTCTGGACATAGCGGAACCACTGCACATGGCGGCTGTTGATATTGCCGACCAGCTCCCGATACTGCTGCATGAGCTGTTCATTTTCGGTATAGGCCTGATCCTTGGCCGCCAGGGCCTGCTTGACCTCCGGCGGGGTGGTGCAAGCGGCGAGCGACGCGAAGACCAGCATGGAAACGATGCGCAACATCCTCATCGGGATGCCTCCCCATTATCGGCTTAAGTCGGATGCCCGCAGAGAGACGCAAACTACGTACCTAGCAAGCAGCGGTTTCTCTTCTGTCGAACGAGTCGCAAAAACCCTGTATTCGAAGAGAAAATGTGTCTGTTCCACTATGAGGCATCGCCGGTGCGGCGGATCGAGCGTACCTATTCAGATACGGGTGTATCGAACCCAATACAGTTTATGCGAAGTCTCTCTCGGTATTGCGTTAGCCCGCATTATTCATGACGGTTCGTCGCGAAATCGTCGAGCCACGTCGCGAGACCGGCGCGCGGATTCGTGAGGACCCGAGGCGTATTCGTACAGTATGTTGAAGGGCCGAGGGGCGAGCCCGTCGGCCGAAGGCTCGTCGCAACAGCGGATCGGCGATTGCGGCCGAAGCGCTCATGAAAAATGTGGCCTAGGACGGGGTGAGGGCTTTACGTAGGGCGGCGACGGTGGAAATATCGAGGCCGGCGGACCGGAGTTCGTCGTCGGTGGCGGTGGCGACTCGTTGGAGGCTGCCGAATTGCTTGAGAAGCCGCTTGCGGCGAATGGTCCCGATGCCGGCGATCCGGTCCAGTTCGGATGACAGCAGGGCCTTGCCGCGCAAATTCCGGTGATAGGTTAGGGCGAAGCGATGAGCTTCGTCGCGAATGCGCTGGACCAGGTGGGTCGCCGGGGAGGTCGGCCGCAAGACGATGGGGTTTTTCCGGCCGGGGAGAAAAATCCGTTCGTCTTTCTCCCCGCGGGCCTTGGCGAGGCCCATGATCGGAATCTGGTCCTGCCCGACCCGCTTCAACCCTTCGAGCGCGGCGCTCAGTTGGCCCAGCCCGCCATCGATGAGGATTAGGTCCGGACGGGCGAGATCTTCGGTCGCGCCGTACCGCCGCATCACGGCTTCCTGCATGCTCGCAAAGTCGTTGGCTCCCTCCACTGTCTGAATCCTGAATTTGCGATAGTCGGATTTCTTGGCTTGACCGTCTTCCCAGACAACCAGCGAGGCAACCGATTGATTGCCCATGATGTTCGAAATATCGAAGCCTTCGATGCGGCGCGGGATCGTGTCGAGGTGCAGCAGACGTTTGATCTCGGCCGTCGCCTGCCGGTCCAGTGCCTCGTTGCGGAGATGATCAGCAATGGCCGCCGCAGCGTTCTCCTCTGCGAGTAGGACCAGTTGATGCTTGGTACCCCGTTCCGGAGCCAGGAGACGCACGTTGTCGCCGCGTTTCTCGCTCAACCACTGTTCGATCAACGGCGCCTCGTCGAGGGTCGTGGGGACCAGCAGTTCCTTGGGCGGTTGCCCTTCTTTGTTGTAGAACTGCTCGATGGCCGACCGCACGAGTTCCTCGTCGTTCGAGTCGGCGGATTGAGGCCAGAAGAAATCTTTCCGTCCGATCAGCAAACCTCCGCGCACGAACAGGAGCTGGAGATCCGCCGCGGTGCCCTGACGGGCGAGTCCGATGACGTCCTGGTCGGTCGTGCTGACCTGAGTGATCCGTTGTTTCTCCAGCGTGCGCTCGACGCTGAAGAGTCGATCCCGTAGCCGGGCGGCCTCTTCGAACGCTTCCCGTTCCGCTGCCCGCTCCATGTCCTCACGCAGGCTGTCCAGTAGCTCCCGGTCGCGCCCTTCGAGAAACTGACGAACCTGTTTGACGATCTGGTGGTATTCGTCCCGCGACTGGTTGCCGGTGCAGGGTGCCATGCACCGCTTAATCTCGAACTCGATGCAGGCCCGGTCGGCCCGTCCGTCGATGTCGATTTCGCAAGTGGCCAGTGGAAACGCTTTGCGGATCACTTTCAGTGTTTCGCGGAGCGCCCCGGCCGGCGTGTAGGGACCGTAGTAGAGCGCTCCGTCTTTGTGCACCCGCCGGACGATGGAGAGGCGGGGAAAGTTCTCTTTGATCGGCAGACGGAGATAGGGGTACTGTTTGTCGTCACGCAGGACGATGTTGAAGCGCGGTCGGTGGCGCTTGATCAGATTGCTCTCGAGGATCAGCGCTTCCAGTTCGGAGCGGGTGACGATGGTTTCGAGGTCGGCAATCTCGTTAACGAGCAGAGCGGTCTTCGGCGTCTGGTCGCTACCTCTCTGGAAGTAGGAGCGGACCCGGTCCGCCAATACGGCGGCTTTTCCGACGTAGAGGATCTCCCGCTTCGCGTTACGAAAGAGGTAGCAGCCCGGTTGACCGGGCAGGTGATCGAGTTTGGATTGAAGCGCGTCAGTCGTCATGGGTCATCCGTCAGGCGTAAGGATACCAGGACGGAGTCCTGTTTTTCCTCACGAGCGACCATGGACGGTTGACGAGAAGTTATTTGAGTCCGCGCACAAACGACGGACTCAGAGCGCCTCGGGCGACCTCTGCCACCGGGCCTTTCATCGTGAGGCTGAAGTCCCGGGTAACTTCGATGTTGAGTGTGCCGCCGGGCATCTTGACCGTGACCGGGCCTTTCACCAGTCCGAGGCGGACGGCGGCGCTGGCGGCTGCGCAGGACGACGATCCGGAAGCCTGCGTTTCCCCGGCGCCGCGTTCCCAGATCAGGATGAAGATTTCTTTCGGGCCCGTGGGCACTGCCAGTTGGACGTTGGTCCGTTTCGGGAAGAGAGCATGGTTTTCGAGCACAGGCCCCAGTGTGAGAAGGTCCTCTCTCGTCCAGGTCTCGCCCGGCTGTTTGAAAATCACGCAATGAGGATTGCCGACGCTGACGCCGGTGAATTGCAACGCACGTCCGGCGGCTTCGATGGGCTGCTGGATCAGTTCATCGACCGTGAGTGTGCAAGGAAGGGCGCTCGGTTGAAACGCCGCCCGGCCCATCTCGACCGTGGCGGCAGCGGCATCGCCGTGGCGATCGAGATGGAGGGCAATGGAGACCAGGCCCCCTTTGGTTTCGACGGTGAAGGCTCGTTTTTTGGTTTTGCCGGTGGCATGCAGGTAGCGGGCGAAGATGCGCAGGCCATTGCCGGATTTTTCCGCCTCGCTGCCGTCGGGATTGTAGATGCGCAGGCCGAAGTCGGCTTTCTTCGAGGGGACCAGCGCCAGGATCCCGTCGCTGCCCAGTCCCCAGTGGCGATCGCAGATGCCGCGGATTCTGCCGGGGGTGAGTTTGAACGTCAGTTCCGCGGGATCCATCACCACATAGTCGTTGCCGAGTCCGTGTCCGCGGAAAAACCCGTTCTTCATCTGCGTCTCCTTCTCATCGTTCGTCGCTCGTGAAACGTGAAGCGAGGAGACAATACGTGGACGGATTCGGATTCGTCAATGGGGTCGGCTTGCCGGTGAGGAAAGGAGGATGAGCGGTCACTTCCCTGTGTCGAACGAGCGACGTCTCCCGAACGACGTGCTCTACACCAGTGCGGTGCCCGGCGGGCGTTCGATGAGTTCCACTTCGTAGCCGTCCGGCGCGTCGAGAAAAATGAAGCGACTGCCGGAGGAAGTCGTGGTCGGGCCGTCGGTGATTTTCACCTGCTTGGCTTCCAGGGCCCGGATCGTGTCGTCCAGGTTCTCGACCTGAAAGGCGAGGTGCACCAGATCTTCCTGCACGGTCACCGGTCCGCTCGCGGGAAAGCTGCACAGTTCGATAAGTTCTTCGCTGTTAGGAACTTTGAGAAACGCAAGGTGGGACCCCCGCGGCGAGACCTTGCGCTCCAGCACCTCCAGGCCCAATACGTGCTGATAGAAGCGGATCGTCTGATCCATGTCGCTGACGCGCATGCGGGTGTGCAATAGCTTTGTAACGCGCATTC
>CABVRO010000138.1 GCA_902500715.1 uncultured Nitrospira sp. | reverse complement strand
GAAGAAGTTTCACTGACTGAGCCGGCCGCGACCACCGCACTCCTCCCAAACCGCGGTTTAGTTCTCTCTTTTGCGTTCCGTGCGAGATCCTCGACTTCACAGTTCGACTAGCAGGCCTGCGCACCCTCAGCATCAAGAAAATATCTGAAGATCCGGAAAGTAAGCATTCCCGAAATCTCACCAAGTCGCTATAGTGATATTGAGAATTGAAATCATAATAGCCATTCGCCCTGCTCCAATCTTCAGCGCGACTAGGAACTGAACTGCCCGTTTATGTCCCTGGCCTGAAGACAAGACGACACTGATCAAGCCCATCAGGTCGACGGAGTAGCGTGAATGGACCCGCTGGATGGAGACAGTGGAGGGAGCACCCCTCTACCGTCTCCGCCCGGCGGCTTCACAGAGAACCCCTTATACCGGAGGAGCAACGCATGAGTTGTTCTCGTTGCGGAGGATACCTTGTCAGCGAGCCATCCAATGACTTCTATCATCCGGAGGACCGGTGGAGGTGCATCAATTGCGGGGCCCATAGCTTACTTCGTTCATATTCCTCACGCGAGAGGCAGGCGAGATCACGCCGCACCATACCCAACATAACTGTAGAAGACCTACGGCTCACACGACATCCCTAGTCCTAACCCAGATGAGTCTTTATTACGAATCATCAGCCGATCTTGCGACCGATCATCGAATCAGCCCCCCAATGCAACCAAGGAGCTCTCAATCCATGCATTCACTGAAACCACGCAACGCCCAAACGGCACTCAACATGTGCACCTGCGGAAAACTTCATTTCAGGTTTGGCTCAATCACCCTACATTTTGAATCCAACGAGTTCACATCGTTCGCCAACGCCGTGGCGCACCTACACACACGGTATAAGGAGTTACGGCAGCCACAACCATCCGGCACAATCCCGACGCTACACAATGATTTCTGCCACTAACCCAGGAAACCGCTATGAAACTCTATGATTGTCCACGCTGCAAACATCACAGCCTCGTCCCCACAGGCGGATTTCTATCTTGCGGCCACTGCGGCTACGCCATCACAGCCCATGCTTTGGCCGTCGAACAACAACCTCGAAAAGGCGCTACGCCCAGTCAGAATATTGCATAATTCAACGACGATCAAAATGGCTGAGCAAGATCCCCTCCAAACAGAGCTCCTACGAAGAGCACAGAGCGACTTGCCTGCGGCCCTCAGCCTCATCTCATCGCTATTCATGGTTCTGGTCGCAATTCTGAGTTCACTTCTCGGCTCGAACTAGCTCTGGCGGCCAGAATCCAGGCGCGCCTTGATCGAGGCGCGCACCAACTCGGTGCCCCCCGCTTTCAATCTCAGGCCAAGCATGCCTGTGCTATCCAAGGCCCACTAGTGCCATATTCCTTCAGGCAATGCTGACCATCCAAACCATAAATCCCCCCAGCCAGGAGCAGCCAACCCACATCCATACTTAAGCCGAACTTCCCGGGGTTATCTAAATTGATGCTGTCATTATCGAATCAGATACACCTTGGTCCTATTTGTCTAGACGAGCTGGCGTAGCACGATTGATCGCACGGGCACTCCCCATAGACAAATCAATGCGTTTACCCAAGATCGGAACGCATTACGAAAGTGGTACGCGAGTTGCTCCTGCTCAGAGTCGTTATGGCAGCGACACTCCGGCAAAAACAGAGAAGATAACAAGAGGAGGCACGATCATGCTCTGGGCCATCGTCATTGCGGGGACATATGTGGCAGGAATCTATCTCCTTCGTCTGGTGTGGTGGCAGGAGTAATGCGTGCTCACGCCAAGCATCTGAGCACTGCCCACAACGAGACAGCGACCGACGGCCGACATGAAAAAGCGACACACCCTCGACTCAGCCCCTTCGACTTGCTCACCATCAGCTATCGAGAGCGATTGTATAGCATGGCACACTGGGAAGACCCGAAACCTGCAGCCAATGCACGCCACACGACTACTCCCGAGATTTGTGCGAAATTCTCAAACGGAGACTCACTAAATGACTTCTTTCCTGGGCGATCGGCGCTCACTGGAAACCCTGTCCAAGACCGCTTATTCCTGCCCGGCCTGTACCGGAATCATCCGTCGCTCTGAGCGGCGGGGGTGGCGAGATCTCGTCTGGTATCTGCTTGGTCGTTATCCATGGCGGTGTCGGGCCTGCAACCACCGTTTCTATGCCGCACACCGCCAATGAACAGTCCTTGAATTTCCTGTCATCACAAGTCATTCGAATTCCCGCACTCTGGCCCCTCCAAGACGGGATGTTGCCGCAGTGCTTCTCGGAACTATACTCCCTTCCATGAGCCACTACCCCCTGGCCTCACTTGGCCCTCTGGACCACCCACCTTCATCCGAAGCAATTCTCATATTTCAGCGGTCTCGAGATCGCCTTGGAATCGTCTGTCCTGTCATGTTCTCCGGCGCCCTCTGTATCGGAGAGGGCCTTATACACAACCTGTCTCACACGGGATGTTTAGTGGAATGCAACCGGAGCATGTTGGAGGGTAGCTATAGGGCTGTGCGCCTGCTCCTGCCCGATACCATCCACGCATTGATCATTGAACTCGCCGCCGTCCGATGGATCAGAGCGGAATATTTTGGAATGGAATTCCTCAAGCTCCCTACTTGTGATCAGGCCCGCTTAGCACATTTCCTATTAGCCCACCAGCGCTGATCTCCTAACGCCTGAACAACACCTTCACAACCGCCAGTCCTCACCACCCAAAGTCGATGCTATGGCCCGACGGAGATATTGGTACCATAAAATCACGCCCGCAGTATTGAAGGCCCGTCGATTATCGATCATAAAGTTCTTCCGTAGAGAGACCCTACCCAGGGTACAAGGAGAACCCTGCACCAGCACAACAAGCGATCCAATCCGGAGCCAACGCCTTCTTGCCTGCAACCCATAACTTCCGTGACTAACATACTATGCTCAGGCTTGAGGACGCCGGTCGTTCATGGAGCATTCGGTCTGTCCAAAAGCAGTCCTTGAGACAGGCCGCACATCAAGAAACTCCCAGACAGCATCTTGTGATGCGGGGAGGGGGACGATCATCGGCTGGCTGAGACCCTTTGATGATGCAAGGCGTCTCGTAACGGACCAGTCAGACACCTTGTCGGTATACAGCGCCGGCTTCGGTCAATGCCGACCATTCGCCTCGATCAGCGCAGCAAGACCGTGGCATCCGACAAACAAGGCGCCCGCAAGAAACCGAACTCATCGACACTGAAACCGTGAGTGCACCGCGGGGCTCACGCGTCATCGCCCACCGAAAGAACGGACATACATGAGGACTTGCCAGGCCTCCTCCTCAGTCAGAACGAGTGGAATAAACGGAGCCATATCCGTCCCGGGACTCCCGTTTTTCAGAATCCAGAACAGCTCACCGTCCGTCCTGGCCTGTTGCCATAGCTTATCGGTAAAGTTCCGTGGGAGCGGTCCTTTGAACGTGGAATAGTCCAAATCCATTCCAAGTCCCTTCCCATCCGACCCGTGGCAGGCGCGACAGAATGCTTTGCCTTCGAAGAGCGCCTTTCCCTGCTGAAGCATTTCCGGTGTCACAGGAAAAGGATTGGTGACGGCCCTGGCCGCCTCGATCTGATCGATCGGAACACGGGGTCTTAACACTTCGGAATTCGATGCCCAACCAACAGATACCGCGCCGAGCAGCAGCCATCCCATCAGGCACAGACGTCCAGCATCCATCACAGCGTCTCCCTTTCATCAGAAATAACACAGGCGGAGAGGGCTGCGCCCCCTCCGCCCGATGGATCTGCGTCGCTTCGACTATTCAGTGCGATGCTTGTGGCCCACGGATTGCGGATGTCCAACCTCACCGTTCGGCGCTTTGGCCCCGTCCGGCCAGAGGTGAAAGATAATACCGTCGGTCTTGGCCGCAATCGCAGCGACTTCCTTCGCCTGCGCCTCCGGCATGTCCAGAATCTGCACCCGCCCTGTGGCAATTTCTACTTCGTGGTCGTGATAATACTTATTCCAGGTCTCCAACGGAACATGCGCGCGAGAGACGGACTTTGCCACGAAATATTCAATGTCCGTCAGCAAGGCGTTGGCGTCTGTCGACTCGAACAACAAACACTGCAGCACTTCCGGGGAAATCGGCTTGCAGTAGTGATGATACGGACCATGCACAGTTCCGTCTTCGAATTTATGGGGCGCCATCACATGAATGGTGTAACCCTGGGCGGGGGTCGGCATGGCTTTCGCCGCCTTGGCAGCAGCGGGTGCCGCAGCGGCGGAAGATTTCATCTCCTGGGCAGTTTCCGCGCAGCCGGATGCAGTCAACGCCGCCGCACACAATCCAAACATCACAATCGCACTTCGCATAGTGGCCTCCTTACAATTAGAGCACGGATGAATCACGCGCTAGTGGCAGACTTACTCCGTCCGCGGTTTATGCCCCACGGACGTCGGATGCTCCACCGATCCATCCGGAGCCTTCGCACCCTTCGGCCACAAGTGGAAAATAATGCCATCCGTCTTGGCCGCAGCCGCCGCCACTTCTTTGGCCTGAGCATCAGGCATATCCAGCACCTGAACACGCCCGGTCGCTATTTCGACCTCATGGTCGTGATAGAACTTGTTCCAGACATCGAGAGGCACCGCCGACCGTGACACAGGCTTGGCCACAAAATACTCCACGTCGGTGAGCACGGCATTGGGATCCGTGGATTCGAACAGCAGACATTGCAAGACTTCCGGCTTGACGGCCTTACAATAGTGATGGAACGGGCCTGCCACCGACCCATCTTCCATTTTATGGGGCGCCATGACGTGAATGTCGAATCCGTCCGCCGGACCCGGCTTCATATCCGCCGCAAGTGCAGGCCCGCCGAGGGCGAGCGCAATGGTGCTCGCACCGAGCACACAAAGATTTCGAAACATTGAAGGCCTCCTATGGTTGGGGTTGGAACGCACCGATGCTTGGCCAAATAGCCTGACCAAGACACACGCATCTGCCCGTGAGAGTCACCGGCCGCCCAAAAGGATTCGGGTTTTATTTCGGTAATTTTGGCATGCTGAACGGGATCGGCTCTCCGGCCAGCGCTTTCAAGAATGCCACGAGATCGCTTTTCTCCGCCGCCGTCAGGTTCAACGGCTTGACGAGGGGACTTAGATTAGTATTGTTCCCGCCGCCCTGATCCAAAAACTCGACGACCTCTTCCAGCGTTTTAAACGCGCCATCATGCATGTACGGAGCGGTTTCCGTGATGCTACGGAGCGTCGGCGTTTTAAATGCGCCCCGGTCTTTCTCCGCCCTGCTGACGACAAAACGTCCAAGGTCTTCCTTCATCGGACCGACCTGAGGCACGCCGAGGTTGTGAAACTGGTTATCGGTGAAGTTCGGCCCATTGTGGCAGAGGATGCAACGAGCCTTACCCTTAAAAATGGCCAGTCCTCGAACCGCAGAATCGTCCATGGCTTTCTGATCGCCTAACACGTATTTATCAAACGCGGAATTGGTGGAGAGCACCGTGCGCTCATAGGCGGCAATCGCTTCGGCAATGCCCTGGAGATTGACATCTGTCCCGAATACAGCCCTGAATTGCTGCTGATACCCTTTGATCTTGCCCAGCTTGGCCACCACGTGTTCATGCGTCTCGGCCATCTCCACAGGGTTATGAATCGGCCCGATGGCCTGTTCTTCAAGCGAACGGGCCCGACCATCCCAAAACTGAACGTGATTCAATCCCGTATTGTAGACCGTCGGCGACTGTCGTCCTCCGATGCCTCCGCCGACTCCGATGGATGTCTGACGGGGATCCGCAAATCCGGTCCCGGGATTGTGGCAGAAGGCGCAGGATATCGCGTTATTTTTGGAGAGTCGCCCGTCAAAATAGAGCTGCTTGCCGAGGTCGATCTTAGCGGTGTAGTTGAGATTGGAAGACGGTATCGGGACCACCGTCGGCAAGGGCCCGACATCCGGCACCGTGACACCGTCAATTGTCACGATCCCATGAGGGGCATGGCCGGACGACGATGCTTGTACGGAACCACTTCCTACTCCAAATGCACAAAGCACCGGCAGTGCAAAAATCAAGCGTACTGTCGCGTTGGATCGCACCATGAAGAGAACCTCCTCTTGAGACCGCACATACAAGACACGCTCGACCTCATTCGGTCGATACGGCGCATTGTACGCAATTCAACACATCGGGTCGAGGCACTCTTTTGGCGGCGGGATGAGACTGGCAGCACATTGCGAGAGCAACGCAGCGGTCGGCCGAAGCCTGCGGCCTTAGAGGCCTCAGAGGCCTCGCATTGTCGAGCGCATGAGACTGTCGGCTTGTGGAGGAAGAAATCCCTGATACCCCTGATGCCGTTCGGCCAATTCAAGCACGGAAAAGGGTTGTCCATCCAGCATCTCAGGGGCGGTAAAAATTTGCCGCAACGTGCCTCCCCGGGCGCCGACGATCTCGCCGGCAAAGACCACGCCCTTCGCCTTCAATTTGAGAATGGCCTGCTCGATGTCTTCGACCCGGACCGCCACATGGTGAAACACTTGATCACCGAATTTCTCAACCCAGCGGGGAATAATGCTGGTCTTGCCACGATCGTCCGGATAGGCCTGATCGACAAACAACGCCGGATACCCGGCCCGCCGGAATACTTTGGCATACCAATCGTCATAGTGAAGCGTTTCATCGTACCGATACCCCAACGCGAGAAATTCCTCGGCGCGCCGATCAATATCCATCGTCCGAATGGTGACATGGTCGATCACCGGCACAAACCCAACCCCGACGTCGTCCAGTGCCCGGCGAAGCATCCGCCCCGCGCTATTTTCCGCCAGAAAGTCGGCTGTCATGCGAGCCATCAACGCATCGAGGTCAGTTTCTTGCCCCATCGTTCCCTCCTTCCACTCGCCCAAACATCACGCCCTGAGCCAGCGGCAGTTCAGTTCCCCAATTGATCGTGTTGGTCTGCCGGCGCATATAGGCCTTCCAGGCATCGGAACCGGCTTCCCGTCCGCCACCCGTGGTTTTTTCTCCACCGAATGCCCCGCCGATTTCCGCACCGGACGTCCCGATATTCACATTGGCAATGCCACAGTCGCTACCGATCGCAGACAAGAAGGTCTCGCTGTTCCGAAGATGGGTGGTAAACAGCGCGGAGGACAGTCCCTGTGAAACCGCATTGTGCATCCGGATGGCCTCGTCCAACGTTCGATAGGTCATGACGTACAGAATCGGCGCAAAGGTTTCCCGCTGAACGATATCCCAGTGGTTCTGAGCCCGCACGATCGTGGGCTCGACAAAATATCCGGGACGAGGCAAAACACGTCCTCCGCAGAGCACCTCCCCCCCCGCCTTCTTCACTTGCTCAAGCGCAGCCAGATAATGCACCACCGCCTCCCCGTCGATAAGCGGTCCCATCAGCACATCGGATTGGAGCGGGTCGCCTATTTTCACCTGCGCATAGGCTGACAGCAGTCGCGGGACCAGCTGCTCATACTGGGACTCATGCACGATCAGTCGCCTGGTACTGGTGCACCGCTGCCCCGCCGTGCCAACGGCGCCGAAGACGATGGCTCGTGTCGCCAAATCCAGATCGGCTGTTTCGTCCACAATGACGGCGTTGTTGCCGCTCAATTCCAGCAGACTCCGGCCCAGCCGATGTCCAACCACCTCCGCGACGTGCCTCCCGACTGGCACCGAGCCGGTGAAGGAGATCAACGGCAGCCGTTCGTCTCGCACCATACCCTCGGCCAGCTCGACGCGATTCGTCGTAAAGAGCGCGAAGACACCGGGATACCCGGCGTCTTCCAGCACACGATTGCACAGATGCTGAACCGCCAATGCGCAGAGCGGAGCCTTTGGGGAAGGCTTCCACAGCACCGTATTGCCGGTAACCGCGGCAATAAAAGCATTCCAGGCCCAGACCGCCACAGGAAAGTTAAACGCCGTAATGACACCCACCACACCCAATGGATGCCATTGCTCATACATCCGATGCCGTGCACGCTCTGAATGCATGGTCTGCCCATACAACATGCGCGACAGCCCGACGGCGAAGTCCGCCATGTCGATCATCTCCTGCACTTCGCCATCGCCCTCGGGCTTGATCTTGCCCACCTCCAACGATACCAGCGTGCCCAACGCATCCTTATGTTCTCGTAGCGTCTGACCTATCAGACGGATCACCTCGCCGCGCTTCGGCGCCGGCACCATCCGCCAC
>CABVRO010000137.1 GCA_902500715.1 uncultured Nitrospira sp. | reverse complement strand
GTCGCGCGAGCAAGGTCGATCTCACGTCTGAGTTTCTCGCCCCACGGACGCCCACCGAGCAGGTGCTGGCCGATATCTGGGGGGAAATCCTCCATGTAAAGGATATCGGCGTGCATGACAACTTCTTCGAACTAGGGGGCCATTCGCTGTTGGCGACACAACTGGTGTCCAGAGTCCAAGCTCTCTTCCGGGTCGTTTTGCCCCTGCGACAAGTGTTCGAACGGCCGACTATTGCGACACTGGCCGAGGTGATCAAACGCTCTCAGGAAGCTGGAAAGCAGCAGTCCGAGGGCGACAGACAACCGATGACCAAAGCGGCGCGAGGAACGCCGTTGCCGCTGTCGTTTGCGCAGGAACGGATGTGGTTTCTCTATCAGTTGTCGCCGACCGGCGCCGCCTACAACATTCCGGCCAGCGTGCGCTTGCATGGTCCGCTCAATCGGGCGGCGTTGCGGTGGGGTGTGGCTGAGCTGGTGCGCCGCCACGACGCGCTCCGGACGACCTTTGCCACGGTGGATGGTCAGGCGAGACAGATTATCCATGCCTCGTTGGATCCGCTCTGGGTGGAAGAGGATCTGCGCGGGTTGCCTCGTGAGATGCGCGAGGTTCGGGCACTGGAACTGGCGACCGCCGAGGCGCGCCGTCCATTCGACCTCGGGCAGGGTCCGTTGCTGCGCATTCTGCTGGTTCAATTGGGCGAAGAGGATCATGTGTTGGTGGTCGGCACGCACCACATCATTTCCGACCAATGGTCGTACGGTGTGATCGCCCGTGAACTGGTGAAGTGCTACAACGCATTCTGCGCGGGAAAACCCGTCGCGGTTCAACCGAACCTTGCGATCCAGTATGCCGATTTCGCTCAGTGGCAACGGACATGGCTGACCGGTTCGGTGCTGGCTGAGCAACTCGCGCACTGGAGAGCCAAACTGACGGATCTGCCGGTGCTCACCCTGCCGGCCGATCGGCCTCGCTTGCCCGTGCATTCGTTCAAGGGCGACCAGGTTTCTCTCGACCTGTCCTGGGCGCTGGTGAATCGACTCAAGCAGCTCAGCGTGCGCGAAGGCGTCACGTTGTACATGGTATTCCTGGCCGGATTCTTCGGCCTCCTGCATCGCCTCACGCAGCAGCGTGATCTGGTGATCGGGACGCCGATCGCGAACCGTAATCGGCTGGAGATTGAGGATTTGATCGGCACGTTCGTGAATACGCTGGTGTTGCGGACGGATGTCACGGGGGAACTGACCTTCCGCGAATTACTGCAGAAGGTGAAAGATCTGTCCCTCGATGCCTATGCGCACCAGGACATTCCGTTTGAAAAGCTCGTGGAAGAACTGCGCCCGGATCGCAGCCAGGGCGGGATGCCCCTGGTGCAAGTCCTGTTCAACTTCGCCAATACCCCCTTCGCCAGGACGGAGTTTCAGCATCTGTCGTGGACTCCCTATGAAGTCAGTCGGGGAGCGGCGCAGCTCGATCTCGGCCTGTCGATCGATCCGTTGGCTTCGCGCAAAGCCTATCTGGAGTTCAACACGGACCTGTTCGATCGCACGTCCGCCGAACGTTGGCTGGCGGAGTACCGTCAATTCTTGGAGGTCGTCGCGGAGCATCCGGAAGAGAAGGTCGGACGCGTGGCGATCCTGACGGAGCAGGAACAACGCCGGATTCTTCATGAATGGAACCTGACCGACAGGCCGGTGGGTCGGGAGGCCTGTTTCCCGCAACTATTTGAAGCGCAGGTCGATCGGACTCCGGATGCGATCGCCGTGGTGTTCGAAGGCGCTGAGTTGTCCTATGCGGAACTGAACCGTCGTGCGAATCGGCTGGCGCATCGCTTGCGGGAGCAGGGCGTGGGACCGGATGTGGTGGTGCCGGTTTTCCTCGAACGGTCCCCCGATTTGCTGACCAGTCTCCTGGCGGTTATGAAGGCCGGTGGCGCGTATCTGCCGTTGGTTCCCGGATTGCCGATCCGCAGGTTGGCGGCCATGATCGAAGCCAGTCACGCGGCGGTGCTTGTGACAGACTCGACGCTCCTCGGCGGACTCCCCAAACACCAACTTCGGGTGGTCTGTCTGGACGGGGAGGCGGAGTCACTGACGCGATATTCGGAGCGTAATCCTGAGCCCCTCGCGACACCCGGGCATCTCGTCTATGTGCTGTTCACTTCGGGATCGACCGGGCAGCCGAAAGGTGTGGAGATCGAACATCGCGCACTGGTCAATTTTCTCCGCTCCATGCAACAGGAGCCGGGAATCGGCAGCCAGGACGTCCTGCTGGCCATCACTCCGCTGTCGTTCGATATCGCCGGTTTGGAGCTCTATCTCCCGTTGCTGGTCGGGGCCCGCATTATTCTGGCCGGTCGTCTTCAGGCGATGGAGGGAGCGTGGCTGCAGCGCGAACTTGATCAGGGAGCAGTGACTATGATGCAGGCGACGCCTGCCACCTGGCGGATGGTGTTGCAGTCGGGATGGCAGGGTGGGCGACAGGTCAAAGTGCTGTGCGGCGGGGAAGCCTTGCCACGTGAATTGGCCCAGGAGCTGCTTGTCCGAGCGGGATCGGTCTGGAATGTGTACGGACCGACGGAGACGACGATTTGGTCGACGTTGGAGCGCGTGCGTACTGCTGAACGCACGATTTCTCTCGGGCGGCCGATCGCGAATACTCAAGTCTATGTGTTGGATCTGAACCGGGAGCCGGTTCCGGTGGGAATCCCGGGAGAACTGTATATCGGCGGGATGGGGCTTGCGCGTGGATACCGGTGCGTTCCTCAGTTGACGGCGGAGCGGTTCGTCTCCAGTCCGTTCCGGGCGGGCGAGCGGCTCTACCGCACGGGTGACCAGGTCAAATGGCTGCCCGACGGACGATTGGAATATATCGGGCGTATCGATTATCAGGTCAAACTGCGCGGGTTCCGGATCGAACTCGGAGAAATCGAAGCGGTCCTGGCGGACGATCCGACGGTGAAGCAGGCAGTGGTCCTCGTGCGGGAAGATGCGCCGGGAGACAAGCGATTAGTGGCCTATGTGGTGGCGAGAGAAGGGCGCAGTTGCGATCCGCAGGCGCTTCGACGGGCTTTGCGAGACATGGTGCCGGATTATATGGTGCCGGCTGCGATTGTGCCGCTCAACGAATTCCCTCTCACCCCGAATGGAAAGGTGGATCGCAGTGCCTTACCCCCGCCGGTGGCGGAGCCGGTGCATGACAGCGCGCAGCCGATCGAGCCCAGAAATCGAGTCGAATTACAGTTGGTAGCCATCTGGGAGCAGGTCCTGGGAATCACGCCCATCGGTGTGCGCGACAATTTCTTCGCGTTGGGGGGGTATTCCCTGTTGGCGCTCCGGATGTTCAGCGCCATCGAGCAGACGTTCGGCATCCGCCTGCCCATGGCGGTGCTCTTTCAGGCGCCCACGATCGAACAATTGGCGGACGCCCTGGCCGGCGAAGGCTGCACCGTGCGTTGGCGTTCGTTGGTCGCGATTCAACCGGAGGGGAACAATCCTCCCTTTTTCTCGGTTCCGGGGGTCGGCGGCAATGTACTCGTATTTGCCCGCCTGGCCAAGTTGCTCGGGGATACCCAACCGTTTTACGGACTGCAGGCTCGCGGCCTCGACGGAAAAGAAAAACCGTTCCTGCGCGTAGAGGAGATGGCCGCGCATTACATCGAAGAAATACGGTCGATTCAACCGCAGGGACCGTACCTCATTGGTGGAACTTGCACGGGCGGGCTGGCGGCCTACGAAATCGCTCAACAGCTCATGGCGCAGGGAGAGCAGGTGATTCTGGCTGTCATGGAATCCTGGCACCCACGGTCCTACCTGACGCATTGGAGTCGACCTCCCTACCTGCTCTGGCCGATTCTGTTTGTGTGGATGAAGACCAAGACGTACCTGCGTCTCATGCGAAGACTGCCGATCCGGAAGTGGCCGTCGTTCTGGAGAGGAAAGTTGAAACGGATTTGGAATCTCATGCACCATACCGAAGCGGCCGAGCATCAGGACGAGTTCCTGTACAAGGATCAGGTGACCTATGCCACCTTTCATGCGGTGGCGCGTTACGATTTGAAACCGTTCCGCGGACAGGTCTTGAACGTGATTGCCTCCAAACATCCGCTGACGAATTCCAGCGATGATACGCGGTTGGTCTTCGGCGAATCCGCGATGGGCATGAGCCGTACGATCTATCTGCCGGCCGAAGATTCTGGGCGGTTATTTGTCGCGCCGCATGTGCAGGAGTTGGCGCACCATCTGAAGACGTTTTGGCAGGAAGCCTGGGCGACGCTCCGGCGCAAACCGGATGATGAGGGCAAGGGGCCTTCCTCAAGGGCCGCCTAAGTTCGGTAACGCGAAAGCCTCCTCACCATGATGAAAATGTATCGGTTTCTCCTGTTCTTGCTCCGAGACGCCCGAAGCATGATGGTGCTGATGGTCCTGACCGGTCTGTTGGCCGGGCTGTCCAGTGTGGGGCTCCTCGCCGTCATCAACAAGCTCATCAACGGCGCCGGGGCGACGTCAGAACTGTTTGCGGTGGCCTTCATCGGTCTGGCGGTGCTGAAGGTCCTGTCGAACTATCTCTCCCAACTGTTGCTCGTCACTTTCGCGCAGAAAACCATCTTGAAGCTCGGGATGGATCTCTGTTGGAAAGTGGTGCGGGCGCCTTATCGCACGTTGGAACGCCGTGGCGCGCATGAAATTCTGGCCACGCTGACGGATGACACGAATGCCATGGCCTGGGCGGTGAACGGGTTGCCTGGCCTGGCGATCAATGTCGCGATCCTTGCCGGTTGCTCACTCTATCTCGCGTGGCTCTCGTGGCAGGCGTTTCTCGGTGTGATCGTGCTGGCCGTGTTGGGATTGCTCGGGTACCGGCAGCTGTATAACCGGGTGCTGCGGTCGTCGCTGGCGGTGCGCGATGCGAAAGGGGCCCTCTTCGAGCATTTTCGCAGTCTGACGGAAGGCATGAAGGAGCTGATGTTGCATCGCGGGCGTCGTGAAACGTTCGTCGAGTCGGACATCCGCCAGGCAGCCGAAGCGCTCCGTCACCACAATCTGCTCACGACAAAGCAATACCTCACCACCGATTCCTGGACACAGGTGCTGTTCTACGGCCTGATCGGGGTGATTCTCCTGCTCTTTCCCGGATGGGTGTCGTTGTCGGGGGAGTCTCTGACAGGGTATGCGTTCGCGATGCTCTACATGATCGGTCCGATGTGGGGCCTGCTCGGGATGGTGCCCACCCTCAGCCGCGGCCAAGTGGCGCTGGAGAAAATCGAATCGCTGGGGCTGGCGTTGGATGAAGGCGGTCGTGAGGGCGGCGCGGAGCGCCCGATGAATCACGGCACGCAATCTCTGGAGTTCTCGCAGGCGATTTTTTCGTATGAACCGAAAGGTGAAGATGAGCGGTCGTTCAGCCTTGGACCGCTGGATGTGACGATCAGGACCGGTGAACTGGTGTTTATCATCGGAGGAAACGGAAGCGGGAAGTCGACCTTTGTGAAAGTACTCACCGGGTTGTATCTGCCGCAGCAGGGAGCGGTCAGGCTGAACGGCGAGGCGATCACGCCTTCGAACCAGGACTGGTACCGACAGCATTTTGCGGCGGTCTTTTCCGATTTCTACCTGTTCAAGAAACTGTTGGGGCTCGATCCGGCACTGATCGAGAGCGAGGCGGACGGCTGGTTGAAGACGCTCCGGATCCAGCATAAGGTCACGATCCAGAACGGCGAGTATTCGACGATCAACCTGTCACAGGGCCAACGGAAGCGTCTCGCTCTCGTGACGGCCATGCTGGAAGATCGCCCGTTCTATGTCTTCGACGAATGGGCGGCCGATCAGGATCCTCAGTACAAGGACGTGTTTTACGGTGAGCTCCTGCCGGAGTTGCGGGCGCGAGGAAAAGGTGTCATCGTAGTTACCCATGACGACCGGTATTTTCATGTGGGCGACCGTGTGCTAAAACTCGACGAAGGCAAGATCCTGGAAACTCCGAACCAGGCCGCCTCAGCGGGCTCGAATCGAACGCCCCCGATGCTGAAGCCGGTGATCCGCTCCTCGGCATAACGCAGGGTCTGCGCCTCGCGTGTCTCAACCCATGTCCGGATTGTCGATTCCCTCCAGAGATTCTTCGCCGTTGCCCGCTCTGAGCCGGCAGGATGTGCATGTCTGGTTTTGCCCTCTTGTCCGGCATGAAGAGCAACGCGTCGCTCTTGCCGCTCTGCTCTCGCGTGATGAACAGGCCCGCGCGGCCCGGTTTGCCTTCGACCGGGATCGCCACCGGTTCATCCTGTCGCACGGGTTGTTGCGCGCCATTTTGGCCGGCTATGTCGGCAGGGAAGCCACGCAAATTGAGTTTGCAACCGGAGCCCATGGCAAGCCGGCTCTGAGCGGTCGGTCCTGTGCCGCGCAGGATATCCAGTTCAGCCTCTCCCATTCAGGGGCGTATGCCGTGGTGGCGGTGGCGGCCGGCCGGGCCGTCGGCGTGGATGTGGAGGTGCGCAGGAAGGATGTGAACGCCCCCAATCTCGCGCAGCGGTTTTTTGCAGCAGGGGAAGCCCAGCAGATTATTCAGACTCACGGCGACGCGCAGCAGCAACTGTTCTATCGCTATTGGACGGTGAAGGAGGCCTATCTCAAAGGGCGCGGGGTGGGGTTGTCTCTCGGGCTGGATCGATTCGAAATCTTGTTCGACGACGGGTCGCCGCTCGCTCGGGTTCGTACGAGCGATTCCGAAGCCCTCGATATGAACTGGCAGATGCGGTCCCTCTCGTTGGCTGATGACCTATCCGGAGCCCTCGCCGTCGAAGGTCCGGCCTGGCAGGTTCAACTGTGGGATTCGAGCACAGATCTGTTTCGTTAGGTGGTCTCCCGCCGGGCTGCGTCTTGTCTCAGCTGCCGAAAGAAATCCTGTAGCAACGCCTGACTCTCTCCATCACAGACTCCTCCGACGACCTCCACGCGGTGGTTCAGTCTCGGCTCAGGGGGAATATTCATGATGGAACCGCAGGCGCCGGCTTTGGGATCGGTGGCTGCGAAGACTAACCGTGGTATGCGAGCGAGCACGATGGCGCCGATACACATCGTGCAGGGTTCCAGCGTGACATAAAGGGTCGTGTCGATAAGTCGCCAGCTCCCCATTCGCCGAGCTGCCTCTTGAATCACGATCACTTCCGCATGAGCCGTCGGGTCCTGCCTGGTTTCCCTGAGATTGTGGGCTTGAGCAATCACGATGCCCTCATGTACCAATAACGCGGCGATCGGCACTTCACCGATCAACGGCGCCGAACGCGCGAGTGTCAGGGCTTGTTGCATGAAGCGGGTATCGAGATCGTCGAGGGAGCGCATCGTGTCGTCGGATGAATCCTGTCAGGGGCTGAACTCTCCGGCAGTCTATAAGATGTAGGTATGCTAGCACGTTTTTTGTGTGGAATGGCACTGGGGAGGAGGTGCGCACGGAAGGTCGAGTCACCGGCCGGTTAGATTTGCCCGATCAAATAAATCGCGCCCGTGGGCTCCGGGCGTCCGCCGTCCGGTTCCACGGTCACGGCGAATTTCTTCACTTGCGAAAACTCGGTCATATTCCTGATGAGCATACGGGCTTTCAGGCCCGCATCCAGTCCGAAGATGCCCGCGCTCACCGGTTTGTCGTCGATGGCCCAGAGCTGGTACACCTTGCCGCTCGGTAAGGCCGGCAGATTGTACGCGTAGAGCCAGGCTTTCTTGGTGGCCGGATCGAATAGCAGGAAGGCGCCTGCCGATTTGGCCATGTCGGACCCGGTCAGCGACACGACTTTTGAAGAAGGGTTCTTGAACAGCCCGGCAAATTCCTCGTTCTGCCTGGCCAGGCGTTGCAGGGAGGATTCGTTCTGGGTCAGCTGGGTGTGCGCGTCGTCCAATTCCGCTTCCCGCTGCAGCAATTGATCGCGGAGTTCCCCGACCTCCATGGTCCGTTGGTCGATCTCCGACTTGAGCGTGCCGATGGTTTGTTCACGCTGCTGCAGCTCCGACTGCAGTGTGGCTACACGGGCGGTCTCCTGCTGCACAGAGGCTTGCAGTCGCTCAATCTCGTTCGAGCGCTGAGAGGTTTGTGTGTAGGACAACCAGGCGAGATACCCGCCTCCCACAATCAAAACGGCCGCGGCAAATCCCATTGCCAGGCGGAACGGCAGCGAACGGGCCGGCGAGATGGGCGGGAACAGGTGGTTCATCCATTCGCCCGGTTCCAGGCTCGACTTCGGG
>CABVRO010000136.1 GCA_902500715.1 uncultured Nitrospira sp. | reverse complement strand
TTTTCGATGTGGCCTTCGCAGATGAGGCGAACGGCTGGGCGGTCGGCAATGCCGGTGCGTTGTTTCAAACGACCGATGGCGGCACGCACTGGATCGATCGCACCTTACCCTGCGGCCGGACCTGTAATAAACTCACGGATCTGATTCGGGTTCGTTTTACCGACGCGCAGCAAGGTTGGATCGTGGGAGAGCATGGTCAGATTTTGCGAACCACCGATGCAGGATTTAATTGGGTGGAAGAAGCCAGCCCGGTGAAACGCTCGCTCATGGCCTTGAGTTTTCCTCACACCACCGCCGGGTGGGCGGCAGGCGAGGGGGGCACCATTATTTCGATCAGCCCCGGCCGTCGGTAGCGCTCGCCAGATCCCGATCCTACCCCAGTCGGCCCAATCGACTCTGCACAATACTCAGTGCAGTAACTGCTGCGGTGTCCGCACGGAGGATACACGAGCCGAGACTCACGGCCTGGCAGTGCTGAGCCAGGGCCAGAGTGATCTCTTCTTCTGCCCATCCTCCTTCAGGTCCGATCATCACGGTGAGCTGTTCCGAGGGGAGACTCGGCAGGGGTATCCTGGCCAATGCGGCAGCCTCATGGCGTTCTGCCAGGAGAAGCGAGCAGGTCGCTTTGTGAGCGGAAAAGAACCGGCTCGACTCCAGCGGTTCCAACACCTGCGGTGGCTGCCACTGTTCCGATTGTTGGGCCGCTTCGGTGGCGATGCGCTGCCAACGGGCCACTTGAGCGGCGATCCTGTCGGTCTGCGGTCGTACGACCCCATGGCGCGAGACGAGGGGAAGGATCGTACGCACGCCCAACTCGCTCGCCTTTTGCACCACCCAGTCCATATGGTCGCCTTTGAGCAGGGCTTGCGCGAGCAGCAAGGGGGGGCCGGTCTCGACGGGTCCCTGCCGTTGTTCGAGAATCTCCGTCATCACCGCCTGCTGGGATACGTGCGTCACCCGCACACGATATCGTCGCCGTTGTTCATCGGTGAGCCAGAGAGCTTCGCCGGGTTTGACGCGTAGGCTGGCCCGCACATGATGGCAGAGATCGCCCGTGAGGGTGACCTGGGTTTCACGAATATCTAATGAGGAGACGAAGAAAGCCGGCATGGTGGTCGGCGGAACAGGTGAGGCGGTGATCGGTCTATTCGAAGAACGTTTTCATCTTGTCGAGAAAGCCTTCGCCCTCGGTGTCTTTCGTGTAGCCGCTTTCCTTGGCAAATTCTTCAAGCAGCTCTTTTTGCTTTGAATTGAGCTTGGTCGGAATCTCGACTTTCACGTTGAACAGCTGATCGCCGGTATGGCCGCCCTTGAGGTTTGGAAAGCCGAGGCCTTTGATGCGGAGGATTTTGTCCGGCTGGGTGCCGGCAGGAATTTTCATGAAGGTGTTGCCTTTGAGCGTGGGCACTTCCACTCGGCCTCCCAGGATCGCGGTGACGAGATTCACGGGGAGTTCGGACACGATATCCTGGCCTTCCCGCCTAAAATGAGGATGGGGCTTCACGGTGATGGCAACATACAGGTCCCCCTGAGGACCACCCTGGACGCCGTGTTCACCCTCGTTCGCGAGTCGCAAGCGCATGCCGGTTTCGATCCCGCCTGGAATCTGGACGGAGAGCATGCGTTCTTTGCGGATACGTTGCCGTCCGGCGCAGGACTGGCAGGGTTCTGTGATGATCTGTCCGACCCCTTCGCATTGACCGCAGGGACGGCTGACGCTGAAAAATCCTTGTTGAAACCTGAGTTGGCCCTGTCCTTTGCAGGCGGGGCACATCTTAATCGCGGTGGCTGAGCGCGCGCCGGTGCCTTTGCAATCGGCGCAGGTTTCCCACCGGGGAATTTTAAGTTTCGCTTCCTTTCCGAAAACCGACTCTTCGAACGTCACCTCAAGGTTGTATTGCAGGTCGTTGCCGCGCTCGGCGCGAGCTCGTCCGCGAGGCTGGCCGAAGAAGTCTTCGAAAATATCGTTGAAGATGTCGCCGAATCCGCCCTGTCCGCCGAAATCGAATCCCTCCGCTCCCTGCGGTCCACCGGCATGGCCGAAGGCATCGTATCGCCGCCGTTTTTCCTGGTCGCTGATGACCTCGTAGGCTTCGTTCAGCTCTTTGAATTTTTCTTCCGCGGATTTTTTCTGTTCCGGCGATGTGTGGAGATCGGGGTGGTGCTGGCGGGCAAGTTTCCGGAATGCCTTCTTGATCTCGTCGTCGGAAGCGGTTCGCTCAATGCCGAGAGTTTCGTAGTAGTCGCGCTTAGCCACGGAAGATTGTTACCCGGTCGTGCAATCGGTGAGGGTCTTACTTCTTGTCCTTATCGACTTCTTCGAACTCCGCATCCACGACTTTTTCATCGGTCTTGGCCTGCGCGCCGCCGTCTCCGGAGGAAGCGGCGGCATCAGCACCGGTACCGGCACCGGCTGCGGCAGAGGCTTTTTTATACATCTCCTCAGCCAGCTTATGGGATGCCGTGGTCAGCGTTTGCGTGGCCGTTTCGATGGCTGCGGGATCGTCGCCTTCCATCGCCTTACGGAGTCCGGCGATGGCTTCGGTGATCTTGGTCTTATCGTCTTCGCCGATCTTATCGCCATGCTCGCTCAGGTTCTTTTCGGTGCTGTACAGCAACGAGTCGGCCTGGTTACGCGCTTCAGCCACCCGACGACGTTTCTTGTCGTCCTCGGTGTGGGACTGGGCGTCTTTGACGAGCTTATCGACTTCTTCCTTGCTGAGTCCGCTCGAAGCCGTGATCTTGATGGACTGTTCCTTCTGCGTGGCCAGGTCTTTGGCTGCCACGTGCACGATACCGTTGGCATCGATGTCGAAGGAAACCTCGACTTGCGGCATCCCGCGCGGAGCGGGAGGAATGCCGACGAGATCGAATTGTCCCAACAGCTTGTTGTCGTTTGCCATTTCACGTTCACCCTGGAACACGCGAATGGTGACGGCGGTCTGGTTGTCTGCGGCGGTCGAGAACACCTGGCTCTTCTTCGTAGGGATTGTGGTGTTGCGCTCGATCAATTTCGTGAACACGCCGCCGAGGGTTTCGATACCGAGCGACAAGGGTGTCACATCCAACAGCAACACGTCTTTGACTTCGCCCTTGAGCACGCCGCCCTGGACGCCGGCTCCGATCGCCACGACTTCGTCCGGGTTCACCCCGCGATGCGGTTCTTTGCCGAAGAAATCCTTCACGACCTGGATGACTTTCGGCATGCGGGTCATGCCGCCGACGAGCACGACTTCCTGGATGTCTTTCGCGCTCACACCGGCATCCGCCAAAGCCTTCCGGCAGGGCTCGATGGTCCGTTGGATGAGGTCGCCGACGAGTTGCTCCAGCTTTGCGCGGGTCAACTTCGTGACCATGTGCTTCGGGCCGCTGGCGTCCGCCGTAATGAACGGCAGGTTGATCTCGCTTTCCTGAGACGAGGAGAGTTCGATCTTGGCCCGCTCCGCCGCTTCCTTCAGGCGTTGCAACGCCATCCGGTCTTTGCGCAGGTCGATACCTTGATCTTTCTTAAACTCCTCGACGAGCCAGTCCATCACACGCTCGTCGAAGTCGTCGCCACCGAGATAGGTGTCGCCGTTCGTGGACTTGACCTCGAACACGCCGTCGCCGATTTCGAGGACGGACACGTCGAAGGTACCGCCGCCAAGATCATAGACGGCAATCCGCTCGTCTTTTTTCTTGTCGAGACCGTAGGCCAACGAGGCTGCCGTGGGTTCGTTGATGATGCGCAGTACGTTCAATCCGGCGATCTGCCCCGCATCTTTGGTCGCCTGGCGCTGGCTGTCGTCGAAATAGGCCGGGACCGTCACCACCGCTTCGGTGACCTTTTCACCCAGGTAATCTTCGGCGGTCTGCCGCATCTTCTGCAAGATCATGGCGGAGACTTCAGGTGGGCTATAACGCTTTCCGCGCAACTCCACGTGCGCATCGCCGTTGTCCGCCTCCACCACCTTGTACGGCAGCCGCTTTATGGCTTCCTGTACTTCTTTGCTGCGGAACTTGCGTCCCATGAGGCGCTTGACGGAGAAGATGGTGTTTTCAGGATTGGTGATGGCTTGCCGCTTGGCGATTTGTCCGACCAGGCGCTCGTTCTTGTCCGTGATGCCCACCACCGACGGAGTTGTGCGACTTCCTTCCGCATTGGCGATGACGACCGGGTCTCCACCGCTCATGATGGCGACGCAGGAGTTCGTCGTGCCGAGGTCGATTCCGATAACTTTGCCCATGGGTTGGCTCCTTCGCAAAAAATATCAATACGTGAACGATCGTGTCAGCTGTGCTGGTGAAACCTGTTCTTCATACCGATGATTCGGCCCTAGTTTGCGGCTCCGGTCGACACGGTGACCATGGCGGCGCGGAGGATGCGGTCCTGGAGGAGATATCCCTTTTGATATTCTTCCACCACATGATTTTCCGGGATCGTATCTGACGAAACCTGAGCAACTGCCTGTTGGGTGGCCGGGTCAAAGGCCAGGCCGACGCTCTCCACTGCTTTGACACCGAATTTCGTCAGCGCACCCACGAGTTGCTTCAGCGTCAATTCCACGCCCTCTGTCAGCGCATCGACGGAACCACTTTCCCTCGATGACTTAATGGCGCGCTCAAGATTGTCCACAACGGGTAGCAGTTCCTTGAGGATCTGTTCGTTTCCGAACTTGATTTGCTCACGCTGGTCGCGTTGAGCCAGCCGTTTGTAGTTGTCGAATTCTGCTGCGAGCCGCAGATACTTTTCGTTCAGGGCTTTGCATTCGTCGGACTTGGCGTCCAGCACCTGCTGGAGCTCGTTGACGCCCTCCATGGTGCCGGAGGAGGCCTCGCTCGAACCGTCTAAGTTGTCGATACTGTGAATATTCTTGTCGTCTTCAGACATCAATTACACCTTTGCTGGGAAGTGAGATAGCCACCGGAGAACGGAAGTCAACGGGGAATAGAAAGAATTCATCGTTTTTTCAGTTCCCTATGGGTTTACGGAGAGGGGATAACGTCTGCCAGCGGTGAGCCGGGCCTAAGTCAGGCGGTTGCGATGATACAACAGTTCCAAGCCTTCAAGCGTCAGGAAGGGGCGGACTTCTTGGATCGTTTCGGTTTCCTGGGCAATCACCGTTGCGAGCCCTCCGGTGGCGATGACGGTCGATGTCCGTCCGAGTTCCCGCTCCATACGTCGGACGATACCGTCCACCAGTCCCACATAGCCGAACAGGAGGCCGCTTTGGATGCCGCCGATCGTATCGGTGCCGATGACGGTCTTGGGCCGGATAATTTCCACTTTGGGAAGCTTAGCGGTTCTGGAAAAGAGGGCATCGGCTGAAATTCCAAGGCCCGGGGCGATGACGCCGCCCAGATATTCGGCTGATTTGGTTACGGCGCAGAAGGTCGTGGCGGTGCCGAAATCGACGATAATGAGATCGGACCGGTACCGCGCATAGGCGGCAGCGGCGTTGACGATGCGGTCACTGCCGATTTCCTTCGGGTTGGCATACCGTAAGGCGAGGCCGGAATCGGTATCGGGGCCGACAATCACGGGCGTGCGATGAAAATAGATCTGTACGAGTGAGTCGAAGGTGCCGGTCAGCGCAGGTACGACGCTCGAGAGAATGCAGCCCGTAATCTGCTGCGGGGTGAAGCCGGCGTTGTGGAGCAGATTGAGCAGCAGAATGCCGTATTCATTGTCGGTTCGCCGGGATTCGGTAGCCAGGCGCCAATGCCCGCGCAAGGTGGACCCTTCGAACAGGCCCCACACTACATTGGTATTTCCGATGTCGATGGTCAGCAGCATCGTGTCTCCACTCTACCCCAAGAGGTTGTCCGATTTCACCCCCGCAGGTGAATGACTTCGGCGCTTCGGATTTCCAGCAGCCGGTGAGGCAGAGCAGAGGAGGCATCTGAGGTCACACGCAGACAGAGGCATCCATCGGGGCCGATCGATTCCGCGATCCCCTGTACGATTCCGTTCTCTTCCAGGGTCACACAGACGGTTTTGCCGAGTGTGGAGCAGCGCCGTGTGAATTCATCGATCATGCCGGATGGTCCGTCGTGAAACAAACGATCCATGCGTTGTTCGAGGCGGAGCAAAAGATCTGCCAGGATCGTCACGCGGTCGAACCGACGGCCGGCCTCGGCAGCCAGGGTGGTTGCCCCGGCCTTGAGTTCTTCCGGGAAACTGTCGGGCGCGGCATTGACGTTTAATCCAATGCCGATGACGATCGCCGGAGTTCGGTCGGCGGTAGTGGTTTGTTCGCAGAGGATGCCGCCGATTTTCTTGTCGCCGATCAGCAGATCGTTCGGCCACTTCACCGAGACGGCCAGGTTCGCGCAGCCGGAGAGGCAATCGGCTACCGCAAGAGCAGAAAACAACGGAATCCAGGAGAGCCAGGGTCCCATGCGTTTGGCGCCCGGGTCAGGCACCACAATCACGGACATGTAGATGTTACCCTGCGCGGGAGAGTGCCAGGTGCGCCCACGGCGTCCCCGACCGGCGGTTTGGCAGTCCGCGAGAATCACGGTTCCTTGCGGAGTCGCCGGGCCGGTCAGTTGTTGGAGGTATGCCAACGCATCGGCATTGGTAGATGTCCTGGATGAGGCGTACCGTAGCGATCGCCCGACAGCCTGTGTCTGCAGCGAGGCTCGGAGGCGGTCGATGTCCAGCGGATCGGCTGGAGGCGGATCGTTAGTGGCTCCGCCCACGGCCCCCTCGATAACCGGTGAGGTCCAGGCTGAGATCGGCTGCGGGTGCGGAGTGTGTCAGGGCGCCGACGGAAATGAAGTCCACACCGGCCTGGGCCATATCGGCGACGGTCTGCAGGGTGATGCCGCCTGAGACTTCGACCAGGGCGCGTTTCTTGATGAGCGCCACGGCTTGTTGCACGAGGGCGGGAGACATATTGTCGAGCAGAATGATGTCGGCTTTACCGGCCAGCGCTTCCTTCACCTCTTGCAAGCTCTTGGCCTCCACCTCGATCCGAAGGCCGTGCGGCGCTCCGGCACGCGCTAAGCGGCATGCGCCTGCCACATCGATGCCGGTGGAGCGCAGGACCGCGAGATGATTGTCCTTGATCAGGATGCCGTCGTCCAGTGAAAAGCGATGGTTTTTCCCGCCTCCCAGGTGAACCGCCCATTTTTCGAGTGCCCGCAGTCCGGGTGTGGTCTTGCGTGTATCGAGAATGGCGGTCGCCGTATGTCGGATTGCAGCACAAAACCGCGCGGTCAGCGTGGCGATGCCGGAGAGTCGTTGAAGGAAATTGACCGCGACGCGTTCCGCCATCAATAACGACCGCACATCGCCTCGTACGACGATGATCTGCGTGTTTGGTTTGACGGTAGCTCCGTCTTGAATGGACTCGACGATGCGCAACGAAGGGTCCACAGCGAGGAAGACTTCCCGCGCGACGGCCACGCCAGCAACGGTCATAGGCTGATGGGCGACGATGGCGGCCCTGGCCTGAATGGAACGGGGAAACAGTGCACTCGTGGTGACGTCGCCGTGACCCAGGTCTTCGTCGAGGGCCTGCTGAACCGCTTTACGGATGGTCTGGGGGTTAGGAGCTTTGATTTTGTTTCTGCTCACTGATGATTTGTTGCAGCGCCTGGTCAAACAATTGGATCATGCGAGATTCACGCGCAAGTCGATCATGGTGATCGGTCAGGACATCCGGCGGCGCCTTGGAGACGAAGTCAGGGTTGCCCAGTTTCTGCTGGGTGCGTGCCACTTCTTTTTGAAGCAGCGCGATCTGTTTGAGCACATTGTCCTTGGCCTTCTGGAGGTCGGCGCCCTCCATCGATGTGCCGACCTCGGCTGAGCCGCTCGTGAGGGTCAGAAGGTGAGGCGCCGTGACGTCTGAAGTGCTTCCGACAAACAGATCCTCCACGTTCTCCATAAACTCGATCAGCCCTCGATGCTTCTGGAAAGTTGCAGCGGCTTGATCCGTCTTCCCATGCACTTTGAAATGGAGACGCTTACCGGCGGCATAATTCAGGATTGCGCGTTCCTGGTTCATCAGGGCTCTGCACTCCTCCAGCAGCGCGAATTCCTGCTCGACTTCCTGTGATTCCCAATCCGGTCTCGTGGTTGGGTAGAGTTGGCGGACAATACTGGTTCCTTCGTGTGGTAGGGTCTGCCAGATCTCTTCAGAAATAAACGGCATGAAGGGATGCAGCAGACGCATCATGGTCTCGAAGGTCTCGACGAGGGTCTGCCGCGTCGTTTTCGCCTGCTCCGATGTCTGATCCTTGAACGCGGGCTTGATCATCTCAATGTATTTGTCGCAGTACTCATGCCAGATGAATTGG
>CABVRO010000135.1 GCA_902500715.1 uncultured Nitrospira sp. | reverse complement strand
ACAGTCGCGAAGAGGCTGAAGAACGGGTTGCGAACCTGGCGGCCCTGCACTATGCTTACCATCTCGCCGAACAGCAGGGCCTCGGTCGCTGCCTCACGGAGAACGACGTCTAGGTCGAAAAAGGAGCCGATGGCGAATGGCCGACAGCTGATGGCTCGTCACAATCGCCCCTTTGCTTGGTGGAGTATAAACCTCGTGCTAGCATTTCACTCCTATGACGTTATCGACGAGCGTACACGACCTCCGCACACTGATTCGCTCCGCCCATCCACTCATCGTGATCGAAACGGTGGAGGAGGAACGTGTGTTCGCCCTCGTCCAATCCGTGGCCGCGCAAGAACGGATGCCGCTGTTCGAATGGTCGATCACCCGCGGCCTGACCAGACGCGACGACTCCCAGACCATCAACAAACTCACCGCCACTCCGTCAGCGCTCCTCCAACACCTCAATGGATTGACTGTCGAAGCGATCTTCTGGCTCAAAGACCTGGCGCCGCACCTCCAGGACGCCGCCGCGGCTCGCCAACTACGCGAGGTGGCCGCTGCCTATGGCCGCTCACGAGCCACCTGCCTGTTGACCGGCCATCCCATTGCCCTGCCACCCGATCTGGAGCACATCGCCGTCCGGCTTGATCTGCACCTGCCGGATCGCGATGAGCTCCGGGCCATGCTCCAGACGGTCTTGCAGTCGTTGGGTACCAGAGCGTCCTCCCGTCGCCCCGCCTCGACCACCGTCGTCCAGAGCCTGCTCAATTCCATGGCCACATCCAAGGCGGCGGACACCGGACCCACGGCACAGGAACGAGAGGCGATCCTCCGGGCGCTGCAAGGATTGACTCTCCATCAGGCCCGGCAGGTCATTACGCAATGCCTCGTCGAAGACGGCAGACTGTCTGCTGCCGACGTGCAAACCATCCTGAAACGCAAGGTCCAGGCGATCAAGGACGGCGGGCTGCTGGAATATTATCCCCTCGAAGACAACCGGTTCGAATTGGGCGGGTTCGTGAATCTGAAATCCTGGCTGGAACGGGCGAAGGTGGGATTCACGGCAGAAGCCAAGGCGCTCAACCTGACGCCGCCACGCGGCATCATGCTGGTGGGTGTCCCGGGCTGCGGCAAGTCGCTCGCGGCAAAAGCCATTGCACGCGAGTGGCAACTCCCGTTGCTCAAACTCGATGCCGGGCGGCTCTTCGACAAATTCGTCGGCGAATCGGAGAAGAATTTCCGGAAGGCGATCGAGTTGGCCGAATCCCTCTCGCCCATCGTGCTCTGGATCGATGAAATAGAGAAAGCCATGGTGGCCGGCGGCGGGAGCGGAGATGCCGATGCCGGATTGAGCCGCCGGCTCTTCGGCGCCTTTCTCACCTGGCTGCAGGAAAAGAAGCAGGAGGTGTTCGTCGTCGCCACGGCAAACAACCTCGCCTGCCTCCCGCCGGAACTGCTGCGCAAGGGACGGTTCGACGAAATCTTCTTCGTGGACTTGCCGGACGACCGTGAACGGGCCGCCATCTGGAAGATCCACCTGGGCCTCCGCAAGCAAGACAGCGCGGGATTCGACCTCGAGAAAATCGTCAGTGCCAGTGATGGGTTCAGCGGCTCGGAAATCGAGCAGGCGGTAGTCGCCGCACTCTACCGGGCCTTACATCACAAAACCCCGCTGACGACCGATCTCCTGATTCAAGAGTTATCCGGCACCGTGCCGCTCTCGGTCACTCGCCACGAGAACATCGATCAGCTTCGAACCATGGCTCACGGCCGCTTCGTCAACGTGCGGTAAGCGGATTCGATTCCGCTCCATCGAGACAACCGCTTCGGTAACCACACTCACCGGCTGACCGGGACTCTCCCGACAGGATGCGCCTCGTGCCCGCCGACAGCCGGATCCGTCCGGGGTATCTCGCAGAGCCTAGCCATCGTACAGTAAGATAATCCATTGTGCCTGAAACCGCTGAGGGCGACGAATCCTTCTCCCTCAGGATGCCTCTAATCGAATACAGCCGGCATGCTCCGGGTTATCTTGCTGTATCCCGTGTTGCGCCTGACCAGGGAAGGAACTTGTTTACCTCAACCAGAGACTTACCTCATGATGATCCATACATGTTCGCCCGTTCGCGCGCCGCGGCCGTTTATCCCGCTGACCTCTTACCTCATTGGATTTCTCCTCCTGCTCCTGTCCGTCACGCTGACCAACGCCTCCAGGGCCATGGCGAACGACCAGAGCCCCCACTCGGAAAACCAGATTGCCCAACGCGCGAAAGCCGCGTGGGAGCAGGGTACGACAGACCTGGCCCTCGGCATTCTTGACCAAGGCATTCATGAGAACCCGCAGGCATTCGCGCTGCATCAACTCCGTGGCGACATGCTGGCTACCTCACGCCACACCGAAGCGGCCCTTGAGTCCTACGAAACCGTCCTGGCGAGTATTCCCAGGGCTCTGGACGTGCGATGGGCAAAGTGGAGCGTGCTGGTGCGGTCCGGGCAGGTGGAAGAAGCGGTCACTGAATTGCAGCGCATTGCCGCCATCGATCCTCAGAACCCGTTGATCCATTTGCGACTGGCCCGTGAGCTCCGGAAACTCGACCGGCTGGAGGAGTCCCTGAAGTCCTATCAGCAGGCTGTGGAACTGGGACCCGACATGCTCAACTGGCGGTTGGCGATGGCACGCGCACGCTTCGATGTTTTAGATTACGAAGGCGCAGACCGCGAGGTACAGTCTGTGTTGCAACAGGTCTCGCCCGGTTCCCCGCTCGAGCTGTCCGCCAAGAATCTGCTGACTGTGTTTTACGGATCGACGGAGCGAGGCCGCCGCTTTACACCTATGATGAGCCCGGACGCCAACCCGAAACAACTCAAAGACTGGTCGATGATTCGCCACGACGCCTACGCGCTCTTCGAGGCCGGGCGCTATCAGGAAGCCGAACCCATGTATCGGCAACTCCTGCTCCTCAATCCGATGGACCCCCTCGCCAAACAACACCTCGGACTGATCCTCATGAATCTGGGCCGGTGCAAAGAGGCGATCAGCATCGTCCCGAAAATGGAGGGCCTCGATCCCCTCGATGAAGACTATGCGGCGACCGTCTACCGCATGGGTCAATGTCTGGTGGATCTGGGAAAATGGGAAGACGCCTACATTCAATTCAAGATCCTTTATGACACGACCGTGGCATTTGAACAGTCGACAAGGGAGGTCGAACTTCCGATCGGAACCAGAGTGTTGGATAAAAATAAGCTGCTGCGATGGTTGGACAAGATTCGTCCGCATGTCCCCGAACTGGCCAAGGAAATCGAGATGGAGGACGCCGTCCCGGGCACACCTGTGGCACCGGTCGTGCCCTCGGAAGCAGAACTCGCCGCGAAGGCCATGGAGAACCTGAAGCCGCAGAACACTCTGGATACGGCGGCCTCCCTGGTCGGACGGGATGCCGATTTTGCCTGGTTTCGATTCGTCATCCCCGCCAAGAAAGTCATGCGAGACGATTCGCCCACCGGCGCCCACGACTTCATTCCCCTGGACCCCGGGATCAGCTTTCCTGCTGCCCAGCAGGACATTTACCTGGTGTTCGGATTGGTGACGGCGTCGTACGACGAAATTCCTTTGGCAGCGCGCTGTTTCAAAGAGCGCGCGGAACTGACCGGCGCGCAGCCGGCGGTGGCCCAGGATCGGCTCATCATGTCCACCAACGACCAATCCGGTTACTTCGTCCTGTCACGTCCCTCCACCGGTTGGACGACGGGACTCTACCGATGCGGGTTGTTCGCAGGAGAGCAAACCTCGGCTTACACCCAGGTTGATGAAGTGCGATTCCGTATCGTTGACTCGACGAAACCGTCGTAACGGAATCCGCACGGACGAGAGTACAGGGCCGATCGCAGATGGCGGCTAACAGGAGGGAACGGCGCACACCGGACAAGAAGCCTTACAGAAGACGATGTGTGACGAGATACCGCCCGGTGAAGGTTTCATCGGGCTGCAGTCGCTTCAACCCCCACTCGGGATGATTGAAGGCATCGGTTGCGCAGGTCATCGGCTCAATCGCCAGTGCGCGGCGCGGCGCATCGACGATCGCATCGCCGGTATAGACGACGATGGCGGAAAACGAACGATCCATCTCCACCTCGATTGCGCGACCGCTCTTCTGGTGCCGCAGGGTGGCCCTTGCCATCCCATCCGCATCGCGCTCCAACCCGACATAGCAATGATTGAAGCGAAGGTTGCCGATCCGGCGACCGCCGCGAAAATCCCACTCGGTATCCTGCGCATCGAGAACCTTGCCGGTCGGCGCAAGCCGGTCATTGAACTCAAGATACCCGGAAGCGGGAATCCTGGCTTCCGCTTCATCCACCAGCACAGTCCCGACCGTAAAATAGGGATGAAATCCGACTCCGACCGGGGCAGCCTCACGCCCTACATTGCAAACGGCGAACGAGCAGGTCAATCCCTGCCCGTCTAACCGATACGCGACACGGACCGCGAGCGAAAACGGGTAGCCTTTGGAGGCATAGTGAGTCGCTTCCAGCTGGACATCAAACGCGACGCTCTCCGAATCGAGCTGCTGTGTGGTCCACGGCAGGGTCCGGACAAATCCATGGATCGCGTTCGGACCTTCTTTGTCGTTTCGTTCAAGCTGCAACGGCTGCCCATCAAACGTGTATCGCCCCTCCGCCACACGCCCGGGAAAGGGAATGAGCACATCTCCCTGCCCACCCTTTTTGTGCGCGCCGCCTACATAGCCCCAGACAATGTCGGTTTCGCTCCCGTTCTCTTCAAGCAGGTAGTACCGACGTAGCGCCGCACCCCAGGGGGAGACCAGCGCGCGCTGCTTCCCAAACGCGAGCGCAATTTCTGTATCCGGTCTCGTTTCATTCGTCATAACGCCCTACGTCACCGCAGATGCGGCGAGGTCCGATCCCACGCGACTTGTTCACAGATCCTTGCCTACCAGATATTCGAACCGTTTCCGGAAATCATCCACAGCCAGACCGGTCGTGCCGGCCAAGCGGACCAACTCCTGAGACTGATTGAAATCATCCGGAGCCAATCGAATCATGTACCGCCTCGCAATCACGTAGGACTCAGATTCCACATCCACCATACGCACCCTGGTACGGCCGGTCGCCGGGTCCAGAATGTCGCCGAACGGAATGGGAATGAACCGGCCGTTTTGAATCGACACCATCGCGGCATTCCCGCCCTCCAGGAGAAACTGGGCCGCGCAATAACCGAGATCGCGGGTATATTCCATATCGAACGAAATGGGATCGGCACAGCGAAGCTCGTACCCGATGTTCTTCTCGACGATGGTGGTCTTAATGCCGAAGGAACGCAGTTCCTTCTCCACCGCCCGCTTGAGCACGAAGCCGAAGTTGATCTCCGCCAGCCGCACATGTCCGTGCTGGTCCCGCTCCACATCCTGCAGCCCCTCGAGATCCTGTCGATCGAGGCTTTCCACGAGGCCTTCAGCCAGAACCGCCACGCCATCCGATCGTCCGGCATTGAGCCGCTTGATAAACGCGCCGGCCAGGACATCGACCAGCGTTTTCAGACGAAGAGGTTTCCGTCGAAACTCCTCAGGAATCACCGTCAACGTGGCACCGGCCGCCTTCCCGATCCCGAGTGCCAGATGCCCGGCCTTGCGCCCCATCGTCACCACGAAATACCAGCGTGAAGTCGTCTCCGCATCCACCATCAAACTCTTCACAAGCTCAACGCCGATGTGGCGCGCCGTCTGGAATCCGAACGTCGGAATGCCGTGCGGCAGGTCCAGATCGTTATCGATGGTCTTCGGCACATGCACGACCTGGAGGCGACCGGCGGCCCGCTGCTCCAACTTCAGCGCGGAGAACGCGGTATCGTCCCCTCCGATCGTGATCAATCGAGTCACGCCGAGTGCGTTCAGACTCGTCAGGCAGGCATCAAGATGCTCGACTTTCTGGGTGGGGTTCGCGCGCGCCGTGCCGAGGCAGGAGCCGCCGCTGAAGTGAATCCGGCTAATGTCCTCGATCGACAGGCGCTTCACCTTGCTGGTCTGGCCATCCATGATCCATTTGAAACCGTCTTGAATGCCGATCACGTCGCACCCACCGAGGATGCTTCGAATCGTGGCGGCCCCGATGACACTATTGATACCCGGCGCCGGCCCGCCACCCACAAGAATAGCCACCACCGGTCGTTGCGTACTGCTTCCCATCTGCGCTGGTTCTCCTTATCGGCCTTGGATGGTTTCCTAAGGCCCCTACTCAATAGGCTGTGAGCACTCACACCATTCCGAACGGTCTGATGCTGGGACCCTACACGGAGATGGAGAACGCGTCAAGAACCGGGACACGTCCTTACTGAGCGACAGAACGATCGATGTGGTTTGAGAACCGGCGACGAGGATTCAAGCACAGAGCGGCGGGAGCACAACAAGCCTCAGGCCGGCTGCCCCGCCGCTCTGGTGAAGCGCGCGCGATTAGGGGGTCTTGCTTGCAGGGGCGTCCGCGGCATCGCCCTTTTCGACCTTGAGGATATTCACATCGAAGGTGAGCGTCTTCCCGGCGAGCGGGTGGTTGAGATCGATCAACACCTTCTTGTCATTCACTTCGAGGACCTTCACCAGCCGGTTATCCGACGCCTGCAAAATGTCCCCGACCTTGACGTCCTTGGGAAGCTTCTCTTTGTCCACGCTCTGGCGTAGCTTGTTGTTGTAGGGACCGTAGGCATCCTGCGCCGCCACCTCGATGCGCCGTTTCTGTCCGGCTTTCATGCCGTCGAGAGCTTTTTCGAGGCCGGGGACAATTTCATGAGCCCCTTGCACGAAGACGATCGGCTCCTGTCCGACATTCGAATCGGCGACGGACTTGTCGGGAAGCGTCAGGATGTACTCCAACGAGACTTTCACCCCGTCGGCAATGGCGAGATCGACTTGTGCGTAGGCGCCCGCCCCCATCAACTGACCACCGACGGCCAGCAGCATGCCCAACAACAGACTCCGTCCAGCTTTCATCGACGCGTCCTCCTAATCATGCCGGTCCGGCAATCCCTGCCGAACCATGCGGTTCTTCAACTGTTGCCCCGGCGCGGGGCGGCGGGACGATCCGCACGCCAACCTCGACGGCCCTGCCCGCCTCTCGCATCCTGAGGCATGGAGTTTTGGCGCTCTCCGGCACGACGCGGTCGGGCATCGCGCCCCCGCCCATCATGCCTGGCTTGGCCGTTCGACTCAGGCTCATGCGCAGGAGGCGGCAGTACCGCCAGTGCAGGCAACGTCAGGCGCTTCGTTTGGATTCGCAAACGGCGCACCATCGCCAAGTATTCATGCTCTTCCTGCGGAGAGAGAATCAAGAGCGTCGCGCCGGATCGTTCAGCCCGACCCGTTCGGCCGGTGCGATGCACGTAGGACGTGGGGTTGCCGGGCAGTTCGTAATGAATGACCTGCGACACCGACGGCACATCCAATCCGCGAGCCGCGACATCGGTCGCGACCAGGGTGCGCAACCGGCCCGACCGGAACGCCGTAAGGGTTCGTTCCCGCTGGGCCTGCGAATGATTTCCGGTGATGGCCCCGACCGAAGCCGGCTCACCGCCCAGACGGGCGGCTAATCGCTTCACCTTGTATTTCTGATCGCAAAAGACCATCGACTGATCGCCGGACTCCGGAGATTGGAGCAACGTGTGAATCAACTGCACTCGCGAAGATTCGCTCGGCACCACGTAGTACGCGTGCGTGATCGTGGTGGGCGTATTCACCCCGGGATCCACCGCAGTCCGAGCGGGATTCTTCAACATCGACTCCGCCAGAGTCAAAATCTCCGGCGAAAAGGTCGCGGAAAACAGCATGGTCTGCCGTTGGGTGGGAAGCAATTGCAGGATACGCTGAATGTCGCGCAGGAATCCGCGATCCAACATTTGATCCGCTTCATCCATGACCACATATTCGACCCCGCGCAGGTCCAAATGGCGGGTCCCCGCCACGTCCAACAAACGCCCCGGCGTTCCAATCACGATCAACGGCGGTTGGCGCAAGGCGCGGTAGTGCCGCTCGATGGGGACACCACCGTACACGGCCAGCGACGTGACTGACGGCGGCGCATACTTGCGCAATTCCATTTCAATTTGAAGGGCCAGCTCACGCGTCGGCGCGAGCACGAGCGCCCGCGGCGATCGGGCGGAGGCATGACCGGCAGGCTTCCAGCCTTCTTTGACGGCCCGTTCGATTAAGGGAATGAGAAAGGCCAGCGTTTTCCCGCTCCCAGTCTTGGCCTGGGCCAGCAGATCGCGCCCCTCTAACGCGAGCGGAATCGCCGCGCTCTGAATGGGAGTCGGCGCGGTAAACCCGGCCTGTTGTA
>CABVRO010000134.1 GCA_902500715.1 uncultured Nitrospira sp. | reverse complement strand
GTCAGCAACGACTTCATTTTGAAGCGAAGGCTGAGCATCCGTGCGGACGAACGCATCCGGTTATTATTCAACTCGTCGAGAATTTTTGTAAACTCTTCCGGCGTCGCCGTATAGTTGGCGTTCAGCTCGTAGAGCGCGCGATGAGACCGGCGATGCTGCTCCCGTGCCGATTTGATCTCCGTGATCATCTCCCCCATCACCGCATTGACCTGCTTCGCGGTCTCCGGATTTTTGACATGCTTTTCAACCAGACTGCTCACATCCTGAGAAGCCTTGCTCCAAGAATAGTCGCCCTTCCCATGTTCATAACTCCCGTGGTGATGAGATGAACAACCGGTCAATCCGGTCACAAGTACACCGATGAGGACGACCAAGGATCGATAACGCATGACAGCCTCCCTACATGAGAAAAATGAATGTCTGGCACAAAAACGCGTTGCGCCGCGCGTCGGTCCTCCCGTAAGCTGCCTTCGAACAGGGCACCGCACAGGAGACCGACATGGGCACACAGAAGGACCACCGGCAGGGAACAGGCCCGGTTGAATCGCTCCGGGACGAATTCCGGGAGCATCTCCACACATTCTACAGCACGCTCAAGCTGGCCGCTCCCTACGACACAGTCGAGAAAGCCCTGGGGGCCCTGACCGCGAGACTCAAAACGTTGTCGCCGGAAGAACTTCAACAGGTAGCCGCGGACTCGTCGTTGCGATGGACGCACTTCCGGCAGGCCTTCGTCGACTCCGGCCTAAGCGCAAAACATCGCGGGATCATCGCCGGCCTGGCACGATCCGGAGCGGCACTGGACTTGCCGACGGAATTCGACCACCTGCTCGACCTCTATCGTCCGACCAGCTAGGCAGCCCCTTCGCTTTTCAACGCTACGTCACGCAGCTCCGTGTAGACCTGCATCAGCCTCGTATTTTCGATGCGATAGGCCACCGTAATCGTCAACAGGCCGAATGCGACCACGATCATTCCCACCCCGGTGACGCCGATGCCCAGCAGGACGCTCCCCAATGAGTCGAGCCCGCCTTCGAACAGATAGGTAATCACGAATCCGAGCGTCCCGAACCCCACGAGGCTGAACCACAGAAACGTGAGAATCGAGGACGACCAGGGCACCCGCTTCGTGCACACCAGCTTCAGCCCCTCCGATTCAGGCGCCCATTCGATGGAGCCCTTCAACGGCCAGGCTGTTCGGAACCGCAGGGAAAAGAGGCGATGGGTCGGCCTGATGACCATCCGGCTTGCCTCCGGAAAGACCCGCGCGACGCCGTGGGGCAGACTCAAAAATCCGTTCTGGTCGAACGTACGCAGCAGTTGAGGAACGGTCAGCGCAGCAAACCGGTCCTGCACCCGCCCGATCCCATACCCGTAACGGCTGGCGTCGGACGAGAGACGGGCAAAGTACATCCAGTCGCCGACGATCAACCCGACAAACAACACGATGGCAAACGCACCGGCCAAAATCATAGCGGAAACTTCCCATAGGGCTTTACGGAGAATCAAGCCCGGGCGAGATGCAGGAGCGCTCAAAAACCCGAGGAACCAGTTGACTCCCCATGAGTGCTTTGGCTACATTAAGCCCGTTCTTGTCCGGCGGGTAAGGACGAGTCATCCGGATTGCAGTCCCGCCTTCATAGATTTTTCCACGCCACACTTCTTATCGCCGTCGCTTCTGCACTGCAGAGTGTGCGGGCAGAGAGGCGTGATTTTGCGGAGGGACGATGGATATCGCCAAAGTCGAGCGAGTGTACACCAGTTATTCCGGCGTCTACGATCATATTTTCGGAAAAATCTTCCACGAATCGCGCGAAGCGTGCGTGCGCAATCTTAGAATCCGACCAGAAGAGAAAATTTTGGAAGTCGGCGTGGGAACCGGAATCGCCCTGGAGTACTACCCGAAGAATTGCGAAATCATCGGCATCGATCTCTCCTCAGGTATGCTGGCGAAGGCCAGGCATCGCCAGTCCCACTATCATCTTGACCATGTGCGGTTGATGTTAATGGACGCCGGAAAAATGGACTTTGCCGACGACAGCTTCGATACCGTAATGGCCGCCTATGTCGTGACCGCCGTACCGGATTATCGTAAAGTCGTGAACGAAATGATTCGCGTCTGCAAACCGGGCGGACGCATCATCATGCTGAACCACTTCAGCAACGGCAACAAACTGATCGCAGCCGTGGAAAAAGTGATCTCTCCCCTCTGCAAGCATATCGGCTTCCGAACCGACCTCTCGTTGAACACTGTGCTCGAAGGGACCAACCTCCACGTCGCCCGTAAAGAAAAGGTCAACCCGATGAAGTTCTGGCACTTGGTAGAATGTGTCAATCAGAAGGGCGCCAAGCAGGGCAGCGTGAATGGACACGGGAGTGTGAATGGGAACGGAAACGGAAGGCACGGACATCACAGCTAATAGGCTGGCGTAGTTTCCACTTCATCGGCTGGCCTGATGTGTGGGTCTGAATAAGTTCCACTTCACCCATTCCACTTGCGAGAGACACGTCTACCCTACAAGGCACGTCCCGCGATACTGTTGCGTGACCAGGCCGATCACCAGGCTCAGCAGTCGGCCACCCAAGCGACCGACAGCGTCACGTGTCTGCAAGCGGAGTCCGAATCCGGCTCCATCTATAGGCCCATACGCCTCCACGCGGAGGTCCACTGCAGCACCGGCCGCCGTGCCGGCAGCCATCGCTAACTCACCTTCCCAACACATCGGACTGTGCCGACCTTGCCGACGCGTCGCTGCCTTCCAGATGCAGGGCACACCCGCCTGATCGAGCCGGGCAAGCAGCCATTCCACCGTAGGGGCCTCACCGGAATCGGCCTGAAACGTCCATTGTGCAATCTCGCCTTCCATATCCGATTCACTGGCCGGCAACGAAACTTCTTCCAGCATCGCTTCGTCGCAGACCACATAGAGATTCCCGTCGGGATCGAACCAGAAGCGTAATTTCCCCTCGTGCATCTCCACCTGAATTGCCCCCAGAGACGAATAGTCGCTACCGTCCTGCTCAAAAATGGAAAAATCGGTGACGCCCAGCATGGTCAATTTCGCGACCCGTAGAATACTCTGCACGCGATACCGCACGACCACCGTCGCCATACTCCCAGCCATCACCTCGCAACCTGAGGCTTCGTCGAAGATCCGGCGCTTCGACAGATGCACATCGGTAATGTGTCCGCCGCGAAACCCCGCCGTCCGCGCCAGAAACCAACGCAGATCTTCCACCGTCTTGATCGAATGGGTCATGAATATCCCGAGGCTTTTTCCAAGGTGGCGTTATCCGGCAGCCGCACTCTTTCCACCTTATCATGCCCGGGACCGTCGAAGAGCGCGTGAAGAAAAGAATTCAAGGAGGGAGATGACGAGCGGTCTCTAGCAGGCTGCGGAAAAACTCGATTGTTGCGCCATACGCTACAATTCACTCCTGTACCGTATGGGTTTAGCAGTCCCCCGCAGGATGCGCAAAAAGGCCGTCCAGCAAGGCCGCAGCAAGCGAAGAGGCGAATCGTTCCTTCGTACCCGCCCAACCCCGAGCCTGCCAAGACAGGCTCTTGTCCCGTGGCCGCACAGTGAGCCTCTGAGGTTCACGCGGCGCGTTTGTGAACGCCGCTGGCGGAATTTTTCCGCGTCCTGCTAGAAGAGAGCCTGTTGTTGCTTGAACTCGGCTAACTGACGCTCCAACTCATCCACACGTTCCTGGAGACGCTGATTGTCGAGGCGCAGCAGATCGAGACGGTCCAACAATTGTTCCCGTTGGATATTCGTCCATTTCAGCGACCGCCTCAATCCGGCCAACTCTAACTGAGCCTGCTGTCCATCCTCAATCCCGGAACCCATGCGTGCGCCTCAGTCGATCGCCATGCGGCAGTAGATGGCAAATCGTAGCGCACTCTCGGTCCATTGCGGAGTGATTACTGATTTATCGACAGCGCAGGCGGAGGGAAGTGGGGATCGACCGAATTGGATGAATCAAACGGGAGTGTGAAACGATCAACTCACTCGGGCGCGGACCGGCAATACGTCGGTCGAATCTGTTTCTCCTGCCTCCCAGCGATAGCGAACAAGAACGCCATTGGCTTCCCATCCCGGTGGGCACAGCTTGCCTGTGCCGTAGTAGTCGGCATCTAGCACGGAAAAGGGCGCCACATTCCTAATCCAATCCTGGGCATGGCCGTTCGACTCGATATAGGATTGGAAGAAATACGCGCCACCGGTGAGCGGCAATTCAGGCAAAATAAAATCGACATACCCTTCGCCACGCAAGGTCAAGGGTTTCGGATCGACGATGTCCGTGGATAACACGAACAGGTCCTGCGCCTTCCGTCCATTCACGGAAATGCTGACGCGGCAATTCAAGAATTCTTTTCCCGCCGCACAGCGGTAGTACATCCGGATTACCACATCTCGACCGGTGATCGCCGCTGCGACCGGATGCTTATCCTGATCCATCACGTCGATCCTGGTGAGCAGGATCTCGCCGAGCCCCTCCCGGTCATGGCGCGCCTCAATCTCCGTTCCCGCCAACCCCCGAATGGCATCGGCATAACCCTCAACGACCTCGTGCGTATTGCCGATCTTTGCGACACGCCCCTTCTCGAGAAGGATGGCGCGTTCACACAACCCTTCGATCACGGTCATGTTGTGGCTGACGATCAGCACCGTCCGCCCGCTTCGGCTCACTTCTTCCATTTTTCCCAGGCACTTCTGCTGGAAACTGGCGTCGCCGACGGCCAGCACCTCGTCCACGATCAGAATCTCAGGCTCGAGGTGGGCGGCGACGGCGAACGCCAGCCGCACGTACATCCCGCTCGAATACCGCTTGACCGGGGTATCGATGAACGCTTCCACACCAGAAAATGCGACAATCTCATCGAACTTTCGCCGCACTTCCTCTCGTCGCATGCCCAACATCGCCGCGTTCAGATAGATGTTTTCTCGGCCGCTCAACTCGGAATGAAACCCCGTCCCCACTTCAAGTAACGAACTGACGCGGCCGTAAATATCCGCCGTTCCTGTGGTCGGCTGCGTGATCCTGGAGAGGATCTTGAGCAGGGTGCTCTTCCCGGCGCCGTTGTGCCCGACGATTCCCAGCACTTCACCTCGCTTGACCTCAAACGAGATATCCTTCAGCGCCCAGAACGACGGATTCGACTCCGGCCCACCACCACCCCATCGCGTCAGGCCCCGGAGGCGATGCATCAGATGATCCCGAAGGGTATTATGCTGACGGCTGGCGGCTCCGAGCCGGTAGTGCTTCGACAGGCAGTCCGCTTTGATGGCAATATCGCCCATTCAGATCACGTCCGCAAACGTTCGTTCCATCGAACGGAAATAGATGAGTCCGCCGACAAAGACGACACACACCACAGCCAGACTTGGGAAGAACATCGTAAAATCGACCTGAAACCCCGGGATAAGCGCCCACCGAAACCCCTCAACCACACTCACGACCGGATTCATCGCATAGAGCGCTCGCCAGGACTCCGGCACCTTGCTCACGGGGTAGAGGATGGGCGACACGAACATCCACAGCTGAATGAACATCGGCAGGATATGCCCGACATCCCGGTACTTCACGTACAACGCCGAGATCCAGAGCCCGGCGGCCAGCGTAATCGTGGCGGCCAACGCAGCAAACAGCGGCAGGGACAGCATCCGCCAGGTCGGGAAGATTCCAAACCAGGCCATGAGGCCGAGAAACGCGACGAATGCCAAGGCCAGATCGACCAGAGGCGCGATGGTTGCCGAAAGGGGCAGAATGAGGCGCGGGAAATACACCTTGCTGATGAGCGGCGCCTCCCCCACTAAACTGGTTCCTCCCCTGCTCAACGCCTGAGACACGTAGAACCACGGCAACAAGCCGGCGTAGAGAAACACCGGGTAGGGAAATCCGTCGGATGGAATTTTCCCCATGACACTGAATACAACCGTAAAAATGAGCATGGTCGCGACCGGCTGAAACATCGCCCAGGCGACTCCCAGCAGAGTTTGCTTGTACCGCACTGTCACATCCCGCCAGACGAGAATATGAATCAGTTCGCGATACTGCCAGAGCGCGGCCAAATCCAAATCCAATAGGCCGCGGGCTGGCTGGATACGCACGTGCGGTAAGGTCGACAATGGCCTCTGGTCGGCAGTCAATGCTGACATGGTAATTTCGTCACCCCTCATGATGCTCACACCGACGGCAATCGCACCGAAGGCCAGCCCCCTGAGTCTCAAAAGCAGGAGGGTCTAACAGCCAGTTTACACTTTGTCTTAATTCGAACCGACTGTGATCGTTTATGTCAAAACTTTTCGCTTTGGTCAAGAAATTCGAACTGTTATGCACTTCTGTGGCCCCAGCCCTGCATGGATTGCCGAATCCCGAGCCAACGTCGAGCAGGCGAGCGTTGCAGGACATCCACCAGGAAAGCTCCATCACCTCAATGCCGGGCAGTACCCTGAAGAATCAACTATACCAAATGACCCTGGATGAGGAAGGATACCGGGTTGGGAGCAGTCACGTGTACTAGGGAACGTCGGCTACGGTGCAGGAGGGACAGGTTTCGGAGCGGCACGCGATTCGTCCGCAGAGACATACCGAATCGCCAACCCGGACATGTGGAGCATCCACCCCTGCCCGCCACCGGCGCCCTGCGTAAAACTCCACGCATCCATTCGAAACGGATTCCAGTAGCCGCTGCGATAGGAATTGCCCGTTGTCGCGCCCGGTACCGCCGTACCCATGGTCGATTGGAATGTGGGCCCCCGGTCTGCGAGGCGCCGCACGTCCGCCTCCCCAAGGACAACGGCATCGGCTCCCAGCTCTTTCGCCCGTGCCAGGATTCGATCACGCAACGTATCTTCACTGGCATATTCACTGGTCGCAATGATGCGGGCGATCTGCACGTGGCCGTGATGGGGCTCGCGCTGTAACGTCATCACATCCTCGCTTCCAGGTCGAGGCTCGAACGCCTTGCTGGTCAAGGAATCCACCTGCACGGAGACACAGGCACTCGACAGCCCAAGAAAGAAGATCAGCACAAGACGGAAAGACTGCTTCATCATGGCGCGATTTCGAATGTTCCTATCCAACGGTCCAGGCCCCGACCCGCTTTGGCTTTCTCGAGTTCTATAGTGACGGCTTGGATCGATCAATTCAATCACAAATCACTCCGAAGCTTGATGGTACCCATTGCCAACCGTGCGGTCAATCCGGAAACTCTCGTATTTCATTCTTCGCCATCATGATTTGCACTACAGCTTGCCTTCAACGACCGCCCGAATTTCCTCCATACGCCGTCGATTCACGCCCAGATCACTATAGCCCGTCCGGGACGCCGACCGAAAATGGATCGTCTTCGTTTCCTCATCAAAAACAAATTCGACATCGTCCACGAATCGAAGCAGCAGGCTTGTAAATTCGTAGCGGAGGTAGGCCTCGTCCTCCTCAACGAGTTTCACACGGGGCAGATTGGCCACCGTGGTTTTGAGCGCCTCTTTGGCCCCTGCCAGATTTTTCTGGTATCGATACGGCACGATTCCATGGCTTTGATCGGATGCCTGAGTCGACACACAATTCGGACTGGATGGGCAGGGCTGGAGTGATCTAATCATTGCGTTATCAGCAGTATATACATCCTAGGGGAACGGACTCCACCCCCGAGACAGTTGACCAGATTCACCTCCCCCAATATCCCGGCGAGGGTGAACACCTGATTCCCGAACTGTAATGAGAGGCCCCTCCACTGTCAACCGCTCTACCAGAGGTCCGGCAGGCTCTTGCCTATAGGCTTGAGTTGAGGTGAGCAACCAGCCAGGCATGACACCGGGGTACGGCAGCCATTGCCGGTTGTTCAATCAGGCGAAACGTGGCAAAACATAGGACAATGAGAATGGGCACGAGGCCCAGCACAACGGACCAATGTTCAGTGGCCGAGAGAGTTGACGCCCATTCGCCAAGTACCAACCGATAGACGGCAAACAACAGCAGGCTATGCAGCAGGTACAGGCTATACCCCATTTCGCTCAACAGGACGGACGTCGGCCATTCAAGAATGCCGTAGATCGAGTTCCCACAGGCGATAATCGTAAATGCGCCGGTCAGTAGCAGCAACGCGGGAAACGTGTAGGCCGTCGGGAACAGCCACATCGTTATCCCAAGACAAGCGACCACCACCAGACCCCAGACTCGATGGGTGAGCCTCGTACGTATGGCATCAACACGCGCCAGGCTCGCAGCTGCGATCCCTCCACCGAACGCATACAACACAGGACCGCGAACGTCCGGCATCACCGTCGTAAGTGTCACAACTGCCGCGGCACTGAACAGCAGCCATGAGGTCGGCGTCGCCGCGCGAA
>CABVRO010000133.1 GCA_902500715.1 uncultured Nitrospira sp. | reverse complement strand
CCGTCTCTGAGCAGCGCGAGATACAGGTTCACCGCTTGGGCGTAATAGGGAAGCAGGGCAACCTCGTAACCCTTAGCCTGAAACTGTGGCAACTGCTGGGCAAACGTCATCTTAGCGCTGGTCCAATTTTGGGAGATGTTCGATGGGTCCTTCGTAGAGATGGCATCCTGATATTCGCCGATCGAAGCGTTCAACCCCTGCAACGTCTGGATTTCCAGACTTTCTACCAACTGCGTCAAATCCTGCTGGATGAGCTGTTGCACCTGGTCTTTGATTTGATCCCAGACGCTTTCTTGATCGCTCGGCCACAGAATATAGACGAGTCCGCTGAGCAGGGATCCCACTTCCGGTATCAAGCCCAGGGTGCTGGCGATGAGGTTCATCGCCGTATTGCTCCAGTCGTTGATGTCGGTTGGAACAGGCTTGGGGAGCTGCGGCGGTTGCTTGACGGTAGGCATGGTAACCTCCTTTGGATGATGGACGGCTTACTGATTCATCGCAGGCGGCGTGGTGCGGATCACTGGCATAGGCCATAAGGCATCTCGCGCGGCGGGAGAACGGGTACCCTGACACGAACGGCCGAACGATAGGCTTCCCAGACACAAAAGCCAATCCATATTTCGTCCGGAGCCGAACGACCCTGCATTTCATACGATCCGGCTGTCGTGCTTCCAGCGACAGCGTTATGGATCGAGGCATCCAGTATCGGTGCCGTCATACGTCTAGGTCTCGCTCTTGCCCCAAGGGATCGGTCGTGCTGAGCAGCCGGTTCCGGCCATCGTAGGCGAAGGTCGTCACCTGATTCTTGGCGTCGGTGACGGTCAGGAGATTGCCGTTGCCGTCGTAGGCATAGGCCGTGACACCCGTAGTGGGATCGGTCACCTGCGTGAGCCGGTTCTTCACGTCATACTGGAAACTGGTGATGCGGTTCAGGGCATCGGTGCTGGTCGCGACGTTGCCCGCCGCATCGTAGGTCAGCGTGGTCGTGCGAGTCAGCGGATCGGTGGTGGTCAGCAAGCGACCGAGCGCATCGTAGGTGAACGTGGTGGTCTGATTCAGGGCATCCTTGGTCGTGGGCAGGAGGCCCTGCGGATTGTAGGTGAAGGTGGTCACCTGGTTCAGGGCATCGGTGATCGTCAGCGGGTTCCCCTTGGCATCATAGGCGATCTGCGTGAGGTGGCCTTTGGGGTCGCGGATGCTGGTCACTTGATTGAACGTCGGCTCGTACGTAAAGGTCGTCGTGGCCGCAATCGCCTGCTCGTGGGATCGGAAAAGGGGACAGGAGAAGATCCTCGACGTGGTCAATGCGCTCGTCGCGCAGCACGCGCACGGCAAGAGCCGCGTCGCGTGAGGAGATTTCAGGCAGGAGACGGTTAGGGTTTCTCGGCATGAAGTTCTGCACGCCCATATTTATCAACTAGAATATTCACGCTGTTCGAAGCTTCTGCAGAGCCTTTCCACTCATAGTAAGCTTCCCAGACTTCAACATCAGCGTTGTAGATTATTCGCGGCTCACTATACTGCCTTTTGTCTAGATTCTTTTTCTGGATAAACTCTTGGAAGGCCTGGCTAGCTCGCTCGCGAGCATCGGCTTCGGAATGAACCTGTGTGCACCCCGCCAACAAGAGTGCTCCGAGACCCAAGAACCATTTCCACCGATGTATCAAGGCTCCTCCTCGCCGCGTTCTACTTAGAACACTGATTGACAGGTTTTGATCCAACGATGTTGATCGTGTACGGCTTCCCTGGCAGAAAACTGCCGACGAAGGTTGAGAACTCTCCGGCAGCGGTGCGGTGATTTGAAGCGTTGAAGTCATATACGTCGGGGCGCGCGGAGAGGGTTCCTTGGAAGCACCAAGAGCAATCGCAATTCACGGTTACGGTGCCGGTCAGTTTCAACGTGATGTTGCCAAGATAGAGTGCCGCATCGCCACCGGTTGAGAATCCAACCAAGAGATGGGGTCACACCTTAGTCCCAACACAGAAGATGAAATGGCACATCCCGCTGAATTGCCTGAAAGTCTGTGTGATTGGTCGTAATGACACTGGCCCCAATACTTCGTGCAGACAGGGCAATTAGCACATCGAATGCCAGCTCGCGCACCTTGGCGGCCTCATAGTGCTCGCGTCGCCTGAGTCGATGGAGGATTTCTGCGGCCTTCAGCCACTGTTGCTCAGTGGGCGTCAACACTTGGCACTGCCGACTCAATTCGAAGACAAACTTCCGCTCAGTGGCTGTTCGAGCCCCCCGGAGTAATTCGTGGAGGACAACGGAAGAACAGCGGACAATGAAAGGAGATTGCAGTAAGCGAAACGTGAAGCGGCCGGATCGGAAATTCTCAATGTAGATTGCGGTATCGAGCAGCGCGAACTTAGTGGTCTTCGTCGAATGCATCGGGCTTGCCTACACCACTGTAGCGCTGAAGAATACGATCGTGCACAGCCTTTTCAGTGACCAAATCCAACGCGCGCTGCAGCGTTTCGCTCGTCGTTTTGGCGCCGAGTGCTTTCTGGGCTCGCCGAAGTTGTACGGGATTTAACCTGGCGGAAACTTGGATAAGTGCCATGTCCGACCTCTTGTCTGACAATGTACCAAATTCTGTCCGACATCGTCAAGGCGCTAACGCTGTTCGTGCCGGAGGCAGGCTGTGGAGGGAAGGAGGGACCGCTTTACCAAGTCACACGTGGTAGCCGAGGCGTCACATCGAAAATCACGCCTAAAGGTACGGCGCAGAGAAGAGAATACTGGCTGGCAATCATGTGTGAGCTGTGGCAGTGAGAGCAGATCACACCGAATCGTTTCCATCATGCACGATACACGATCCGACCCAGCTTCCGACTCCGGAAATGATGGCGACTGCGCCTCAATCCTCATAACTCAATACTCATGCCTGACACTATTTCTGCGAACTCAGCCCTGTCGTCGCGTAACACCTCCAAATAGGCGGCCTCAAACGCGATGGACCCGGGATGCGACCGTGGAGAACCAATCACAAGACTTCTTTCCCCTCTACGTTCTCGCCCTTCAAACACTTCTTCAGGATGTCGCGCGCAGCGAGACCGGAATGCCATTCCAGTTCAAAAATTTTACTGCCTTCGTATTCGATTCGGAAATTCAATTTATCTTCCATCCCAGCCAGCGCGGCATCAATGGTGGGGACCGCAAATTGTATTTCATCGGCAAAGTCTGCCACGGTGCGGTTAAAGGCCGTGATGGTTGCGGAGGGATCCTTCCCCTGCGTTAAGGTGAGCTTAACCTTCTGGATCTCTTTGGGATTGTCCGGTCGTGGGAATGGCGGTTTCGGCTCGACCGCAATAAACCCCAGCATGGCCCCCCGATACTCACCGCCTGGCCCCAAGACACTGATCATCTGACCCTTTTGCCAATAGACAGCTGTGCAAAACTCGCCCGGCTTCGCGCCACTCTTGCCTTGAAAGAATTGCCAGAACCCCTTTTCCATCTTCTCTCTTCGTGGATTATTCAAGACGCGGTCTTTTGATTGCTCGATGGCCTCCTTCGCATTGATCTCTTTTTTGGCGGTTGAGACCAAATCCTCCAGCGGATCGTAGACCTCAGCTTCCGCCACGGCAGCGGCAACCAGCAATGACAATACCAACGCAAGTTTTCTCATGTGTCATCCTCTAATTAGGCTCTTCCAACAGGCCATCACAGGCAAACATCGTTTGGCCAAGCCGATTGCCACCTGTCCAAATCTTCACATCGACCACGCGGAAGATGTTTTTGGCATCAAGATATAGGATGAACTGCACATTGCAATGTTCATACAGTCCTTCTTCCCATACCGCGCCTTTCCCATTCGCTACAATCACACGATTATCAAACTCCTTGCCGTAAGTGAGATAGAGAAGATCTCCGGCACGTGACGAAATGGGCGCACCCATTTTCAGCGCAACATCTTGGTCAGTTTTCCCCTCCCACACACCCAGCATATTTCTTTCTCTGCGAGTTAATTTGTGCCCACGTCTGAGGGCTTCGGTAAATTTTAATTTTGCGTCCATTTCCTTGATGTTTGCCTCAAGTTGCGGCTGTATTCCCGCAGCCACCTGATCAAATTGCTGTTGGAGCTCCGCCATCCTGGCTCGATACTCTTCTGCCTCTTTTTTGGTCGGCCGGCTAGACCATCTGCCGGACGGGTCCGGACGCTTTACCCCACTCCATAAGACCGACCATGAAAATTCGAGATAGTCGGATGGCATCCGCTGCTCATGCCCCATCAATTGCAGATCTCTGGGCAGACCAATTTTTTCGATTTCATCCCTAAAGACATCCACATTCTCGTTGTGTTTAGCGGCCTTGACGAAGGCCGTGCGCATGACATCTTCATTACAGGCGATTTTATGCAGCTTGAGCAAGACGGGCGATGACGACGTACGCCAATCGCCGACTGGTAGATTCTCACCTTTCAAATCCTCACGCCGAAGCTTCCAGCTACCTTCCCCAACCCGGACTTTCACCGGCGCGTCGAATGCCGGCTGCGGGGGAATATGCTTGCCATCGTAAGCATATTTGACCACGCACTCAAACTGGAGCCGGAGTCCACTGAATTCTGGCTTATCAGGGTTTTCATAGACGACGGTCGTATCCAACTGCTTCACATGCATGGGACCAAGGACTTTATCCATTGGCGTTCGGTCCATCACGACGCCAAAATCGGCGAAGTAGGCTTCGCGACTCCCTTCCTCACCCTGAATATGGATCAGTGCAGATTGCGCGAAAGCCTCTGTGCCAACCAAGTAACTCCCAAGAAGACAACTGATCAAACATGCTCTCATATTCATCTTCATTCACCTTGTGACTGCATTGGGATTGCAGACGACGGAACAATTTCGAAAATTGTGACATAACATTGGAAATCGGGCGAGAAATTCTCAAATGCTGTTCAGCGTGCACCCACAGGACCCTAGGGGAAGAGATGAAGAGATGGGCTCATGAAGAGATGGGCTCAGGCCTTGCCATCGCACAGTCCCCTCGTGAATCACCCCGGTTACCGCATCACGCTGTGGCGCATTGACCGATTGTGCCCGTGACCACCACAGGACACCAGCGGCGAGCGCTTAGAAAGCGCAGAACCCAGCCAGCCACTGACTGATAGAGTCCGACGGGAATTGCGGCATGTGCGATCGCAAGACCTGATTCTCTTTGGGTTCCCGGTTTGGTCGAGAGCCAGTTGGCCTCAACAACCCCGAGATTGACGCCAGACATTGGAGACCAGCTAAAGCGAAAGCCCCCTTCTCTATATTGACATATTGATGCCTCATCAGTATGCTTTGACATATGCGCACAACGATTCGCCTGGATGATCAACTTCTGAAATCCGCTAAACGTTTGGCGCATGACACTGGTAAATCATTGACTGCCGTGATCGAGGATGCCCTCCGACAAGTCCTCGCACGCCGGATGGTCAAACAGCCGCGCAAAGCGGTGAAGCTCACCACCGTCTCAGGGCAGGGGGTTCGCTCCGGCGTCGATTTGGACGACTCCGCAGCCCTGCTCGCTTTCATGGAAGAGCCGCATGGTTCTTCTTGATGTGAATATCCTGGTCTACGCCCACCGTCAGGATTCCGACCGTCATCTCGCGTATCTGACCTGGCTCGAAGATCTCGTCAATTCCGACCAGAGTTATGGACTGTCCGATCTCGTCCTCAGCGGCTTCCTCCGGATCGTCACACACCCGAAAGTCTTCACCCCTCCCAGCACCATGGACAAGGCCTTGGCCTTTGTTCAACAGTTGCGCGAACAGCCGAACTGCGCAGTCATCGCTCCGGGACCACGTCATTGGGACATCTTCTGCCGACTCTGCGAGACCGCCGACATTAAAGGGAACCTGGTGCCGGATGCATTCCTGGCTGCACTCGCCATTGAAAGTGGAAGTGAATGGGTCACAGCCGATCGCGATTACCATCGGTTTCCCGGCCTGCGCGTTCGGCACCCATTGAATTGACAATCCTGTTATTCGGTGATCGAACTATCCGGCGTGGAAAAAAGGGGACAGGCTACTTTCCCAACGGCTTCGCGGTCAGCCCGCCTTCTCAGTGTCGATTCCAACCCCAGTGCCGCAACAAAAAACAGCCTGTCCCCTTTTACTGCACACGCCGGTCAAGTTGCCGGCGAGATCATAGAGGTAGCTCGTCACCTGACTGCCCGGCAGGGTCTTGCTGAGCAATTGGTTCACGGCATCGTAAGCGAAGCTGATGGTCTCGTTCTTCGGCGTGATTCTCGTGAGCAGGTTGTCGTTGCCGTCGTAGGTGTACGTTTCCACTTTGCCCAGCGGGTCGGTGGTGCTGAGGAGCCGGTTCCGGCTATCGTAGGCAAAGGTGGTCATCTGGTTCTTCGCATCCGTGACGGTCAGCAGATTGCCGGTGCCGTCGTAGGCATAGGCCGTGACACCCGTGTTGGGATCGGTGACCTGGGTGAGCCGGTTCTTGGCATCGTACACGAACGTCGTGATGCGGTTCAGCGCATCTTTCGAGGTCGCGACGTTGCCCGCCGCATCGTAGGTCAGCGTGGTCGTGCGAGTCAGCGGATCGGTCGTGGCCATGCGAACAAATCTCCAACAGGCTTGCACTCAGATTGGGGCCAGATCATAATATCCGTACGAGGTGATGCTGATGCGAGCCTACCGAACATATGTCGTGGTCGAAGATGCCGGCCAGGTGACCTTGTCCGATATGCCTTTTCAAGCCGGAGAACGCGTCGAAGTGGTGGTGATCGCTGACGACCCCACCTCCGCCACGAAACTCAGGACGCTGCAACAACTGCTGCACACGACGCAAGCGTTGCCGCAAGCTCGCCTCCTCACGGACGCGGAGATTGCCGCAGAAGTGGCCGCTGTCAGGACCAGCCAATGAATGTCGTCATCGACACCAATGTCTTGGTGTCGGCGGCCCTCAAGAACCGAACCCCGGAAGCCGTCCTGCGCTGGATCGTGGCTCAACCAGGATGGGACTGGGTCGTCTCCACGGAGATCCTCGCCGAGTACAAGACGGTCCTCGCCCGCCCGAAGTTCGGTCTCTCGCCGGACCTCCTGCATCAGTGGCTGACCTGGCTGGAGACGGTGACTGTGCCGGTGGACATCCCGGTCACACTGCCCTATCCTCCGGATCCCACCGATGCCAAATTTCTCGCCTGTGCCCTGGCGACCCATGCGGACTGGCTCATTACCGGGGATCACGACTTCACGCACGCCAGAAAGCTCGTCACAACTACGATCGTGTCCGTGTCACAATTCAAGACGCTTGTCTGTGATCCACAGCCTTGACCCGCCTACCGCAAGGATTTGAAATCGTCACACCTCAGTATGAGGCCCCCATTAAGCCCATAGTCATGTCAGACCCCATTGGTTACTGGAACGTCGGGATCGGCACCTCTGGCACAAGCTCCAGCAGGCGGAATCGCTCCCGCCCCAGGATCGCAAGGTGCTCCTCAAGGTGCTTGATGGTCTCCTGGCGAAAGAATCGCGGCGGGTAAGGGGCATGAGGAGCAACGAAGTTATAATCGGATTCGATCGCTTTGGGGATCTCGCGCTGCTATCCAAACTGTTTGCATGTATGTCTTGAGCATTAAGCCAAGACCTACGAGTCGCTGTATCGGTCCGGGATAACCTGCCAGCAGTCTTTTCGCGATCACCATTTGAGGGTCGGATAAAAGGGGTCGGGAGTCTTTGCTCACGAGCCCTTCGGTCGGCCGCGGGGCCGCAACGTCGATTCCATCCCAAAGCGTTTCGCGATCCGTCGCACCCAGCCCTCGTCGCCCTTCGGGCGGCCGCGCTGCACGCTTGTCCGCAGGGCCTCAAGCTCGGCGGCCCCTTGAGGGCGGTTCACCCAGCCTCCCCAAGCCCGAGGACGGTCCATTGGCCAGTCACACAGCCACGTGGTCAGTTTCGGTTCACCTTGCGTCCGTCGCCACAGACTCGACCACTGCCAGTCCTCCGCTCGATGCACCAGCTTCGCCCGCAACGCATTGCGCTCCACATAGCGGGCCACCGTCAAGAAATGTTCGTCCGTCTGGACCGGAAACGACTTGAAGCGCCCCTGGTACACCGGCCCCGTTCCCGCCGTCTTATGATGCGCATGCCAGCGTTGTGTATGGGTGACGGTGATCCACCGCAGGACTTCCGAGAGTTCCCCATCCCGCCGCGGCCACAGGACCAGATGCCAATTATTCGGCATCAGGCAATAGGCCGCGATTCGGATGCGCGTTGCATCGACGGCCTCCGCCAGGATCTTCTCGAAGGCGGCATAGTCGGCGGGGTTCTCTAACAGCGGCAGACGCCCCACACGGCGGTTGAGGACATGATAGGCGAGTTCGCCAGCAGCGAGGCGGGGACGACGGGGCATGCGGTCTTGTACACCCCACGAGCCGCCCTGTCATGAAAAGACTCCCGACCCCTTTTATTCCACGATGCGCAGGCCGCCCGCCGGCAGGCTCGTCAAGAGCGGCGGCCCGTTGAGAAA
>CABVRO010000132.1 GCA_902500715.1 uncultured Nitrospira sp. | reverse complement strand
CGCTTCGGATGGAGCGAACCCGCTTCGCGGTGGAGGTGCTTCCGCTGCCCGGCGAAGCGGCCTACGGCCAGATGGGGCACGATGCCGTGGAATTCGTGTTTTCGGCCAATCCGGGCGAACCGCTCAAGCCGCTTGCCAAGGTGGCTTCCGGGGGGGAACTGTCCCGTGTCATGTTGGCGTTAAAAACCATTCTGGCCGAGAGCGATCGAGTTCCCGTGCTGATTTTCGACGAAGTCGATGCCGGAGTCGGCGGAGCCGTGGCTGAGGTGATGGGGACACGCCTCCGGGATCTCAGCCGTCACCACCAGGTGCTCTGTGTGACGCATCTTCCGCAGGTCGGGTCCCAAGCCCATGCGCATTATCTGGTTGAGAAGCAGGTGCGCCAGCAACGTACCATGACGCAAGTCCGGTTGCTGACGGAGCGCGAACGGGAAGAGGAAGTGGCGCGGATGTTAGCCGGGGTCACGGTGACCGATCATGCGCGCGCGGCGGCCGCTGAAATGATCGGTAGCGCGAAGGAACGACGGGCGCGGTCGGATTAGGTCGTCGGTGAAGTTTTTGCGATCGCGAGGGCAGGCAGGGACGATTTGCATTCCCGCACGACTTGGGCAAACAGTTCCGTCAGTTTCGGATCGAAGTGAGTATCCGCTTGGAGCAGGATCTTGCGAATGGCGTCGTCGATTGACATCGGGAGGCGTCCCGGCATATCGACCGTCAGATTGTCGAAGGCTTGGGCGATGGCTACCATACGCGCCAAGAGCGGGATGCCTTCGCCCTCCAGCCCGTGGGGATTGCCCAGTCCGTCGAACCGCTCATGGTGATAGGCCACGATCTGTCCCACCTCGGCCTGAAATTCAAGCGGTAGCAGCATGCGCGCGCCGGCCTCAGAGTATGCTTTGGCGAGAGCCCCGTTCTTGATACCGTCGTCATCGTCCGCTGCATACTTATAATTGGGAATACTAATCTTCCCGATATCGTGAAGAAACGCGCCCAGCGCGAGCGCCTTCTGTTCGGGAAGGGAAAGGTTGAGCTGGTTGGCAAGGAGCGAGGCATAAAAACTAACGCGGCTGCAGTGGTTCAAGAGTTGGCGGTCTTTCGCTTCGAGGAGATCGGATAACAACGGGATCAACACAGCGACATCGCCCGTATCGGCGGCGGGTTCGGGGGCGGATTTGCCGATGGAGAAATAGGTGGCTTGGAGATCTTTCCACGCCTGGGCTGCTTCCTGTTCAGCACCCCACAAGGCGGTCGATGTTTTGAGAAACGAACGGAGATAGTCCAGCCGCTGCTTTTTCTCGAGTGTTTGATTGATGAGGGTAATTAGTTCGGTCACGTTGAATGGCTTGAGCAGATAGCCCGCCGCGCCGTGCCGGATGCCTTCCATCGCCGACTTCAAGCTGCCATAGCCGGTGATGATGATGACTTCGATGTCGGCATAGTCCTGCTTGATGTCCTGCAGCAGATCGATTCCCTGGCGGTCGGGCAGTTTTTGATCGAGGGTGATGAGGTCGATATGCTGATCTTTGAGGACCCGCAGGGCTGATTTGGCGTTGTCGGCGGAGTGGATGGTGAAGAAGGGACGAAGGATGACTTTGAGCGCATCCCGTGGGCCTGTCTCATCATCGACGACCAGTACCGACGGTTTCGTGTCTACGTAGTCAGGTGATGTATGGGTCCCCATCCAGAGCGCTCCCGGGTGCATTGCAGGTTACACTGAAGGACAAACGCAAAACCTATACCGCTCCTGAGTGTGCTGATCGGTCAATATATAGCAGGTCCCGCATATTCAGGCCACTAGATATTTGATGTAGGGGTATTCACCCTTGGCGAAATGAGACAGGTTGCGGAGCACTGGTGCGCCAACCTGTCTCATTCCTGAGTCAGTGGAGGCTCGGGATTCACCCCGTTATCGGGTCGGCTGATGCCCAAGGTATCCATGCGGTATTTCAGCATGCGACGACTGATCCCCAGCATGGCGGCAGCGTGAGTTTGTATGTAGGTCGTTCGCTTGAGCGCGTCCAGGATGATTTCCCGTTCGAACTCCATGACGGCCTTTTCGAGCGATAATCGTCCCGCCAGGGTGTCGTCCCGGAGCGAGGTCGACCGCGTATCGGTTCGCAGGATATTGGGTAAGTGCTCCGGCGTGATGACGTCGGAGCCTTTCGACCAGATGAACGCCTGCTCGATGATGTTCTCCATCTCGCGGACGTTTCCGGGCCAGGGATAGTGCGAAATCAACTCCAGCGAGTCTTTGGTAAACTCCTGGGGAGAACGTTTCTCTTCTTCGATGCGTTTCGCCAGAAAGTGTTTGGCTAGGAGGGCGATGTCTTCGCCCCGTTCGCGTAGGGGCGGCAGATACAATGCGATGACGTTGATCCGGTAATACAGGTCCTCGCGGAACTGGTTTTTCCGGACCATCTCATCGAGGTTCTTGTTGGTGGCCGCGACGATTCGGACATCCACCTTAATGGACTGCACTCCACCCACGCGCGTGAATTCACGTTCCTGGAGCACGCGTAGGAGCTTGGCCTGCGTTGCTGGGCTGAGATCGCCGATTTCATCGAGAAAAAGCGTGCCGGTATGCGCCAATTCGAACTGGCCCACGCGCCGTGCCGTGGCGTCGGTAAAGGAGCCTTTTTCGTGGCCGAACAGTTCGCTTTCGATCAGGGTTTCCGGCAGGGCCGCACAATTGAGGGCCACAAACGGGCGTTCGCGGCGTGCGCTGTTGTAATGAACGGCCTTGGCCACGAGTTCTTTTCCGGTCCCGCTCTCGCCGGTTACCAGGACGGTGGTGCGACTGTCGGCCACTTGCTCGATCTTCGCGTAGATTTCCTGCATCGCTGGGCTTTTGCCGATCAGATTGTGAAAGGCATATCGCTGGACGACCTGCGCGCGTAGTTGACGAACCTCTTGTTCTAATTCCTGTTTGCCCAGCGTGCGCTCGATGACGATTTGCAGTTCTTCGACATCGAATGGCTTGGATAGATAGTCGGCTGCCCCCAATTTCATGGCATCGACGGCCGTCTTGACCGATTTGGTTCCGGTTAACATGATTACCGGTACGGCACGATTCTCGGTGCGCATTGTTTGGAGCGCCGCCAGGCCGTCTGTTCCCGGGAGGATCACGTCCAGCAGGACCAGGTCCGGCGCATCGTGCTTGAAACTCTTGAGGCCTTCAGCAGCATCCGCCGCTTCAAAAATCTCATAGGTCGGTTCCAGCACTGTTTTCAGCGAGGCGCGGACCCGCGGTTCGTCATCGACAAGTAGTACCCGTTTTTTCATGTTACTCCCGTGCGGCTGAAACTGTGGTGCGTGCATCCGGTGCTGGAAGATTCACGGAAAACGTCGAGCCGACGCCGACTCGACTTTCCACTAATAGCGTGCCGCCATGTTCACGGACGATTTGATGCGCGGTGGTCAGGCCAAGACCGGCCCCATCGCTCGCGCTATTGGTATGCTTGGTCGTAAAAAACGGATCGAAAATATGTTCTAGATGGTCCGAGGCAATGCCGCATCCCTCGTCCTCCACTTCCAGTTGCACCCAGGTAGTGCGGCCGGTTTGCGGCAGCACGCGCGTGCGGATCTGAATTACGCCGTTGCCGTTGGGCATGGCATCGAGCGCATTCAGAAGCAGGTTCAAGAGCACCTGTTTGATCTGCTGGCGGTCGAGCGAGAGCGTGGGTAGTTGAGGGGCCAGTGTCGTGTGTAGACGAATTCCCCGATGCGAGGCGGTAGACGAGACGAACCCGAGGCAGGACGTGACCAGTTCGTTCAGGTCCACGTCGCTCGGTTGGGGGGTCATATAACTCGCATAGTCGAGGATTTCGTGTAGCAGCCGTTCGATGCGATGGACGTCTTGAATGGCGACTTGGCTGAATTCACGGATGAACACCGGATCTTGCTGGCGTTGTGGAGCCAACTGAATAAAAGTCTTGATCGAGGTGAGCGGATTACGAATTTCATGCGCAAACCCGCCCGCCATGATTTCCAACGAGCGCAATCGATCGGTGCGTCTCATTAAGGTGGAGGAGCGCCGAAGGTCGTCCTGCGTCAGGTGATGATCCAAGGTGTTAGAGGCGATATGTGCGACGGTCTCTGCAATGATCACAGTGTCTTCGTCCAGGTGACGTTCCGTGCCGATCGGCCCAAGAGTGCAGAGTCCGAGAAGCTGCGTCTTGTTCCGGAGAGGTAGGCACACCGCTGCCCGTATCGACATCATGGCCGAGCCGGCGGGCGAAGATGAGGTCTGGTCGTATCGGAGCAGATGTCGTCGATCGGAAAGGCACGTGATAAGGGCGTGGTTATTCGGCAGGGTGGCCGGCCATGCCGTCGCAAGCGTGCTGTATCCCAGAGAAGCAAGGAGGTGGTATTGACCGTCTGTTGCTCGTATCCATATGGCGGCTTCCGGCAAACGCAACTGTTCGCTGAGGATCCTCAAGATGCACTCGCCGACCTGCGTGAGATCGGTGGCCTGTCCCATCGATTCGGCAAACGCACCGATCATTTTGATGGGAGCTTCGGAAGTAGAAAGAATAGGGGTATGCCGAATGTGCTCGTGGAGTGCCATAGTCCTGCGCAGAAAATATCCACCCGGACACCACCCTGCACGTGGTGTCGTCCAACGCGCCGCATGCCGTGTGTTAGTGAATGCAGTATATATGCGAGGTATTTTTTCAGCCAGCGGAATCAGGTTTTTCGGCGAGGGCGACCAGAATCTGTCCGGAGAACGTACGCACGAGTCTTGCCGGAATCGATGTGACTTGGGCGAGGGCGGCGCTCAGGCCCTCTTCCTGGAATGCGTGTAGTTGACCGACGCGCAGGGCGACGCAACACTGAGCCATACGATTGAGCGCAAGGCGGGCGTCTCCCGAGAAGGCGTCGATGCCGAGTTCCTGCAAGGATGAGCGATAGGGGAAGGCCATATCTGCCAAGGGGGTGATGGCACTCACGATGAGTTTTCCGCCCGGGCGAAGCACACGAAACAATTCGCGAAGAGTATGGAGAGGAGAACGTGAAAAGCTGAGGGAGAGATTCGCCACGATGCGATCGAACGAATGGTCCGCGAAAGGAAGCACTTCTACCGATCGGCCCAGTACCCACTGCTGACTGACCGGTGTCGGCCCGGAGATGCGTCCGGAGAACAGGCGATCCACCTGCTTCAAGGCGTCATTCGTCGCGTCCTGCGCGGCATGCAGCGCAGCCGCTGAGAAGTCTATGCCGATGTATCGAAGCGGTTGATTCTGATGCCAGGTTTGAGCGCGGAGACGGTAGGAGAGGTTCAAGAGCAGGAGTCTGGCGAACGAATGAATACCGCATCCGACATCGAGCAGGGCCAGGCCTCCATCGAGCGGTTGAAGGAGTTGATACAGGTGGTCGATATATTGCCAATGCGCGGGGAGTTCATCCAAACTTCGTGTGAGATCGGTCTGTGCGGTCCAGAGGCGCTCGCGGCCTGCCGTTCCGGCGACATATTTGATGCGGAGTCGATCGCGTTCGAATCGTGCCCGGATGGAGGTCGTGCGTGAGAGATTGAGGAGAGCCGGGGCGGTGGGATAGGGGAAGCGGTCCTGAGTAAGGCAGAGCTGTGCGATTCGGTGCCAGCTTGCGTGCAGTGCCGTTGGTGCGACAGCGTCGGCAGGTACAAGAGGAGCTTGGAGCATGACGCGACTGCCTCTTGATCCGAGCCGGTGCAGCGCATCCTCCACGAGTGCCGGCGCTGGAGAGGGAATCGGGTATTCAGCGAGGCCTGGGCCGGTCGTAAGAAACACGACGTCGGTTCCGCAATGGGAGAGGTCCTCCAGAAGGGCATTGCTCTCTGTATATTGACCGGCCACGGCATCGGCCACGAAATGATCGATGTCGAGTGGAATTCCCAGGAGGTTACCGAGCCCGAGCCTGATGCCGGCCAGATGTTCACCGACCAGATCCCGCTGATGAAGCCTTGTCAGGCAGTTTCGGATGTCGAGTGTCGGGTTGAGAAGTAAGAGCCGGTTGACTCGCCTGTGCCAGTCCTGACGCCGCAATGCGATGCGGCCGAGCAGGTCCGGTGCCAACAAGGTGAGGGGGATTCCGGGGAACTCTTTCTGCGCAAAGATCAGTACGGTATCGAGGTCGTCTTCCAGGGATGTGAGCGTGGTTTGCGTGGGGTCGCCGTCGCTCAGCCCGATGTGACGGCTGTGATCATAACGCAGGACTTGCAGCCCGCTGGCAGCAAGTGTGTAAGCGAGGGCGACATAGGCCTGTTGAGTCGTCCCATACCCCGGACAGAGCAGCACCAGCGGGCACTGTGCGCCGTCTGTTCGCCGCAAAACATCGTGACACAGCGCAATCGTAAGGCCTTCGCGATTGCGTAGGTGGTGCGAAACGGTGAGGACCGGTGAGTCTGACTCCGGTTCGTCGAGATGTTGCGAAGTACCGATCCGCGAGGAAATGAGGGCCCGAAGTTTCTGCTCCTGGGCGGGCGACAAACCCTCAAAGCGCACCCCGAAGCGGCGTCGCAGTCCTTCTTCCGGTGCGGGATTCAAGGTTATGCCGGAGGAAGGTTGATATGTCCAGACAATCCGGGCAGGCCAAGGGTTTTCAGAACCCTCAGGCAAGGCGGCGCCGATTGACGAAGTGTTTGGCTCGACGGGTGCCAAGTGAAGGATCTCCCGGCCAACAGGGAAGTCGTAGCCTCCCGTTACTTCGATGCAGGCCCCATCCAGGCTCAGGTTGACCGTCATTCCGAGCGGACGGATCGGCGTGGCTGGTGCGTCGACCAGGCGAATCGGGCAAGAGACGTCTAGACGTGCGGCCTCACGTCTATCTGTAGGCGCTGCGGGGGAGGGGAGAGGGGCGTCGGGGCGGTTCTCGGCGGTGGTGAAAAGAGGAAGGATCAATCCTTCAAATGTGACGATTGTTGAGCCGTCTTGCAGCCCGTCAAGAAGTGAACGGAGCACATTGCGGTCGCGCTCGCCGCTCGGTGAAAATGAAATCACAAAGTTCTTGATGGCAGGGAGCGGCAGATCCGTAAGTGAAGCCGGTCGTTCGTGCACGACGCCTTGAAGTTCCAGGAAGCTCACCGGTGTCTTGATCACCACGTAGGCTGGTTGCAGATGAATGGAGGCTGACAGGTCATGGATGGTGAGGAGGGCGCCGCCCGTGCTCATGTTTCGTAAGACGCCTCGAAGAGTTGTGCCTCCGACGGATAGTTGCACGGGGAGCGCGAACAGTTTGCGTTCGGAACGCCGTCGGTCGCGTCGTTGTCCGGCGATGTGCTGGGATGGAACTCGAAGGGGGTCGGGTTTGGCGGGGGAGACTGTGGGGGATTCAGCGCCCTCATCCGCGAAGAGATGAGTGGGAACGGGAATTCGTACCGTGATGGTCAGACCGCTGTCGGGTGCATGTTCAATCTCGATGGCGCCGCCATGTGCCTGAACAATGTGGTGAGCCCGAAAGAACTGCTCAGGAGAAATATGGAAATCGGGCTGCCCGCCCACGGGAGCAAGGGTGCGTCCGGAGTCTTCCTTGATGGTGAAACTCACATATTCGCGCGGGGCGCTTGAATCCAGTGCAGACTTGCGTGGAGCGAGTGAAGGGGTGTCTCCGGTCAGCAGCGCTGTCTCGAGCAGAAGATGGGAGGGCACGTCGGGCCAGGTCGTGTATTGGTGTGCATAATTAAGGAGGATTCTCACGAGATCCTCCAGCGCGCCCGGTGAGCCCAGAATGAGGGGAAGGCGTTGAGCCAAGTGCGTAGTCACGAGGAGCCCCGACCCTTCTGTCTCGTGCCGGATCGTTTGCACCGCGGTCTGAAGAACACGGTGCAGATCGAGGGGGGTGAATTCTAAAGGTTCGGCATGGATGGCTTGAGCCAGTTGATGACCAAGTTGGCTGGCCTGCGACGCCTTTTCGACCATCGTTTCGACATGCTGCTCGATCTTGCTGTGCTGAATTGAGCTGAGTAATCGTTGTGAATCCTGCAGGAGCGTGGTGAGGGGCTGTTGGAGCTCGCGGGATACCCTGGCTGCCTCGCGGGAAAGCGTGAGTTGACGGTTGGTTTCCTGGAGCCGTGACTCCAATTCGGTGAGGCGGTCCTGTTGCGCCTTCTGTTGGGAAAGATCGCGCAGGACCCCGACCGTGCCGAGGTAACGGTTGGCCGAATCGAAAAGCCCTTTGGCTGTCACATCGACGGCGATCGATTCGGGTGGGGCATCTGGCAGGGCTTTCCGATGAAGAGTGAGTTCAAGTCTGCGTACCGAGCGGCTGCCGGCCCGTCGTTCGTTCAGGCGAAAGCGTCCTGATGCCTCTTGGAGAGGAGGGAGTAGAAGCGAATAGTGTTGTCCGGCAAGCTCCTCGGGGGTATAGCCGAGCATGGCGGTGACGGCGGTGCCCACGTAGACAAAGCGACCATCCCGATCGAGCTCGTACACCAAGTCGCTCAGCGTTTCGATGAACCGCTGGTGCCGCTGAAAGGTGTGGTCCAGTTTCATTTGGAGGTCGCGCTTTTCAACCGCTTCCTGGACCGAAAACAGCAACTCTGTGATAAAGGCGGGTGACCGTTTAAACAGGAGAAAGTCAGCGCCGTTTTGCAACGCCTGGATGGCGGTTTGGGAATCGCTCTCATTCGTTTGGAGGATGACGGCTGCATAGGGAGCATTGCGACGAAGGCGGGAAAGAATATCGAGACCGCGTTCAGGACGTAAGTCGTGATCGATGAGGATGATCTGCCATTCGCCCTGATGGCTGAATGTCAGGGCTTCTTCGGATGAGTAGCCCGCTTCAATCCGGCAGCCGGGGAAAAACCCTCTCAGGCTGGAGGTCACCAGCTTGATTTCATCGGGTTGTTCGTTGATGAGGAGAATGTTGAGGGACGGTTCAGCCGACGACATGGAATATTTCATAGTTCCTATGCAGGGGTGCGATCGTTCTGTCTCGATGCCGCCGGGTGGGCGCCTGGGATTGCACCACCGCACAGAAGTGAACATGCGCTCGCTGTCAAAGGGACGATTGTGTCC
>CABVRO010000131.1 GCA_902500715.1 uncultured Nitrospira sp. | reverse complement strand
ACGATGACTCAGCCGTTGCGCTTCATCCATCTTGAGAGCAACCCCGCCGACGCGGAGCTGATTACCACGACCCTCCGGGACGCCGGCATTCAGTGCCAACTGAACCAGGCGCAGACACGTGAGGAATTTCTCGCCGCACTTCGCCAGGAGGGGTTCAGTCTCATCCTTGCCGATACCGCCGTCCCCGGCTTCGACGGAGCCGCCGCCCTCTCCCTCGCACGCACCCTGCATCCCGACGTGCCGTTTCTGTTTGTCTCCGGCACACAGGGGGAAGAGTTTGCCATCGACATGATGCAGCACGGAGCCACCGATTACATCTCCAAGCAACGCTTGGGGCGTCTCGTTCCCTCCATCAAACGAACCCTGCGGGAACTGGACGAGCGGCTGGAACGGAGACGGGCGGAAGACGCCCTGCGTGTGAGCGAAAAACAGTTTCGTCAGGCCCAGAAGATGGAAGCCGTCGGGCGTCTCGCAGGAGGACTCGCCCATGATTTCAACAATCTTCTGACCGTCATCATGGGACATAGCCAGGTGCTCTTGGGGGAACTGCCCTCGGGCAATTCCATCCGCGCTAAGATCGAAGAAATGCAGAAGGCCGGGGAGCGAGCGGCGAGCTTGATTCGCCAACTCATGGCCTTCAGCCGGAAACAGCCGTTGGAGCCGAAAATCCTGCCCTTGAATTCGGTCGTCGGCAATGTAGAAAACATGCTCCGGCGACTCATCGGTGAAGACATTCAACTCGTGATCCGCCCTGATCCTTTTAACGGCCATGTGAAGGCAGACCCCGGACAACTGGAACAGGTCCTCATGAATCTGGTCGTGAATGCCCGGGATGCCATGCCCAATGGCGGCTTGCTGGCGATCGAAACGTCGCAAACGGAACTGGCACGGACTCCGATGCATCATCTTCACCCGCTGCCTTTGGGACAGTATGTGAAACTCACTGTCACCGATACCGGATGCGGCATGAATGCCGACGTGCTCGCCCATCTATTCGAACCGTTTTTTACGACGAAGGAAGAACACAAGGGTACCGGACTGGGGCTGTCGACGGTCTTCGGCATCGTGACGACCTGCGGAGGCGGGATCGATGTGTGGAGTCAGGTCGGGCATGGCACCACCTTTGACCTGTATTTCCCGCGCGTCAACCCGCAAGCCACGACTGCGGATGCCACCGCACCGCAAGACCGCCTGCGCCAAGGATCGGAAACCATTCTTCTCGTCGAGGACGATAGCGGGGTGCGCAACCTGGTTCGTCACGAGCTGGTCAAAACCGGCTATCAGGTGATCGAGGCCAAGAATGGCGTCGAAGCCTGTCTCACGGCCACACAGCAGAGTTACCATGTGGACCTTCTGCTGACTGACGTGGTGATGCCTGGGATGAACGGTCGCGAACTGGCACAACATCTCTCCGTCATCAAGCCGAACCTCAGAGTGCTGTTCATATCGGGCTATTTGGACGATATCTCCGTGAACAGCGGTATGGACCCGCATCGAACGACGTTCCTCCAAAAGCCGTTCACTCCGGACATCCTTCTGCGCACGGTACGCGCGTTGCTCGATTCCTCCACTCCCGCGACGGGGAACGCACCGCACCACATTCCACCCGACCAGGCACCGCGCACCGCACGAGCCTCCTGACGCCGCCCTGCGCACACCGCAGACACCACCGCAAATTTGACCCCTTCGCGCATCCTTTCTTATACTGAAGTCGCGCGAGACTGGGAATGCACACTCAGAGAGGGCGACAAGAAGACGGAGACACGTTCGTGATGCGTGGCCGCTGCCTGAAAGACCGACGATCCGCTCGCCGGCTGAAGCTTCTATGCGGGTGCCTGCTCATGCTCTGCCTCAGTAGCGGATCCCGATCCGATGCGGCGCTTCCCGCCGGGGTGCCCTGGGAGCGCTTGACCACAGGCATACAGGTGGCACTCTGGAGCCCCATCGAAGCCTGCCCCCAGGTTCCGTCCCTGCTCATGCTGCACATCGATCCGGAACGGTTTCGCTTCTCCATCTATCAGTATCGGGATGAAGGTCTTCGCACCCCGCTCTCGATCCACGACTGGCAGCAACGGACCGATGCATACGTCTTATTCAATGCAGGTTTGTTTCGAGAGGACTATTCGTACTTGGGCGTCTTATTGAAAGAAGGGCGGTCACTCGGCACGAAAAAACATCACTCATGGCAGGGACTATTCGCAGCGGAACCGACCGACGGCAGGCTCCGGAAGGCCCGTGTGCTGGACCTTGCCTTCGACGGATTTACAGAAGAAACCCCTCCCTACCGGGAGGCCGCACAATCGCTGATGCTGTTCGACCGGACGGGAAAACTCCGGGTCCGGGACAGCGGGAAACGGGCGTTTCAAACCGTGGTTGCCGAAGAGGGGGAAGGCGCAATACTTGTGATCAAGACGGTGGATGTCGTCTCGCTCCACCACCTGGCCGACTGTCTCCACCGACAGATCCCGTCGATCCAACAGGCCATGGCCATGGACGGGGGCGCCTCTTCGGATGTGATCGCCAGCCGGGATCTTCTCCTTGCCGCCCAGGAAACCACGTCACAAGCCACCTGGCGATCACTCTTGGCAGGCAATATCGGCGTGCACATTCCGCTGCCGACCGTCATCGGCATCAGCCCCCGGACACACCCGCGCAACATACCCGCTCCGGATGCCTCACCATCATCACGCGGCCGATGACCAACGTCGATCTACCGTCCAGGCGAGACGGGAAAGCCGGCTTCGGTCCAGGCGTTCATGCTGCCCACGACATTGTACACGTGCGTATAGCCCAGATCGGCCAATGTCTCCGCCGCAATATTGCTGCGATGGCCGGACTGGCAATATACGACGATATGGTCGTTCAAGGCCGCACCGAGCTCCCGATGCCGGCTCTTCATCTCGCGAAAGTCGATATTTCGATCGGTCCCCGGAATCATGCCGGACGCATGCTCCTCGGGCGAACGCACATCGACCAACAGGAACCCCTTCGCCCCGGTCGATGGTGCCTTGAGCAGACCGGCTCGCAGTTGCTGAACCGTCAAGGTATAGGAATGATACGCGAAGGTGGGCTGCGTCCACTCCAAGAGGAGACCGCAGAGCACACCCACGCAGAGAAAACAAGTCAGATATCTCATCGTCGCCGCTCCTTTGCTCATCCCGAGAAGGTTGACGAACGTCCTATGATAGGAGCCTTATGAAAAGCTGGTCAAGAGTGGTTGCCGTTTCCTGGCTCCTGGGCGCATCCGGTTGCGGGGAAGGAGCCATCATGGTCAAAGAAATCGACAACGGCGGCGTAGTCGTCTACCCCTATCGCGCCGAACAGGGCAACTTACTCTCGTCCTTCCGGAAGGAAGCGGTGCGGCTCATGGAGCAGAAATGCCCAGGGGGATGGATGACGGTGCGCGAAGGGGAAACAAAGGGACGGCTGCGCCAAGCCAGTCCCATCGCGGGCTCGAACGATATCGTCGAAGAACGCCGTTGGGGTATTCAGTTCCAGTGCAAATGAGCTAGGAAGAACTATGGCGCCCCTGCATGAGATCATCGATCGTCAGGAGGCTCACGACCTTCACTCCCATGGCCTCCACGCGAGCACGACCGTCCTGTTCTTTCCGATCGACGATGACCAACGCATCGGTCACCTTCAACCCCGCCTCGCGCGCGGCCGCGATGGCCTTCAGCACGGACCCCCCGCTGGTCAACACATCATCGACGATGAGGGCCCGATCTCCCGCCTGCACGACACCTTCGACCAACCTGCCCAACCCGTGGTCCTTCGGCTGCTTCCGGACAAAAAACGTCCGCCACTCTCGACGAGGCGTCGCCGCATACGCGAAGTCTGAAATCGTCGTCGCAATCGAGATCGCTCCGATCTCCAACCCTCCCAGACACTCGATGTCGAGCGCCTTGGTCACTTCCCACGCCCGTTGCGCCATCAGGTGACGCGCATGAGGAAAGGCCATCAAGGTGCGGCAATCGACATAAAACGGGCTCGTCAGACCCGAGGCGAGTTTGAAACCGCCCTTCGGATCCCACTTGAACGACTGCGTCTTGTGAAACGCGGCGATCAGATCATCGTGCAGCATAATCAATCCTCCCCTCCATTGGAACGTCGCGATGGGTTATCCACTGAGGCTCGGAAGGGCCGCCTGCAGCGGGGCTGATTTTACACAGGTCGCCGCTCAGATGAAATCAGTCATTTACTACATTCCACTGGACTTCCTATGCCCGGTACGTGTCTCGCCAGCCTCACGAAGAGGGGCAGTAACCCCGCCCACAGGGCTGCAAGTACCAGGGCCGCCACCGTAGTGTTCGGACCCAGAGTCATCGCGCCCAACGATTGTCCCGCGTAGTAACTCAACGGCCCGAAGATCCCCCCGACAAGCGCCGCCGACCGACTACGCCCCGCCAACCAACGAAGAGATCCGTTCAATGTCGTCGCGAAGAGGCACCAGAGCGCGATCAACCAGGGCGGGCACAGCCAGGGCGCGAAGGGGTTCTCGACAAACAGGAGGAGACCGGCGAAGCTGAGGGCGCTGTCCAGCAGCGTTCCGAACAATCCAACCACGATAACGATTCGAGTAGTTGCGCGGGGATCGGCCGAGGACCAGACATTCACGCAGACCAGGCACGCCACCAGGAGCGGGCCCATCCATTGATAGGCCCAACCCGCGCCAAGGACAGCGATCCACCACCCGAGCTGAAAGACCACCGCATTGGCGATGGCGCCGTTCATCCTGCCAGGGAATCCTGCCGCCACCCGGATTTCGCGAACAGGAGGTGGGCCGTCGAAATCGACCGTTCGAGGAATCCGCCTTCGCAGTAGGACAAATAAAAATCCCACAGCCTCAAGAACTCGGAACGAAATCCGAGCCGCCCCACATGCTCGACATTCTTCCGCAGGTTATCGCGCCATCCCCGCAGGGTCGGCGGGTAATGCGCGCCGATATCCTGTAGATGCAACAGGCTGAAGTCCGATGCCTGCGCCATGGCCCGACACAAGGTATTCACCGAGGGGATGCAACTACCGGGGAAGATGAAGCGTTGGATAAAATCGACCGACCGTTTCGCCCGCTCATAGTACCGCTCATCGATGGTGATCGCCTGGAGCAGCATCAGCCCGTCGGACTTCAACAGGCGACTGCAGACATCGAAGAACGCGGGGTAGTATTCATGGCCCACGGCCTCGATCATCTCCACCGAGACCAGCTTGTCGAACCGCAAGCCGAGCGCGGGCAAATCCCGATAATCGGTGAGCAGCACCCGCACACGATCGGACAGGCCGTCCTCACGCACCCGGCGCACCGCCAATTCGTACTGCGCACGGGAAATCGTGGTCGTGGTCACTCGACAACCGTAGGTCTTCGCGGCATGGCAGGCCAGGCCGCCCCAGCCGGCCCCGATTTCCACCAGATGGTCGTGTTCCGTCAGATGCAGCTTGCGGCAGATCAAATCGAGCTTGGCGCGCGACGCCTCCTCCAGCGTGCTGTCGGGGCGTTGGAAATAGGCGCAGGAATACATCATGGTCCGATCCAGCATCTGCGCAAAGAATTCGTTGCTCAGGTCGTAATGGGCCGCAATGTTGCGCCGGCTTCCCGTTTTGGTATTCCGTCGGAGCCGGTGCGCAACCTTGAGCAGCGGTGCGGACAAACGCGCCACGCCCCGCTCCATTCCGTCAACAAGCAATCGATTCAACGCGAAAATCCGGACCAGCGCCGTGAGGTCGTCGCAATGCCAATCGCCCCGAGCATAACTTTCTCCCGCACCCACTGTCCCGCTCCACGCGATGTCGAGATAACAGTCGGGCGCGAGAATAGTAATCGTCGCCTTGAGCGTTGAGACGGAGCAGGGAGCACCGAAGACCGTGCGGCGCGGCCCCTCAATCACCGTGATCGTTCCCTGGACGAGACGGCGCAGACGGGCACGGACGATGCGTCTGGCAATCCTGACCAGCAGGCCGGGAGAAGGATCAGTCTCCTCGGCATGCGGTGGCTGCCGATCTACGGCGGGTGAACAGTCGGTCGGCACGAGGTCGTTCATCCGGATATCCTCCTTGCATCGATGGAATGCCTGGACCTGTCGGGATGGGAAATGAAGGGACAACGTTTCAACCACAGGCGCAACGCCTGCCAATGAATCGCCGCGATGACCTGCATCGTCATCAGCGGATACCGCAGCAACACACGGGCCAGGGACCTACCGGTCATCTCCTCCCGGCGCAGGACCATCGTCGCATCGAAGAACCGTTCTCCGCCGCGGAAATTCTCCATGTGCACGGAGAGACCGGCGCCAGGAGTGCCGAACCGCCAATCGTAGCCCACATCCAGGTCCATGAAGGGGGAGACATGAAATTCCTTGCCGAAGCGATACCGGTGTCGGCGACCGATCCCCTCATCCAAGGAATCACCGAGTACATAACAATGCTGTTCGCCCCACGGGGTGTTCGTCACTTCAGCCACCACGGTGTCGACCAGCCGATCGGCCGGGTCGAAACAAAAGTAAAAACTGACCGGGTTGAAGCCGTACCCGAAGTACCGCAGGTGCGTAAGCAGCCTGATCGGACCGGCCGGCCGGCGACCCGTCTTCGATTCGACGAGGTCACGCACATTCTGATCCAGAGGCCTCTTCGGATCGCCCAGGTGGTCGCTCTGTCTGAACCAGGCCAGGTTGGGGGTCGCGGGAGACCAGAACCAGCGTTCACGGAAGAGGTCCGGCAATTCGGACAGATCCAGATACATCATGAAGATCGAGTAGTGGAACGAATGGCGGACCGGCGCATAGCGTCGGTGCCTGACCGTTCCTTCATACACGCAGCTCTTCATGCATGCCCCGCCGTGAGCGCCTGACAGGCCGTCATGGCGCTCTTCACGCCATCTTCGTGGAAACCGAAGCCCCAATAGGCCCCGCAATACCACGTCCGGCGACGTCCGTTGATCTCCCCATGCCGTTGCTGCGCGGCGATCGCTTCCGGGGAAAACACCGGATGGTGGTAGGTGATGCGCTTGAGGATCGTCGCCGGATTGATCGCCTCCGTATGATTCAACGTCACACAGAAATCGTACGGCGCGCTCAGCCCCTGAAGCCGATTCATGTGATAGGTCACCAAGGCATGGTCCGGCGGGTTCGGCACCACATGATAGTTCCAGGCCGCCCAGGCCAGGCGGCGTCTCGGGAGGAGCGACCGATCCACATGTAACACCGCTTCGTTCGGTTGATAACGAATCGCCCCGAGTGTCTCCTTCTCTGGAGGAGACGGGTCCGCTAACAGCGCCAACGCCTGGTCGCTATGGCAGGCGAGAAGAACTCCGTCGAATGACTCGATCCGGTGAACCCCGCGGGGGTCGCATCCCCGCACCTCGACACGGTCCGCATATCGGCTGACCGACTCCACCGGAGACTGCAGCCGGATGCGGTCACGGAAGGGCCGCACCAGGCGCTCGACATATTGCCGTGAGCCGCCGGTAACCACCCTCCAGGTGGGACGCGCATCGACCGACAACATGCCGTGGTTCTTGAAAAACTGAACGAGGTACCGCGCCGGAAACTCCTGCATGGTGGCGCGGCCGGCCGACCAGATGGCCCCCGCCATGGGAACGATGTACTGACGAATAAACGTCGGCGAGTAACGGTTCTGCTCCAGATACGCGCCCAGCGAAGGGCCGGGGCCCGGTTCATTCAGCAATTCCAGCGACTCCCGATTGAAACGGAGAATATCCCGGATCATGCGATAGAACGAAGGCCGCAGCAGATTGCGCCGCTGGGCGAAGAGGCTGTTCAACGTCGTGCCGTTGTACTCCAACCCGGTCTCCTCACACCGCACACTGAAGCTCATGTCGCTCGGCTGCGAGGCCACACCCAGGCGATCCAGCAGGGCCATAAAATTCGGATAGGTCCAGTCGTTGAATACGATAAACCCGGTATCGATCGCATAGGTCGTCCCCTGCAAGTCTACGTCCACCGTGTTGGTATGGCCGCCGATGTGTGAGCCGGCCTCGAAGATGGTGAGGTCATGCTCCTCATGTAGTAAATGTGCTGCCGTCATTCCCGCGATGCCCGTTCCTACAATGGCGAGTTTCATGACCGCTTCACCATCCTCGCGCAGAGGCCGATGGACCAGCGGCTCGGGAGCAGGGTCAGGCACTTGAAGAGCAGGCTGAATCGCCGCGGAAAATGAATCTCCGGCTTCCCGGCCTCAATCCCGTCGACGATGCGTCGGGCCGCGTCCTCGGCTTCGATCCTGAACGGCATCGTGAAATCGTTCCGGTCGGTCAACGGTGTCCGTACGAACCCCGGACACACGACCGACACGCTGATACCCTCACGCGCGAGATCGACTTGCAGCGATTCGAAGAGGTTCTTGATCGCCGCCTTCGACGCCCCGTAGGCTTCGGAGCGAGGCAACCCGCGATAGGCCACCGTACTGCTCATCCCCACGAGCTGCGGCGCCGGTGACTGCCGCAACAGCGGGAGCGCCGCTTCAATCCCATAGACCATGCTCAGGAAGTTGGTGCGGATCGTGCGCTCGAACAGCGCACTGTCGAATGCCGCCACATCCACGTACTCGCAGGTGCCGGCGTTGAGAAAGGCAATGTCCAGGCCCCCTGCGCGGCGATGCATGTCGTTCACCGCGCGCTGATTGGCGGCCCGGTCGGTCACATCGAAGGGAAGCGCCGTAACACGATCGTCTCCGCATTCACGGACGAGCTCGCTGAGCGCCGATTCGTTCCGCGCCGAGGCAAAGACGGTGGCCCCGCGACGAACGAGTTCCAGCGTGACCGCTCGGCCGATACCGGTCGAGGCGCCGGTCACCCACACCCGTCGCGTGTTGAGGCTGGCTCGGCTCATAGGTCACACTCGGCCTTTGATCGTCCGGATGAGCATGCCGATCAGTGGAAGCTGCTCGTACACCATCGCACCGGCATCGAAATAATCGCGGTGGTAGAACACCTTGTCTCGAAAACGTATGAGCGTTGAACCGGGCACCGTCACCACCGCGCCGGCATTGAGCCTCGGGTGATTCAGCTGCATGGTCCAGGTCAACACAGCACAATTGCCTTGCCGGACATCGTCCTCGAACCGGAATGAACAGGCCTCCACCT
>CABVRO010000130.1 GCA_902500715.1 uncultured Nitrospira sp. | reverse complement strand
CAAAGAGTTTATCGAATTCAGGCGCCCGGTGATGAATCATCGGTCTGGCCATCGCTAGTAACACCTCCGGAGGAACGGGGGTGGGGCCGGGAGCTAGCAAATACCGTTTCAGCATGGACGATCCTCCTCACTGGGCAGAGCGAACGATGTCAGGGATTTTGAAGGGGCGTACGCTACCATAGCCCCCCTGAGGTGTCAAGGTAACGGAGCGTGAAGAAGCTTATCTTTTCAGCGACTTCACTGCATCATGCAAGATTTATTTCGAGGACTCGGAACGACTCCCCACGCGATGATTTTTCACCACACGCGCTATGACGACTCAACTCCCTCAATTTCTTGACAAGTTGTGACCTCATCGATAGGCTACCCTTCGAAAGTCATTGATCTCACATTCCCTGAACAGTCTAGTGGGTGCTCTTATGCATGCACGTTTCCTGGTCACAGGTGTTCGCGCGCTGCCGCTTCTCTCTTTCTGCCTGGTCTCTCTCTCGTGGCCGATCTTCGCAGGGGCAGAGTTGCCGACCCCGCCGCAAGCCGATCCACCGGCGACCGTAGATGCGGGCGCTGAGAATGTGCCAGCCCCTCTCCAGGAACCTGACTACTCACTCGACGAAGAAGATCGCGCCGCTGCGGCAGAACTCGAAACGACCGAACCTCCAGCCCCCGTGGCCAGCGAACCGTCGACGGAAGTTCCGCCTGCCGAGGCACTCTTTCAGCTCAAGCCTCTCAATGGCGCAACCGCCCGATTCACAGATCTGTTGACACCACCCGCAGAGGTGGTTCAGGAAGAAGCTTCCGCGGAGAACCAGGAATCGGAAGAAGCCGCAGCCTACAACGTGCCGATCGTGCTCGACCCATCCGTTCAAGGCCATATTCGCTTCTTCAACGTCTCGATTCGCAATCGCTTTGAACAATGGCTCGTCCGCCTCAGTCACTATCGCCCCCTGGTCGATAGCATCTTCTCCGAATTCCAGCTCCCGAGCGATCTCATCTATCTGTCTCTGGTTGAAAGCGGATTTAACCCCCACGCCTATTCCCGTGCCCGGGCGGCCGGTCCGTGGCAATTCATGAAGGGGACCGCCAAGGTCTATGGGTTGCGTGTGGACAGTTATGTGGACGAACGACGAGACCCTGTGAAATCGACCGTCGCGGCGGCGCGCTACCTGCGGGACCTGTACGACTTGTTCGGCACCTGGCCTTTGGCCATGGCCGCCTATAATGCCGGGGAGGGCAAGGTGATGCGAGCGCTCCATACGGCGCAAGCAGAGAGCTTTTCAGACATTGCAAAAACACGGCTGATCCGGCGGGAAACGAAAGAATACGTCCCCCGATTCATGGCCGCCACCATCATCGCCAAGAATCCGGACCGCTACGGCTTTCCGGAGAACGACGTGCGGCCGCACCAATTCGAGGAAGTGGTCGTGAAACGCCCTATCCACTTCAAAGCGATTGCCAATGTGACGGGCATTTCGTACCAGGAACTGAAGGTGCTCAACCCGGAGTTGCGGCGCGATGCCACGCCTCCGGACGATGCCGAATATCACCTGAAGGTTCCGGTCGGCACCAGAGAGAAGGTCGAACAATTGTTGGATCGGGCGCCGACTCACAAATTCGCGCCGCTTCCGGTCCCCGTCAGGGTGCGGCACGTCAAGCCTGAGCCGGAATCTGGCCATTGGTATCGGGTCCGCGTAGGCGACTCTCTGGAGAAGATCGCCAAGCGATTCAACATCTCCGTCAAGACTCTGAAGTCCAACAATAACCTCACAGGTCCCACCATCAAGGCAGGAAGCCGTCTGGTTATTGCGAATTAACGCGACCGCTCTTCACCGGGTCATTCTAAGGGAACCGTTACGGTTTTTTCTTGGAGGACGCCGCAGCAGACTTGCCTGAAGATTTAGCAGGCGCCTCAGGCTGGGGTGCGGGCGCAGTCACGACCGGCGCAGGGGTGGCAGCCGCCGCCGGACTCTCCGGAGACTTCTTCACTTCCAGCACCTTCACTCGCACGGCCGCTTCACTGGTGAAGGGCGAGTTGGGATAGTTCTTCATCAAGTCCTGATAATGCGCAAGGGCCCCCTCAGGACGGGACTGTGACTCTTCCAATTTTGCCAGCTCGAAGAGCACGTGGTCTTTATTGAGCGCACCGGGGATCTCAAGGATGCCGGTAAACGCCTTCACCGCCTGATCACGATCCCCCTTCACCAGATAGGCGTAGGCCATCCGCTGCTGGACAAGCCCTAGGAGCGAGGTATTGGAACCATGGAGCAACATGAATCGTTTATAGGTTTCGATCCCTGCATCAACCTCATTTGCCAGCACCTGAGCATTCCCTAAATGGAACAGAGCCAGCGGAGCAACGGGGCTCCGTGGATATTGATCCACTACCTGCTTATAGAGATTGATGGCCTGCGCAAGCTGTTCGTGCGCTTTTTTCGGATCGTCAGCCGGTCGGTTCAGATAGTGCAGCGTCGCTTCCTGATCGAGTTCACGTGCCTTCAGCGTGGCCTGGTAGTCATACCAAATGACCCCGGCAACCACCGCCGCGGCAACGAGCAAGACTCCCAACCCGACCAGAACCGCCCGCCGCTGTTCCTGCAAGACAAGCAGAAATCGCTCCACCCCAGTCAACAAATGAGCTTCATCGAGCGGATCGACCTTTGCGGGAACCTTGATTCGATAACTCATGCTCTCTCAATCATTCTCTAGCTCTAGGCACAGGAAAAGAAGCGGTCGTTTCCAAGCGCCTCGCGCCTTATACTAGGGAGCAGTTAGCCTTGTCAAATATTCAAGTCCTTCGCGGGCACACGGGACGCCATGTTCAAGGAATATCTCCAAAAATTGCAGGATCAGCACCTGCTCCGCCGCCTGCGCACCATCGCCTCGGCCACGGGGCCGACGGTTACGCTCGACGGACATCCCGTGATCCTGCTGTCCTCCAATAATTATCTGGGACTGGCCACGCACCCGGCTGTCGTGGAAGCGGCCATCGAAGCGACGCGTCAATACGGGGCGGGATCCGGCGCCTCGCGCCTCGTGTGCGGCACCCTCACACCCCATGAGGAACTCGAAACAGCACTCGCCCGGTTCAAAGACACAGAAGCCGCGCTCACCTTCGCAGCAGGCTATCTAGCCAATATCAGCGCCATTCCGGCGCTGATCGGCAAAGACGGACTCATCCTCGCCGACCGCCTCTGCCACGCAAGTCTGATCGACGGCTGCCGCTTAAGCGGTGCCACATTTCGCATCTACCACCACCGGGACATGAATCACCTGGAGCAACTGCTTGGCCGCCGGACCTCCAATATACCCACCCTGATCGTAACCGACGGCCTCTTCAGCATGGACGGGGACATCGCCCCGATGAGGGACATCGCCCTCTTAGCGGAACGGTATGGCGCAGCCATCTATATGGACGATGCCCACGGCACGGGAATTCTGGGAGAAACAGGGCGGGGCACCCTCGAGCATTGCCACATCGAATCGCGTGTGCCCTATCACATGGGCACCTTGAGCAAAGCCATCGGGAGCGCCGGAGGCTACCTGGCCGGATCAGCCGAGTTCATTGCCTATTTGGTGAATACCTGCCGGGCCTTCACCTATACGACTGCCCCTACCCCGGCCTCCGCCGCGGCCGCCACGGCGGCGCTCCGCGTCATCGGGCAGGAGCCGGAGCGCCGCGCCAGATTGTGGCGGAATCGCGACCGACTTGCACAAGGACTCACCAGCCTCGGCTTCCAGCTCGCCCCATCGGAGAGTCCCATTCTTCCGATCATCGTCGGCGATCCCGATCGCGCGATGAACCTCGCCCACTCACTGCTCACACTGGGAGTCTATGCCCCCGCGATTCGTCCGCCAACGGTGCCGGCTTCCACGAGCCGGATTCGCCTCACAATCACGGCCGATCACACCGATGCGCACATCGACCAAGCGCTGGCAGCGCTGGTACAGGCGGGGCGTTCACTCAACATGATCTAAGCAACAATCGCCCTTCACAGAGCGGCCGCCGGAGACCGTTTTGGCCTCGTCTCTTCTGGGTATTTTCTTGCTTTCTCACCTTCCTATGGCATGATCGAATCAACCTGACGAGCAGTGATCATCTACTCATAGCGACGCTCGTTTATCCCTACATTCTCTCACTGCATGGAGTGATCCGATGATTGATATCTCCAAACTGCTGACCTTTGGCGTCCAACAGGGCGCTTCGGACTGCCACATCAGCGCCGGTGAGCCACCGATGATCCGCCTACATGGCGATCTCAAGAAACTCGACCATCCTCCGCTGACCCAGGATGAAACGCACGCACTGATCTACGACATGATGAGTGACGCGCAACGGAAGAATTTCGAAGAGCACCGGGAGTGCGACTTCTCATTCGACCTGGGCGACATTGCCCGATTCCGCGTCAACGTCTTTGTGCAAGGGCGTGGATTGGGCGCCGTGTTCCGGACCATTCCGACGGAGATTCTTCCCCTGGAAAAACTCGGCATGCCGCCGATCCTCCGACAGCTCTGCGACCGCGAAAAAGGCCTGATCCTGGTGACCGGCCCAACCGGGTCCGGGAAATCCACCACACTCGCGGGCATGATCGACTATCTCAACAACACCTTCGAAGGACACATTCTCACGATCGAAGATCCGGTCGAGTTTGTTCACAAATCCAAAAAATGCCTGGTCAACCAGCGGGAACTGGGCGTCCACACGCTGTCGTTCGCCAACGCCCTCCGCGCCGCACTCCGCGAAGACCCCGACATCATTCTCGTCGGCGAAATGCGAGACCTGGATACGATTCAGTTGGCGCTGACCGCAGCCGAAACCGGACACTTGGTGTTTGCGACCCTGCACACGTCCAGCGCCCCGAAAACCATCGACCGCATCATCGACGCCTTCCCTCCGAACCAACAGGCCCAAGTCCGCGCACAGCTCTCGGAGACGCTGGAGGCAGTCCTGACCCAGACGCTTCTCAAGAAAAAGAGCGGCGGCCGGATTGCAGCGGTGGAAATCATGGTCGGTACCACAGCGGTGCGGAACCTTATTCGAGAAGGCAAACTCCACCAAATTCCCGGCATCATGCAGGCCAGCCAAAAAGACGGCATGCAGACCATGGACATGGCCCTGGTCGACCTGGCCACACGGGGGCTGGTGACAAAAGCGGAGGCTCAATCGCGCAGCATGAACCCCAATCTCTTTAGCGCTGCTGCAGGGGGCGCCGCCTAATCGGGCACTCCACACAACCAGAACGGGTTTCCCACGGTATTGGAAAGAGGCATTTCATGGATGTTCGCACACTTCTCGAAGTGATGGTCAAGCAGGAATCGTCCGACCTGTATCTCACCGTCGATGCGCCCCCCATTTATCGCATCCATGGCTCGACACATCGGACCGATGCGCCGCCGTTCACGAACGAACAACTCGAATCGCTGGCGCTAGCCCTTATGAGAGGCCAGCAGCGAGGTGAGTTCGAAGAGAAGATGGAAATGAACCTTGCCCTGTATTACAAAGACCTCGGCCGCTTCCGCGTAAACATCTTCCGACAGAAGGGCAATGTCGGACTGGTGTTTCGGCATATCAAAGCGGAGATCATGACCGTCGAGCAGCTTGATCTGCCGCCCATCGTCAAAGACATCGCCATGACCAAGCGGGGGCTGGTGCTGGTGGTCGGTGCGACCGGCTCCGGAAAATCCACTTCCCTCGCCGCGATGATTGACCACCGCAACACGGTGCATGCCGGCCACATCATCAGCGTGGAAGACCCGATCGAATTCGTCCATCACCATAAGAAATCGATCGTCACCCAGCGCGAAGTCGGCTTCGATACCCATTCCTTCGGGCACGCGCTGAAAAATACTCTGCGCCAGGCACCGGACGTGATTCTCATCGGTGAAATCCGGGATACGGAAACCATGGAAGCCGCGATCACGTTCGCTGAAACCGGACACCTTTGCCTCGGAACGTTGCACTCGAATAATGCGAATCAATCGATCGAACGCATCATGAACTTCTTCCCGGTCGAACGGCATGCGCAGATCTATCTGCAGCTCTCACTGAACCTGCGGGCCATCATCTCTCAACGATTGATTCCCTCCCTCGACGGCCGCCGCGTGCCTGCGCTCGAAATCATGCTGGATACGCCGCGCATCAAGGACCTCATCAAACGTTCTGAAATCGATACCCTGAAAGAAGCCATGGAACAAGGCATCGACGAAGGCTGCCAGACATTCGACCACGTGCTGTTGCAACTCTATAAGGCCGGGAAAATCAGTATTGAACAAGCGTTGATCAATGCCGACAGCGCCAACAATCTTCGTCTGAAAATTAAACTGGCGGGATTGAAAGGAGACGACGCCGTGGCGGCGCTCCTGGACAAGAACGACCGGGATGAAAAGGGGTTCCAAATCCAGGGACAGATGAGCCAAGGCGGCGGCAAGAAACGGTGACCTACGGACCAGGCATAACTGCCAGGCGACCAGGTTAACGGAGCCCTCGCTATGGCTCATCCATAACAAGTTCGAGATACGCAGCAATCTTATCCAGCGCTCCTGCGGTCAATTTCCTTCCATACCATGCCGGCATCGTGTCCGCAGGGAAACCGGGCACCACATAGGTACCCGGTGACACCACTGATTCGACAATATACTCTCGAACTGTCTGCGCTTGCCCCCGATACTGTGGATCAGCCAGACGGGCTGCTCCGGTCTTGCCCAGCCAAAGCGGAGGACCGACCTTCCCATCCGCCCCCGCAATCCCTGGAATCCGATGGCAGACCACACAACCGGCGCGAACAAAGAGCACTTGAATCGGCTCCTCCCCCGTCACCAACGGCACCATAGTCGGATCCATCTTCGGAACAGCCCGAGATATTGCGGATGGGGGCGGGGCATTTTGAATTCCCACCAAGGCGAACAGCAACACCAGTCCGGCGACTAATGCAGCAATCGCTTTGTTTTCCTGATGTGAAGGCGGGACGGATGGGGAACCGTTTGGAGCGACCATACTCCGGCACCATGAACCTTACAAACACATTGCAATAGAACGATACTCTGCCCCTAATAACGGGAGAATTCCCGGATGATAGCCGTGCCAAAATACAACTATTGTGCCGGAGTCATTGCGCAACGAAATCCGATTGACCGATCCTGGAAATCCGGCTCTGCCGATACCCTCGCAGATGATCGTAGCGCCGCCGGCAGATCAGACCAAGACCCTCCACGAATCACTTTCTTCTCTCCGGTTGCCGGACCAGTGGGATTGCTATCAGGACTCTTCGAATAGTATTCCCGGTCGTACCAATCGGCCACCCATTCAGCGGCATTCCCTGCCATGTGGTGCAGCCCATAGGGACTACGCCCGCCTTCCTTCAGCCCATGGCGCACACTCATCCCTTCGACCCCGCCACTCACCCCCGCTAAGGTCACCGCCTCACTCACCCATACACCGCGATTGTAATTCGCAATGTCGACGAACGGCTGCATCTGCCCCCAGGGGTATCGCCGCCCGTCGGTACCACGCGCCGCCTTTTCCCACTCGGCTTCAGTCGGAAGCCGTTTCCCTGCCCATGCACAATACGCCCCGGCATCAGCCCAGCCCATTCCTACGGCCGGACGATCGCCGACCGCCTCTGCAGCTTCGTCATCCCAGGTCGAAGGAGCATCGTGCTTCGCCTCCACGAGAAACGCCCGATAGTGCTGCATGGAGACTTCATAGCGGTCGATATAAAAAGCCTCAAGCGTGACGACATGCTCCGGTCGTTCAGCGGGAAGCCCGTCGTTACTCCCCATCGTAAATGACCCGGCCGGAACTAACACCATGGGCGCGCCATCCTTCCCTTTGGCACTTTCCGCAGCAGGACCGCTTCCCGCGGCTTGTGGTTCGGCCGCCAAGGCCATCCCCGATCCGAAAAGTACGGTGGCAGATAGCACAGCCGTGACACTGAAGAGTCGCATGCATTCCTCCCATCTGCGATAGATCCAGCAGCCGGTCACCACGCCCAGGCAAAGTGTAGCCGTGCCGGCCGTCAAACTCAACTGCATGAAAAGAAGAGCACAAATATTGAAGGTGATGTCGACACCGACGTGGCGCGATTGTGCATTGGGAAAGGATAGTAAATGGGAGGGATGCGGCACAACCGGCGGCAGCAGCGCCCGCCGGCAAGAAGTTTTTTTGCCGGCGGGAGAAAATTCAAGAGGGCGCGACGGTTAGCGGGCGAGTTCTGCGACACGACGGTCGTGATCTTTTACCGATCTCGTCGTCGCTATCTCAGACCGATCCAACAGGTTGTGGAGCACTTCCTGCTTTAACTGAACCATGAGGGCTTTGTTATGGTTGGAGGACAGCGACGCATCCTGAAGCAAGTTTAACCAGCCCATCGTCGCCACCTCATACCGGCTATTCGGCATAGCAGTGTGTAATTCCTGAAACACCGTGATGGCATCCGCCCGATTTTCAAACAACGCCACCAAGGCTCGCATGTAGTAGGCATCTTCGCAGGCTGGCCCCTTATGGCAATTCTTCATTCGCGCATCCTGCACGTTCGCAATCGCCTGAAGCGGTTTCAACTCGTTGGCATCGACGGGGAAGAACGCGCTACTCGGTAACGTCATGGAAGAGCCGGGCTTACTCATCGTCGTACATCCTTCAAAGCCACCGGCGATTAATGTCAAGAGGGCGAGGAAAAGACTGGTTCGTCGCGACATCGTAGACCTCCTAAGCAGCGCGGACATGGTGGCGCGCGGTGATGGGGCTGATCTCTTGCGTTACATCGATGTTGTGACTGTACCATCCAAACCGGGTCCAGCCATTACACGGAGGCTGTACCGCTTTGGTACTACCCGATGACACCCCACAACTCTCAGCCATGCCGAGCTATTCATAAACAGTCGGCAGACAAAAGGAGGATCTGCTGAAGACTGGCCCTGACTAGGCCAAGGCAGGACAGGAAAAAGGAAGCGGTCAGGAGGCGACGTCGCCCCGCCGGACAGACGGAGCGACCGAAACATACCGTTAGTGCCAATTCGCAGCCAGAACCTGCTGCACATCCTGAGGACGCTGGGCCACGGCTTGCTCCCAACTCAACCCGGTCTGTTGCGTGAATCCCGCCATCGCCTGGATCAATTGGTTCACTTGAGTGCTCATCAATTGTTGACCGTTACCGGCTTGGACTGTTTCAATCTGATTAGTAGCGC
>CABVRO010000129.1 GCA_902500715.1 uncultured Nitrospira sp. | reverse complement strand
GAGTCGTGGTGGCGAAGACGGCATCCAGGGACCCGGTGCGCATGAGTTCTTCGACAGCGATCTTCCAGGAGGGGAGATGGCCTGCGTGATGCGCCGCCACACCGATCCGTTGAACCGTGTCGATCAGCGGGTGTTCCGCGATGCTGGGATATTGTCCGGTGACCTGGGCCAGGACGCGGGCGATCTGTTCCTGCTGCGTTTTGGGCAGGGTGACTTGGCTGCGTTCGAACGACTGCATCGCTTCGTCGCAGGCCCGTCTCGATGTGAGAAAGATAATCGCCGGAGTGAGATTTCTTTGGCGGAGCGTCGCGACCAGATCAACCGGATGAATCGACGGCGGCATGCAGTTTCATTCCCTTTGAGATGACCACCAATCCGGAATCGGTGACGTTGAAACGTTGACGGTCCGCAACCGGGTCGAAGCCGATCACGGTCTTGGGCGGGATGATGACGTCTTTGTCGATGATCGCCCGCCTGATGCGGGCATGTTCGCCGATGACGACGTTTTCCATCACGACCGATTCTCTCACATCGGCATGGTCGTGGACCCGGACATTCGGCGAAAGCACCGAGTTCTGCACCCGGCCGCCGGAAATGATGCAGCCGCCGCAGACGATGGAGTCCAGCGCCACGCCCATGCGGCCGCCCTGAAAATCCTGGGCGAAGACGAACTTGGCGGGCGGGAATTGTCCCTGGTAGGTGCGGATCGGCCATTGCTGATCGTACAGGTTGAACAGCGGATCGACGGCCACGAGATCCATGTTGGCTTCCCAGTAGGCATCGAGCGTCCCGATGTCGCGCCAGTACTTCACGGCTTTTTTGTTTTCGTCCTGGAACTTGAACGCATAGACGCGCTGCTCTTTGATCATGCGCGGAATGATGTTCTTGCCGAAGTCGTGCTTGGTGCCCTCTTTGGCGTCCCGGATCAGTTGCTCGCGTACGACGTCCGTGCGAAACAGGTAGATCCCCATCGAGACGAACGCCTGGGTCGGGTCGCCGGGGATGTGCATCGGCTTCTCCGGCTTTTCGTCGAAGCTCAGGATCCGCCGGTCTTCATCCACCGCAATGACGCCGAACCGGTTGGCATCCGCCAGCGGCGTTTCAATCGCGCCGACCACCGCATCCGCCTGCTTCTCGATCAGCAGGTTGTACATGTCGGCATAGTTCATCTTGTAGATGTGGTCACCGGCCAGCACGAGTAGGAACTCGGGGTGGTCGTTATCGAGCAGGAAGAGGTTTTGATACACGGCATCCGCGGTGCCGCGATACCATTCTTCGCTGATACGCTGCTGAGGAGGAACAGACACGATGTATTCGCCCAGCTCGGGATTGAGAATGTTCCACCCCGTGCGGATATGACGGTCGAGAGAATGCGATTTGTATTGGATCAGGACGGCCATCTGCCGCAGGCCGGAGTTCAGGCAGTTGCTCAGCGTGAAATCGATGATGCGATATTTCCCGCCGAACGGCACCGCCGGTTTTGCACGTTGTTCGGTAAGCGGATTCAGGCGTTCGCCCTTGCCGCCCGCCAGCACCATGGTGAAGATCTTAGCCATAGACGGGCCGATTGTAGCAGGACGACGGATGAATAGAAAGGACGCAGAATGATTGACTTCAACTCGATCTCGGACGATACTACGATTCAACGTGCGGCTCCGACATCCGGTCGGGCTCAATGCGAAGGAGCGGACATGAAGAAACAGAATGCCCGTCAGGCGGTCGTCAAGCCCGATATCGAAGCCGCGAATCCGATGATGGAAATGGTGTGGCGGCTGGAACGGCTGGAGCGGCAGGTGCAGCGCCTCTCCGAGCTCGTGCGGAACCATGCCGAAGATAACGACCGGCTCGTGCGCATTGTGGCGGAGGATCGCGACGTCATTCGCCGTGAACTCTTGCGGAAACATGAGCATCGGGTGCGGGTGCGCAAACACCTGCGCGATGTCAGCTCCAAAGTCGATTTGGAGCATTGAGCCGTGGCTGTCGGCGCGGCGGTTTGAATTCAGCCTTCGATGGCCACGTCGTCCACTCCTCCGTTCACCGCTTCTGAACAGTCTCTTTCCTCAACACTTCCAACGATCGATATACGCGGGATCGTGCGCCGCCACGGTGCGGTCACGGCCGTGGATCGGGTGAGTTTCCAGGTCCGTCGGGGCGAGTTTTTTTCCATTCTTGGTCCGAGCGGCGCGGGAAAAACGTCGGTCCTCCGCATGCTGGCGGGCTTCGAAGATCCGGACGAAGGCGATCTGTTGATCGACGGACAGTCGATGCTCGGTGTGCCGCCGAATCGCCGGCCGGTGAACCTGGTCTTTCAGTCCTACGCGCTGTTTCCCCACCTGACGGTGTTCGAGAATGTGGCCTTCGGCTTGAAGATGCGACGGGTCTCGTCTGCGCTCGTCGATGAACAGGTGCGGCAGGCCTTGACGATGGTCAAGTTGCTCGGCAAAGAGACCAGGATGCCGGCCCAATTATCGGGAGGCGAACAACAGCGTGTGGCCCTGGCCCGTGCGTTGGTGAACAAACCGGCTGTGGTGTTGCTCGATGAACCGTTAGCTGCGTTGGATCAACAACTGCGGCAGGCCATGCAGGTGGAGCTGAAATCCATTCAAGAGCGGGCGGGACTGACCTGTGTCTGTGTGACGCATCATCAGGAAGAGGCGATGATGATGTCGGACCGCATTGCCGTCATGCATCAGGGGCGCATGTGGCAGGTGGGAAGCCCGCGCGAGGTGTATGAGCGGCCCTGCAATCTGTTTGTGTCCCGGTTTCTCGGCGTCTCGAACGAGCTGCCGGGTACGATCGATGTTTCAAGCGGGGAGGACCGCCTCTTCCAACCGGCGGACAACGAGCAGGCCCCGCTCAGGGTGCGCTTCGTGGGCACGGAACAGGCCGGCCGTTCAGCTACGCTCTCGCTTCGGCCGGAACACATCCGTATGGCGCAGGAACGGCCGTCGACATCCGACCCGGTGCTCTCCGGCGAGATCGAGAAGGTCCTGTTTGCCGGGAGCGACACGAAGTATCTGGTGCGAGTCGGCCACGACCGTTTTTGGGAAACCAGGATGACCTCGAACGCATCTTCCTCGTTGTTCTCGGTAGGAGACCCGGTGTTTCTGCACTGGTCCCCGACTGATGCGCGGTTGTATTTCGAGTGACCATGCCCTCTCACGACCTGTCGTCACCTCCTGCGCCTCGTCGATCCATTTGCCGTTCCGGTTGGCTGGCCGCTCCCGGTCTGCTCTGGATGGGCCTGTTCTTTCTCGCGCCGCTCGCCTTGGTGTTTGCGATCAGCTTCGCTTCACGCGGCACCTATGGCGGCATTATCTGGGAGTTCACGGCTACGAACTACCTCGATCTCCTGCATCCGCTGTACGGCAAGATCCTCGGGCAGTCGCTCTGGTACGCGACGCTGACCACGGCGATCTGTTTCGTGCTCGGATTTCCACTCGCCTACACGATCGCCAGAAGTCCGGCACGGTGGCAGCCGGTGCTCTTGCTGCTGGTCATGCTGCCTTTCTGGACGAATTTTCTCGTGCGAACCTACGCCTGGATGATTGTGCTGCGCCAGGACGGCCTGGTGAACGGCCTGCTGCTGTCTCTTGGGATCGTCGCTGCACCGCTCGAATTGCTCTATACACCGACGGCCGTCGTGATCGGGCTGGTGTACGGGTATCTTCCCTTTATGGTGCTGCCTCTCTACGTCGCCGTGGAACGGCTGGATCCGCTCCTAGTGGAAGCGGCCTGGGATCTGTACGCCTCGCGCTGGGCGGTATTCACGCGGGTGGTGGTTCCCCTCACGATGCCGGGCATAGTGGGCGGCTGTGTCCTGGTCTTCATCCCCTCGATCGGCTCGTTCATCACGCCGGATCTGTTGGGCGGCGCGAGAAGCATGATGATCGGCAATCTCATTCAACACGAGTATCTGGTGGTGCGGGACTGGCCGCTGGGATCGGCGGTGTCCTTTGTGCTGATGGCGATCGTCATGGCTGCGGTCGCGCTGTATTACCGCCATGCCGCCCGGACTGCCGAGGCGTTGGAGGGACGATGAGGCGAGGATCGACCGGCCTGAGTCTCGTGAGCGGTCTGGCGATGCTGTTTCTCTACGGCCCCATTCTCGTACTCGTGCTCTATTCGTTCAATGCCGCCCACCTGTCGACGGCCTGGCGGGGGACGACCCTCAAGTGGTATGCCGCCCTCTGGCATGACGAGGCGCTGCTGGCTGCGACTGCGAACAGTCTGCTCATTGCCGTCATCTCGACCCTCGGCGCGACTGTGCTAGGCGGGCTCATGGCACTCGGCATGGAGCGGATGCCGCTTCGCCGACAGCAGATCATCGAGAGCGGGCTCGCGCTGCCGCTTGTCATTCCCGAGGTGATGATGGGCGTGGCGCTGATGCTCCTGTTTGTGACGCTCAAGATGCCGCTCGGTCTCACCACGGTCATGCTCGGACACATCGTGTTTAATATCCCGCTGGTAACCATCATGATCCGTGCGCGGTTGCGCAAACTGGACCCGGCGTTGCGCGAGGCGGCGGCTGATCTGGGCGCGGACTCCTGGCAAGTTTTCCGGCATGTCACATTGCCGTTTTTGCGTCCGGCGATCTGGGGCGCGGTGCTGGTGGCCTTTACGGTCTCGCTCGACGATTTTTTGGTGACGTTCTTCACGGCCGGTCCCGGTGCGACGACGCTGCCGTTGAAGGTGTATTCGATGATCAAGTCCGGTGTCACGCCGGAGATCAACGCGCTTTCCGCGCTGCTGTTGGTCATTTCCATGGCCTGTGTCGCCGTCTCCCTTCATCTTCAACGCCGCGAGGTCTGAGTGGGGACTCCTCTCCGACGAATGAGCCTTTGGTGGCCATGTCTACTCTGGCTGGCAGGAGCGCTGTCTGCCTGCGGGCAGGGTGCGGGCAGCGATTCTGCCGGGTCCAGACCGGTCCTGCATTACTTCACCTGGTCCGACTATGTGGGGCCGGAGCTAATTCAGGAATTCGAACGGCGCGAGGGAGTCAGGGTGGCGATCGATACTTTCAGCAGCAACGAAGAGTTGTTGGCCAAACTTCAGAGCGGAGCGACGGGGTATGACGTGGCGGTACCCTCGGATTTCATGGTGGCCATCATGATCCAGCAAGGGCTGTTGAGTGAATTGGACCAGCAGGCGCTTCCCAACGCGTCGTTCTTGGAACCGCATTTGCAAGCCCTGCCCTTCGATCCGGAGCGGCGATACTCGATCCCGTATCTGTGGGGCAGCGTGGGGATCGGGTACGATTCTGCGGTGATCCCGACGCCGCCGGACAGTTGGGCAGTCCTCTGGGACGAGCGGTACAAAGGCCGCATCAGCATGTTGAACGACCAGCGGGAAGTCTTCGGCGCGGTGTTGCGTTCCATGGGGCAGTCGATGAACAGCACGGATGCCCAGGTGATCGAGGCGGCGAAGGAACGATTGTTACAGCAGAAACCCCTGGTAAAGACCTATACGAGCGACCATTACGATCGGTTGCTGGCTTCAGGGGAGGTGGTCCTGGCGCATGCCTGGGGTGGACCGGTGGCCAGGGCCATGGTCGAGCGGCCGTCCATTCGTTATGTCGTCCCGAAAGAAGGGGCCACCTTGTGGGCCGACTGTCTGGTGGTGCTCCGGACGGCGCCGCAGAAACAGTTAGCCATGCAATTTATCAACTATTTAATGGAGCCTCAGGTCGCGGCACGCACGTCGGAGCGGCTGCGTTTTGCCTCTGCTTCCCGGTCGGCCCGTGAATTGGTCAACGCCTCGACGAGGGACAATCCCGCGGTGTACCCGCCGCTCGATCAACTTGATCGGTTGGAGTGGATGAAGGATGTCGGCAGGGGCATCCGTCTCTATGACCGGGCCTGGACGGAACTGAAAATGCACTGACCGAACATCGCGGGTCTTGTTTCAAAAACACTGAAGAATCATTATAATGCGCCCGCTGTCCTCGATGGTTCGATACTCCTGCACAATGCGTGACGACATGCCCCACTATAGAGATCGCCGGCGGGTAGGCCGGTGCCTATCGGCTCTAGTCTGTCGTGCCTGGCTGGCGATCGGCCTGTTAAGTTTCTTCGTGACCGGCGGCGCGATTGCGCAGGCGGCTGAATCGACCCCACCTCCGGCGGTTCCGTTTTCTCCGCCTGTGGTCCGCCTGAACTTGTCCGAGGCGATGGCCCTCTTCCTGAGGCAGAACCTGGATTTGCTGATCGCCAAGTATGGGATCGAGTCCAGCAAGGGGCAGCAGATTACGGCACGGCTCTTTCCGAATCCGGTGGCGCAGCTGGGAAATGTGGCCTCGTTTACGCAGGGCAATACGCTGTCCAAAACCGGCGCGCTCACCATGCAGGTGCAGCAATTGTTTGAATTGGCCGGCAAGCGCGGATACCGCATCGAAAGTGCCGGCTTCGGGGTGCAGTCGGCGGAAGCGGATTTTGAAGATGCCGTCCGGCAGTTGGGGTTCACGATCAAGGACGCCTACTATCGAGTGCTGGTGGCGCAGCGCCGGTTGTCTCTGGCCGAAGAAAACCGGGACCGGTTTGCGCGTATTTTAGACGTCAACACGATCCGTTTTAAAAAAGGGTATATCGCCGAAGTCGATCTGATTCGTATTCGTCTGCAGGTGGTCGATTTTCAAGCGCAGGTGATCGAGGCGATTCAGGAAGGCGAGTCCGCCCGAGCCGATCTCCGGCAACTGCTGCGTCTCTCTCCTGCGTCGAAGCTGGAGCTGACGACCGAAATGGACTACCGGCGGGTGGATCCCGACATGGGACGGCTCAGGTCGGTGGCCCTGGACGTCCGTCCCGATATCAAGAGCCGGCGGGCAGCCTTGTCGCAACGCGAGGCGGATCTGAAACTGGCCAAGGCCTTTCGGGTTCCGGATGTGACGATCGGCGCCGGCTATGCGGTGCAAGGCTCGCGCGGTCCAGATAACCAGCAGATGGGGATCCTCAATCTCGGAGTGCCCCTGCCATTGTTCAATCGTAACCAGGGCGGGATCGTCCAGGCTGAAGTCGGCGTGCAGTCGGCGCAGGCGGAATTGGATCGTACGGTCAACCAGGTGGAAAACCAGGTGGATGTGGCCTACCAGAATCTGCTCCAGAGTCGCCGGCTGGTGGAAGCCTATCTGGCGGGGGTGTTGGAAGATGCCCGCTCCACCTTCACCATCGTCGAGCGCGCCTATGAACGTGGAGGCGCTACCATCCTGGATCTGCTCGATGCGGCGCGGACGTCTCGTACGATTCAACAGAATTTCATCGAGGCCCTCTTTTCCTATCAGCGAAACTTGTTCCAATTGGAGAGTTCGGTCGGCCAGGAGATTACGTCATGATCACTTGCGTGCGTTCGGTCGCCGGGGTAGCCGTGGCGCTGTCGCTGTGCGCCTGCAGTCAAACGCAAGAACCGGCCTCTTCGAAGCCTCCCGTGACTCCGGAACACGTTGCCGTTCAGCCTCCGTCGCAGTCCACCGGACAGATTGAGACGGCCGTGGTGGATTTCAAACCGATCCAGCCCGAGCTGGTCCTGGTCGGGAAGATCGCCTACGGGGAAGACCGGTACTCGAAAATTTCCTCTCCCTTGCAAGGGCGGGTAGTGGAGGTGCGAGCCAAGCTGGGCGATCGCGTGGAGGCAGGCGCGACGTTGCTGGTGATCGACAGTTCCGATATTACGGCCGCCTATTCGGAGTTCGTGAAAGAAGCCTCGGAGTTAGAGTACTCCACGCGAGCACAGGAGCTTGCGAAGGAATTGTTTGCGACCAAGGCCTTGGCTCTGAAAGATCTCAAGCAGGCCGAGAACGATTTGATCAAAGCGCGCGCAGAATTTAGGAGGGCGAAGGAGCGCCTGTTGTCTCTGCGCATTCCTGCTCAAGAGTTGGAGAAGCCGCTCGCCCAACAGCGTATTACCTCGCGCTTCGAGATGAAGAGTCCCTTGACCGGCACCGTCGTCGAGCGGGCCGTGACTCCGGGACAGTCTGTCGGAAGCGACGCCGGCCAGGTCTTGTTCACGGTTGCCGATCTGGATCGGTTGCAGGTCGTGGCCGATGTCTACGAACGGGATCTCGCCTTGGTGAAAGTCAGCCAGGTCGGGCGGATCAATGTGGAAGCCTATCCGGGGACCGACTTCGCGTCCGTCGTGGCCTCCATCGGAGATGTCGTCGATCCGAACACTCGCACGATTAAGGTTCGAGCCTGGGTCGACAATCGGGATCAGCGTCTGAAACCGGAAATGTTCGCGCGGCTGAGGCTGGACGTGGGCGACGCCACGCCGTTCCTCACGATTCCCAAAGAAGCGGTCGTCGAGATCGACGGCAAACATTTCGTCTATCTGGTGGATGCTCCCAATCACTATGAGAAACGAGAAGTGGTGGTCTCCAATGTGGCCAGCGGGCAGGTCCGCATTCTGGAGGGACTGACGTCCGGCCAGCGCATCGTCATCAAGGGCGCCGTGCTGGTGAAGGGACAGGAGGCGAAGTAATGACCGGAGGTATGATCATGTTCTCCTGCCTCTCCCAGAGGTATTCCGCTTCATGATTGTCCGTATCGTCGAGCTCTCCCTCGTTCAGCGGTTTCTCATCTGCGCGCTGGGTTTCACCCTCCTCTTCGGCGGGCTGTATGCCTTCCAGCAACTCGACATTGTCGCCTATCCGGATCCGTCGCCTCCGATGGTGGAGGTGATCACGCAATTTCCCGGCTGGTCTGCGGAAGAAATCGAACGGCAAATCACGATTCCCATCGAGGTGGCCTTAAACGGTATGCCGGGTCTCACCGATATCCGTTCCTTGTCGATTTTCGGATTGAGCGACGTAAAGATCTATTTCGATTTCGGGACGCAATATTTCTTCGACCGGCAGGAAGTCATCAATCGCCTGGCCACGGTCACTCTGCCCCAAAACGTGCAGCCGGCCTTGTCGCCCTGGTGGGCGATTGCGGAGATCTACCGCTATGAACTGGCCGGAGACGGAAAGACGAGTCTGACCGACCTCAAGACGATCCAGGACTGGCAGGTTCGGCGGGAGTTCCGGCGCGTGCCTGGGATCATCGATGTGACGGCCTTCGGAGGCACGACCCAGGAATATCACGTCGATGTCGATCCTGGGAAATTGATCAGTTATCAAGTCAGCCTCGCGCAAGTCATGGAGGCCTTGACCAACAGCAACGCCAACGTCGGCGGCAACTACCTCACCG
>CABVRO010000128.1:7965-9254 GCA_902500715.1 uncultured Nitrospira sp. | reverse complement strand
CGACGTGCCCGGCATCGAGCAGGATGGCGACGAGCATATCGCTCATGACGTTCACGCCGGAGCGGGCGCGGGCGATGATCCAATCCACCGTCATGATGAGCGGAATGGCCGCAAGAATGACGTGATCCGGCAGGCCCGCCGCCGCGAGCACCAGCGGCAGGACAATCAGTCCGGCTTCGGGAATGCCCGCCACGCCGGCTCCCGCGATGATGGAGGCGAGCACGATCAGTACCTGTTTGACCAGTGGCAGGTCGAAGCCCAACGCTTGCGCGAGAAAGAGGGCGGCCATGGCTTCATAGAGGGTGATGCCGTCGTTGTTGAGGTTCGTGCCCACACAGGCCGCGAGACGCGACGATTGCGGCGAGACGTTCATGCGATGCAGGCACTGGAGCGTCACCGGCACGGTCGCGAGGCTGCTGTTGCAGGACACGGCGGTCAGGATGGCGTCGGCCCCCTGGCCCAGGTAGACCTTTGGCGACTTCTTTCCCACCAGCCAGGCGAGGAGCGGATAATAGATGAGCGCGTGGGCCGCGAGTCCTGCGAGCATGGCGACGAGGAAGATCCAGAGCACGGAAAAGACGCCGATGCCGGCCTTGCCCACGACCTGCGCGACGACGCCGAAGACGGCGAGCGGCACCACCAGGATGATCCATTCGAGTATCTGCACCAGCCGGACATAGATCCACTCGATGCCGCGCACGAGGGCATTGACCAGCCCGGTGGTCTGGTCCTTGTCGCTCCGGACCATCCGCAGGGTGGCGCCGAGCACCAGCGCGAGGAGGACGACGCCGATGATGTTGTTGCTCGAAAACGGGTCGGTGATGGTGCGGGGAATATACGAGGCGAGGTACTCGATCGGGCTTTGAGACCCGGCCTGCACGTTGGCCAGCACGGTTGCGGAGGGCTTGGTCCCCGGCACCAGTTGGAGCAGGGCATCGACGCGGCCCTGCCAGGCCAGGCCCGGCTGCCAGGTGTTCATGATCGCGAGGCCGATGGCCATGGCGACGGAGACGTTCACGAGGCAGATCAGCAGGAGTTTACCCCCCTGGCGCAGCGGAATGGTGGTGCGGATGAGCGCATCGAGGATCGCGAAAAAGATCAACGGAATGGCGAGTGTCTTGAGCAGGGTGACGACGAAGAGGCCGAGTTTGCCCAGCTGCGCATTGCGCAGACCGCCCCAATAGGGCTCCTGCCCGAAGAGGGCGCCCAGCAGCCCGCCGCAGATCACGGCAATGAGCACTTGTGTGTAGAGCGGCAGCGGGATCCAGCGATGCGTCGGCTTCATGTCG
>CABVRO010000128.1:0-7865 GCA_902500715.1 uncultured Nitrospira sp. | reverse complement strand
GAGCACTTGTGTGTAGAGCGGCAGCGGGATCCAGCGATGCGTCGGCTTCATGTCGGTCTCTGATGGAGGGGGAAGAACACCGGTTTCTTCACTGGATAACATCCCGGTGGAGAGAAAGGCTAGCCCGGACTCTTCAGGAAGACCGCTTCGTCGTCTGAGCCGCTCCATCGACACATAGAACATCAGCACCGGTGCCGCCCATTGCGAGGATCTTGTGAAAGGAGTAATTTCTTAATCCGGGTTAAGCATTCCCACCCATCAGAAGGAGGCTATCATGAAACGCTTCCGACTCCTTTCGTTGACCCTCGGGCTGTTTCTTGCCTGTACAACGCCGGCCTTGGCGGAACTGTTGGCCCTGCTCAACTACGAGAGTAAACCGGACCAATCGGTCAGACGGGAAGGGATCGCGATTATGGACATCGATCCCGAATCGTCGGACTTCGGAAAGATCTTGATGGAGATTCCCCTTCCGCCGGACCTTGTCGCGCACCACATTTTCTTCAACCGCGACCGGAAGAAAGCCTACATCACCGCGTTAGGCAAAAGCGTCCTCCACGTCGTGGACCTCACCCGCTTTCCCTATCGGCTCCGAGCCATCGATGTGCCCGACTGCCAGGTGTTGGAGGATCTCGTGGTCTCGGAGGATAACCGGATCTGGTACCTGACCTGTATGGGGTCGAGTGCCGTCATCATGGGCGATGCCGTGAAGGACAAGCCGGTCAAGACCATCCGGACGCCGGACGGCGGGGGCGCGTCCGTGCTCTATCCTCACGGCATTGCGATTCACAACGGGATCGACCGTGTGTTGATTACGAGCACGGTGAAGCCAGACATGTCGGATGCGGGCGACTCGGTGACGGTGTTGCAGGCGAGTACCGGTGCGGTGCTCTCGACGCACAAAGTGTCCTCTAAACCGTCACCGGCCAAGGCTGCTCCGGTCGAGGTGATGTTCGTGCCCTTTTCGAACCCGCCGGTGGTGCAGATCACGAACATGTTGGAGGGAACCTTGTGGACCGGCACCTGGGATGCGGCGAGCCAGTCGTTTTCGTTTCAGCAGGTAGACGACTACGGGCCCCGGCAACAGGGCATGCCGCTGGAGATGCTCTACAATGCGAAAGGGGATCGACTCTTCGTCACGACGGCGAAGCCGGGATTTGTGAATCTCTACGACAATTCCGACCCCAGTCACCCGCGGTTTCTCCAGGCCATCCCTGCGGCTCAAGGTGCGCATCATAGTGTGCTGTCGCCCGATGAACGCTACCTCTTTGTTCAAAACAGCCTGCTCAACCTGGAAGGCATGAGCGACGGGTCCATCACCGTGATCGATCTGGCCAAAGGCGGGACGGTGCTGGGGAGTATCGACACGTTGAAGGCGCAAGGGTTCAACCCGAACTGCATTATGCTGCTGCCGAATCATTTCCGGCAGGCCGACTTGCGCGCAAGCCTCGTTGCAAAGTGAACGGGTGTGAGGGCTCAACGCAGGCACATGTGACAGCGAAGGCGGATGTTCAGTGCGAAATTGGAGGAAACTCCAACATTCTGTGGCCCGGCTACGCCCGCTTCCCTTCTTGACTCCCATTTTCACCGGCTCCTATAATTCGGCGGTTCACACGCGGCAACCAGCTGATTTGGCGTAGAGAATGGCCGAGTTTACGCATTTCAACGAGTCGGGGCGGGCACGGATGGTCGATGTCGGGGCGAAGGCCTCCACCGAGCGTCTCGCGACGGCGCAAGCCACGGTATTCCTTCAGCCCGAGACCCTCGAAAAGATCCGGCAGGGGAAGATTGCCAAGGGGGATGTGCTGGCCGTCGCCCAGGTCGCCGGGGTGATGGGGGCGAAGAAGACCCCGGATTTGATCCCCATGTGCCATCCCATCCTTCTGACCAGCGTCGATATTTCTTTCACCGAAACAGCTGAACCCGACCAGGAAGGGCGTTGCGCGATCACGATCACCGCCACGGCCAAGACCACCGGTCCGACCGGCGTGGAAATGGAAGCCATGACCGCCGCATCGGTGGCCGCGTTGACGATCTACGATATGTGCAAGGCGGTGGACCGGGGCATGAGCTTCGGCGACATCTGCCTGTTGACGAAATCCGGCGGGAAGTCCGGCCTCTATACCAGGAAGGTCGGCTGAGATGGTCACGATACAACTTTTCGGCATGACCAAGATGCTGGCCGGTAACCAGGGGACGCTGTCTCTGTCGCTCCACGACGGGAAACGGGTGAAAGACCTGGTGTCGGTGATCGATGCGGCCTATCCGAAGATCGGCGAGTTGTTGCAGAAGAAAAAGGTGCTGGTGTCGGTCAATCAAGAGATCGCACACGAGGATCTTGAAGTGAACGATGGGGACGAAATTGCGCTGTTGCCGCCCTTCGCGGGTGGTAATCGATAGGAGCACAGGATGAGTCTCGAACAGGTTACGAAAGCCGACCAGCCCGCGACCGACGACGAGGCGATGCTGGTTCGTGTGCAACGGGAAGATTTTTCGATCGACGAGGAACTGAAGCGGGTACGCCGGCGCTCCAAACGGATCGGCGGCATTGCCATGTTCCTGGGCACAGCCCGTGACCGCTCGAAGGGGAAGGATGTGGACGGCATCACCTTCGAGCATTACGAAGGCATGGCGCAGAAGAAACTCCGCGAGATTCGCGAGCGTGCCATCAAGGATTTCGGCGTGATCGAAGTGCTGGTCCTGCACCGGTACGGTGAGATCACGATCGGAGAGAACATTGTGTTGATCATTGCCGCGGCTGAGCATCGCGCCGAGGCCTTCCGTGCCTGTCAGTGGGCGATCGACGAACTGAAGCAAATTACGCCGATTTGGAAACTCGAGCACACCCCCGAAGGAGAGGTGTGGGTCGAGGAGCACCCATAGCCCTGTCAAGGGCGAGCAGTCAGGGGGGAGAGGCCCGCGCCTTCGAGTCACTATGGACCACCGCACGCTCGATACACCCGCTCCCACAATTTTCGACCGTTTAGGGCGCCCGCTCCGCAGTCTGCGCCTGTCTGTGACCGACCGCTGCAACCTTCGGTGCAAGTATTGTATGCCCGAAGACGACTATGCCTGGTTGCCGCGCGATACCATCCTGACCTTTGAAGAGATGGCCGAACTCACGGCGATTTTCACGGAGCTGGGGGTGGACAAGGTCCGGCTTACGGGCGGGGAGCCGCTGTTGCGTCGGGACCTGCCGCGGTTTGTCCGGCAGCTGTCCGAGAATCGCCGGATTACGGAGATCGCCCTCACCAGCAACGGTGTGCTCATGGCGGACCAGGCTGCCGACCTGTCGTTTGCCGGGTTGAATCGCGTCACGATCAGTCTGGATACCCTGCGGGCCGACCGGTTCCGCACGTTGACCAAGCGTGATCTTCATCATCAGGTGTTCGACGGTATCAAGGCGGTGGTGCAGGCCGGGTTTCCTTCGCTGAAATTCGACACGGTCATCATCAAAGGGTACAACGACGACGAACTGATCGATCTGATCGAGTACGGAAAAACAGTCGGCGGCGAGGTCCGGTTCATTGAGTACATGGATGTGGGAGGGGCCACGGATTGGTCCATGAATCAGGTACTTTCGCGGGCGGAGATGCTGGAGCACATCGGCCGACACTATGGCGAAGTCACACCCATCGTCGAGAACAGTGTTGCGCCGGCGGAGCGGTTCCGGTTACCGGACGGCACCAGCTTCGGCATCATTCCGTCCACCACCACGCCCTTTTGTCGCTCCTGCGATCGGAGCCGCCTCACGGCGGACGGCATGTGGTATCTCTGTCTGTATGCGAAGGACGGCCTCGACCTGCGGGCGCCGTTGCGCCAGGGCCGCTCCCGCGACGAAATCAAATCGTTGATCACCGCTGCCTGGGAAGGGCGGGCGGATCGGGGCGCCGAAGAGCGCAAGGCACTCGAAGCGCTCGGCTTGCGGGAACAACGACTCATCGAAATCAACCGTCTGCGCGAAGATCCCCACCTGGAAATGCATGCTCGAGGGGGCTGACCGTCGGTTCATGCTGTTCCTGTTACCGGCGCAGTGGACGCACCTCTCCCGGAGCAGCGGATGTTCGATCCTCATACCCTGACTATCCTCAGTCTCGGATTCGTGCTGGGGCTGCGCCATGCCCTGGACGCGGATCATCTTGCCGCGCTCTCCACGGTGCTGGCCGAACGTCCGACGGTCCAGGCTTCCACGGCCATCGGGTTTTTTTGGGGGCTCGGGCACACGCTGGTGCTGTTGTGTGTCGGGACCCTGCTGTTGGCTTTGAACCTCACCATTCCTCAAACGTTGGCCAGCTTATTTGAGTTTGCCGTCGGCGTGATGCTGGTGGTGCTCGGCCTCTCGCTGGCCCGCAGGGTCTACAAGGAGCAATGGCATCTCCATACGCATGAGCACGATGGGCAGCCGCACGTGCATCTACATAGCCATTATTTACAGCCGGATCACGCGCACGGACATTGGTATCAAGGATCGCTGCGGCCGCTCTTGATCGGAATGGCGCATGGGCTGGCCGGATCTGCGGCGCTGATGTTGATCGTGCTTTCGACGGTGACGGGGATCAGCCAGGGCATCGGCTATATCGTCGTGTTCGGCGTCGGATCGATTCTCGGCATGGTCGGTGTCGGGGCGATCCTGAGTTTGCCGGTGGTCTATTCTGTCACAGTCGGCCCGCGCGCCTATTGGATGGTGCAGGGCCTGGCCTGTCTGGCGAGCATCGGGTTGGGACTGCTGATGATGGTCAGGATCGGGCTAGGCGGCGGCTGGTCCTAAGTGCCTGCATGATGCGCTCATGACAGCGTCACTCCCGTCCCTATCCTGTGAGGTCTTCCCGGAACGGGCCGTGCAAATCTGTGTGCGCCTTTTCGAGAGGTATGCTATTCTGCCGCGCAGTGCGGAGGACTCATCCACAGGTTTCTGAGGGAGCGCCGGGGTTCGAGGGTCGTTCCGGGAATCCCGAGCCATGAATGTCCGCGTCCTGGGCTGTCATGGGTCCGGCCAGTTGGTCCCGGGTGTGAACGGTCCCATCCAGTGCGGCACCTGCGGATTTCTGGTCAATGACCGGTTGCTTGTGGATGCCGGCACGATCGGGTCGCGCCTGTTCCTCGATGAGCAGCGGCGCATCCAGGCGGTCCTACTGACTCATCTGCACTTCGATCATATTCGTGAATTGCCGACGCTGGCCGATAACCTGGTCGGTGAGATCGATGAGCCGGTAGTCATTGCGGCCATTCCCGAAGTGTTGGACGGGCTTCGCGCGCATATTTTTAACGGAACGGTGTACCCTGATTTCTTCAGGCTGCCCGATCCGGCCAGGCCGGTCTTCGTTCCCCATGAGCTGCGGGCGGGGCGAGAGGATGTGTTGTGCGGGTTGGGTGTGACGCCGATTCGTGTCAACCATGTCGTGCCGACCGTGGGGTTTCTGCTTCGCGAGGGGGTACATACGGTGCTCTATAGCGGCGATACCTATCGAACGGACGCGCTCTGGCAGACGGCAAAGGACATAACTGGATTGCGGGCAGCGTTTATCGAGAGTTCGTTTCCCAATGAGATGGATGAGTTGGCGTGTGTGGCGAAACACCTGACCCCGGCGCTGCTGGCACAGGAATTTGCCAAGATGGCGCGGCCGGAGTTACCGGTCTACGCCTACCATCTTAAGCCGCGGTTTCGCGACCAGATCCGGCGGGAGCTCGGGCAACTGGGTATTCCTCATTTGACCGCGCTTGAAGAGGGTCAAACCCTTGTACTATAGGTGAGCACAGATGGCATGGTTTAAAAAAGGCAAAACCGAGGAGGCAGAGCCTCCCAAACGCTCCAAAGTGGCGGAGGGGATGTGGCTGAAGTGTAATCACTGCCGGGAGATCGTGTATCGCAAGGAGGTGGACCGGAACAACAAGGTCTGTCCGAAGTGCGACTATCACTTTCCCATTTCGGTGATTGAACGTATCAACCTGCTGGTGGATCTCGGAACCTTCAAAGAGTGGGACGCCGAGCTGGAGCCGCAAGATCCCCTACAGTTTCAGGATACCCGCACGTATAAGGACCGGATCAAGGCGCAGCAGGAAAAGACGGGCCGTAAAGATGCCATGGTCATCGGCCAGGGGGCGATCAACGGCCGCAAGGTGGCGCTGTGCGTCTTCGATTTCGGGTTCATGGGCGGCAGTATGGGATCGGTCGTCGGTGAAAAGATCTGCCGCGCCGTCGATCGGGCATTGGAAGGGCGCATGCCGTTGATCCTCGTGACGGCTTCGGGCGGCGCCCGCATGCAGGAGGGCATCTTGTCGCTCATGCAGATGGCCAAAACGTCGGCGGCAGTGGCGAAGTTGGGAGAGGCGAAGGTGCCGTTCATCTCCATCCTGGCGGACCCGACGTTCGGCGGCGTGACCGCGAGCATCGCGATGCTGGGGGACGTCATCATTGCCGAGCCGAAGGCTCTGATCGGGTTTGCCGGCCCGCGGGTCATCGAGCAAACCATCAAGCAGCAATTGCCGGATCAGTTTCAGCGGGCCGAATTCTTGCTGGATCATGGCATGATCGACATGATCGTCGAACGGAAACAGTTGAAGGAAGCGGTCAGTACCCTGGTCGGCCATTTCTAATTTCGACCACCGCTGTCGAATGACCACCATGACCTATTCCGCCACCGTCCAATTTCTCTACGGCCTGCAGCAACACGGCATCAAGTTGGGATTGGAGACGATCCGCGCCCTGCTGAGCAGGGTGGGGGAGCCGCATCGTTGTTATCCGGTGCTCCACATCGGCGGGACGAACGGGAAAGGTTCCACAGCGGCGCTGACTGCGGCCATCTTGCAGGCTGCCGGCTATCGGGTCGGCCTCTACACGTCCCCGCATCTGATCGATTTCCGTGAACGTATCCGTGTCAACGGTGTGATGATTCCGGAAGACACGGTCGGCAGACTGGTCGAGGCCTTACGGGGTGCCGCCGTGCCCGATCTTGCGCCGACTTTTTTTGAGTTCACCACGGCGGTGGCGTTCCAGTATTTTGCGGACTGTCAGGTGGATGTGGCGGTGCTTGAAGTGGGGTTGGGCGGACGGTTCGACGCCACTAATGTGGTGGAGCCGATGGTCTGCGCTATTACGACGATCGGTTTGGATCATGAGGCCTATCTCGGGTCCACGTTGGAAGCGATCGCCTTGGAGAAGGCGGGTATTGTGAAACCAGCCGTGCCGGTGGTGCTCGGTCGCATCGAGGCCTCGACTCGCCGAGTCATTGAACAGCGCGCGTCGGAGGTGGAGGCTCCCCTGTATTGTTTGGAGCGCGAGTTTCAGTGCGACGGCCCTTCAACGGCCGATTGCCGGTATGCCGGCAGGTCTTCGCACTACGATCGTCTTTCCTGCCCACTCCAGGGACGGTTCCAGCTGGATAATATCGCCTGCGCACTGGCCTTGATCGAACTCACCTGCGAGCGCGGGTTCGTCCTGTCCGAGACGGCAGTGCGGAATGGATTGCAGCATGTCGCATGGGAAGGCCGATTGGAAACTGTCGCCGAGTCGCCGACGATCATGGTGGATGGGGCACACAATCCCGCTGCTGCGGCTGTGCTGGCCGAGTATCTCGCCGAGCGGCGGCGTGGCCGGCCCGAAGCGCGCATCAGCCTGATCGTCGGGATGATGCGCGACAAACATCCACGCGAATTCCTTGCGCCGCTGTTGCCCCAGGTGGATAGGTTGATCCTGACACAGGCGGATCTGCCGCGTGCATCCACCGGCTCGGAATTGCGCGCGCTCCTGCAAGACTGTGCGCCGTTCGCCCAGGTGGCGGCCACTCCCGCCGATGCGTTGGCCATTGCGAAGCGTTCCGCCGCTCCGTCCGATCTGATTTGTGTCACGGGCTCCTTGATGCTGGTCGGCG
>CABVRO010000127.1 GCA_902500715.1 uncultured Nitrospira sp. | reverse complement strand
GCACGAGCAGCAGGCTTTCATCCTTGCTGATGAACAGGCCGTCGAGGACCGGGCGCACCAACCAGGCATAGGCGGCGGAGAGTCCGGCCACGAGCAGCGCGCACAGAAACGCCGCGCCCAGTCGAAACCGGTAGGGGTTCAAATATCGGAGTAGACGAAGATAATGTTTCATGCGCGACACTCGGCCAGGACGGCTTCCGCAGCACGACGGGACGCCCCAGGTGTGCCCAACGCCTGGCGAACCGATAAGAGCGCCGCTTTCATGTCTTCATAGGCCCGGGTATCCGTCAACAGCCGTTCGGTTTCCTGTACGAGCCGCTCCGGCGTCGCCTCGTCGTGAATCAGTTCCGGCACGATCCCCCGCCCTGCGACCAGATTCGCAAGACCGATCCAGGGCACCCGAATCAAGAGACGCGCCAACCGGTAGGTGAGCCAGGAGGAGGCCCGATAGAACAAGATCATGGGCGTTCCCACCACCGCAGCCTGCAAGGTGGACGTGCCGGACTTGACGACCAGCAGGTCCGAGGCCGCCATGACTTCACTGGCCTGATGGCGAAAGACCCGAATGGGAACCGGGCTCTCTTTCAAGAGGTCGGCAAGGAACTGGTCTTGAACCGACGACGCCTGGGCCAGGATGAACTGAATCGCCGGGTGCCGCTCGGCAAGGCGCTTCACCGTCTCCAGAAGCACCGGAATATGCTCCAGCAGCTCGCCTTTTCGACTGCCCGGGAACAGGCCGATCACCGGGCCCTTATCCGACAATTCGAACTGCCGGCGCAACGCCTGCCGATCGTACGACGGCGCGACTTCGTCGAGCAGCGGATTACCGACAAACGTACACCGCACACCGGCCTTTTTGTAGAGCGGTTCCTCGAACGGCAGAATCGCGAGCACATGATCGACGCGCTGCTGAATCCAGCGCATCCGCCCGCGCCGCCAGGCCCATACTTGCGGCGCAATGTAGTAAAGCACCTTGAGACCGCAGGCCCTGGCCACTCGCGCAAAATGAAAATTGAGGCCAGGGTTGTCGATCAACACGACGAGATCCCAGCGTTCACCCTTGATCAGGGTCCGGATACGCAAAATCCGCTGCAGCATCGTTTTGACGGCAGAGAGGCCGATGAGCCCCATCACATCCAGCTGGGGAATATCCTTCACCAGTTCGGCGCCTGCCGCCTGCATCGACGCGCCGCCGACACCCACAATCTGAATGGCGGGAGACAGCTCCTTGAGCGCCTTGACCAAGTGAGCTCCGTGGAGGTCGCCGGAAGCCTCGCCGGTGACGATTAAGATACGCGGCATGCTGCTCGTCTCGTGCAGATCGGCACAGAGATCATACCCTTAACTATTCTCCCGACCAAAGGCCACCGCCGCGGCCTCATCCGCCGAATGGCGTTGCGTAAACCGGCCGATGGCGTCCAAGACCAGCGTCGCCAGATTCAGCGCCGCTTCCCCGTCTTCACCGGACACGACTGGACGGGTCCCGGTATTCACCGCGTGAATGAACGAGTCCAACTCGAGCCGCAACGGCTCCTCATCTCCGGCCTGGTAGGATTCGACATCGATGGTCGGCTTGGCGCCGGCCGTCTGCACGCGACGGGACACGACAGCCTGACGCGTCTGAAAATCGATCGAGACGTAACGGTCGCGCTGGAAGACACGCAACCGGCGCATCTTGTTGGTCGACACGCGGCTCGCCGTCACGTTCGCGACACAGCCGCTCGCAAAGGCAATACGGGCATTGGCGATATCGATGTTCGTCGAGAGCACCGGTACCCCGGCCGCGCGCACCTCTTCGACCGGCCCCGGATTGAACGACAACACCAGATCCAGATCGTGAATCATCAGATCCAGCACGACATCCACGTCGGTCCCCCGTTCGCCGAAGGCGCTCAGGCGGTGACATTCGATAAACGCCGGACGTTCGATGAAGGGACGCATGCGCTGCATGATCGGATTGAACCGCTCGCTATGGCCGACTTGTAACAGGCACCCGCGGCGCGCGGCCAGATCGACCAGTTCACGGGCTTCCGCTGAGGTCACGGCGATCGGTTTTTCGACCAGCACATGCTTGCCGGCTTCCAGGCAGGCTTTGGTGGCTGAAAAATGCGCAGAGGTGGGAGCGGCGACACTGACGAGATCGACCTGCTTCAGCAGGTCGTCGAGGTCCGCCCAGGCCTGCACACCGTGCCGATCGGCGATCAACTTGGCGCGGGTCGGCGAGGCATCGCACACACCGACCAACCTTGCGCCGGGGAGGGTCGCATAGTGGCGTGCGTGGTGCTGCCCCAGGTGACCGACGCCGATCACGCCGGCTCGAAGCTGTTTCATCGCGCCCCATCCTGTCTCACGAGGCAGACCTCCGTTCCAACATTCTCGTCATCCATATCGTGTGAAGCGTGAATCGTAACACGTGAAACGCATAACGTGTTCGAACCATACACTACGGATGATGCGCTATCGCAATGCGAACCCCCGACAGGCGCTGATCGTGCAAAGGCGCAATAGTCGAGCTGTTCCACAGCCTGCTAGGTCATTCCGATGATCGCGATGCCGGCGCGGTTCGCCTTCTCGATCGTTTCGTCACGGTCCAGAAGAATCCCACGTCCCGCTTCCAACGCCAACACCGACGCCTTCACAGCCTCCATCACCTCGATGGTGCGCGGGCCGACGGCGGGAAGATCGAACCGGAGGTCTTGCTGGGGCTTACACCGTTTCACCACCACGGCGCCGCCATGCGCCAGTTCACCGCCCCGGCGGATGGCGCCATCGGTTCCTTCCACGGCTTCGACGGCCACAATCACCCGATCCTTCACCACGACGCACTGACCGATATCCAATGCTCCGATCTGTTTACCGACATCCCAGCCGTATCGGATATCGTCCCATTCCTTTTTGCTGGGCTCGCGCCTCGTCAACGTGCCTTCTTCGGCAAGGATCCCCTCCAGTCCGAAGGTGGACTCACAGATTTGAATGCCTTCCTGCTCGATCTCCTCGGCCACCCGACGGAGGATGTCGTCATCCTTGAGATGAATCAATTTGGCGGCCAGAGCCAAGGCGCGAAAGTCCGGCCGGACCGTTGAAAATACGTGCGTCTTCTTGATGCCGCCCAGCATGACTGCGCGCTGCACGCCGTCGCCTTTGAGCGCCTCGATCAACTTGCCGAACTGGCCGATCTTGATCCAGTGAATGAGATCGACGTGCCGGGCCAGTTCAGGGTCGGTTTCCCCCTCATGCGCCACCGCGGACACGGAATATCCGAGCCGCCTCGCATTGTCGGCAAAAATGATCGGAAACCGGCCGTTGCCCGCAATCAGCCCGATCCGCTCCCCATCGGATGCGTGCCTATGCTCGGCCATCTGCTTCGCCACGTGCTACTCCTCTTCGCCCTCTTGTTCTTTGCCCACCGACCGGCAGATCCCTCGCTTGGTCCCTTCCATAAACGCGGCCACCTGCATGACATCCGGGCTGGCGCTGAAGCTCGCGCGCGCCAGCTTCACGGCCTCCGCTACCCGGTGCCCGGAACGAAACAGAACTTCGTAGGACTTCTTGAGCGCCGCGATGCGCTCGGAAGAGAAACCATGCCGTCGCAGACCGATGGAGTTCAGTCCGTACATACGGGCGCGATACCCGCCGGCGGCCCGCATGAACGGCGGCAGGTCCTGCCCGAGCGCACAGCACCCGCCGACCATCGCATAGGCGCCGATCCGCACGAACTGGTGGATGCCCGAGAGCCCGCCGATGATGGCGTGATCGCCGATCGTAATATGGCCTGCCAGACTCGCCGCATTCGCGAGAATGAGATGATTGCCGAGGTGGCAATCGTGCGCGACATGGACATAAGCCATCAGGAAGTTGGAGTCGCCGAGACTGGTGACTCCGCCGCCTTGCACCGTCGCCCGGTTGACCGTCACGTACTCCCGCAGAATATTGTCGTGACCGATCACGACCTTGGTCGGCTCGCCCTTATACTGCATATGTTGAGGCGGTCCGCCGACCGATACAAAAGGATGTAATTCGCACCGCTCTCCGATGTCGGTCCACCCATCGATGCACACGTGGGACGATACGCGAGTGCCTGCGCCGATCCGGACGTGTTCACCGACGACGGAATAGGCGCCCACTTCCACATCGTCTGCGAGCACCGCTTTGGGATGGACCACCGCGGTCGGATGTATGTTCACTCAAAACCTCCTCACCATCGACTGCTATGCTGTTCAACGCCACGCCACCGGCCGACACAGGGCCCCGGCTACTTGTCCCCGCCGGCCTGTTCATCCGTGACCATGGCCGTGACTTCCGCTTCACACACCAGTTCGGACTCGACGAAGGCCCTGCCTTGCATCTTCCAGAACGGCGCGCGCTTCTTCAGCACATCCACTTCCAAGCGGAGAATGTCACCCGGGACCACCGGCTTCCTGAATTTGGCCCCGTCGATGCCGGTCAAATACACGACCGGCCGGCCGACCGACCCCAACGACTTGAACGCCAGCACCCCGCCCACCTGGGCCAGCGCCTCAAGAATCAACACCCCGGGCATGACCGGACGGCCGGGGAAATGCCCCTGAAAAAACGGCTCGTTGATCGTCACATTCTTAATGCCGACGATCCGGCGGTCCGGATCGAGTTCGCGAATACGATCGACCAGCAAAAACGGATACCGGTGGGGAAGGATCGATTGAATCTCAACATTGTCCATCACTGACATCAGCCCCGCCTCCTGTGTTGCGTAGACGATTACACATCCCGGCTATTTGTTTTGCCGGTCGAACTCCTTGACGATCTGCTCCGTCAGGTCGACCGACGGATGGCCGTACACGACGATCTTGACGGTGGACTCGCTGCCCCGGTCGATGACGGCGGTATACCCTTCCTTCTGGGCCACCGCGGAGACCGCAGCATGGATACGCTGCGCAAAATCAAGGACCATGCCTTTCTGCTTCTCCTGCACCTCACGGTTGAAGTCTTGAATCCGGCGCTGGTAGGCCTCCAGCTTCGCCCTGAATTGCTCCTGCTTCTCCTTGCGAACCTCGTCGGTGAGAGCGCTGTCCTGGAGCGCCTTTTCAAGCTCCTTCAATTCCTGGTCGTCGGAATCGATGATCTTCTGGCGCGTCGTGGAATAACTTTTGAGATCTTCAAGGGCGCGTTTCCCGGCCACGCTCCGCTCGACGACCTGTTGCTGGTCCATCATCGCGACCTTGATGCGGTCCGCTGCCTGCACGGGCTGCGCCAACCACGCCAACACCACCGGCACCGCACCCGCTACGATCCAAGTACGTACGTTCATGGGCTCCCTCATCATGGATACGTTTTATTGAATTCTTCGATCACCTGCGACGACACATCCACCGCCTCATCGAAATACAGCGTGGGCCCGCCGCGGCCGCGATCGAACACAGCCTGCAGTTCCAACCGTTTGGCCACTCGGCCCGACAAGGTTTCAATTTTCTCGCGGAATCCGTCCAACACCTCTTTCTGCTTATCCTGCACTTCACGATTCAGGTCGGTGACCTTCTGCTGATATTCGGACATGCGACGACGGAATTGCTCTTCCCGCTCGCGCTTGGCATTGGCGCTCAACACACTGCCCTGCTTCATGAAGTCTTCTTCCATCCGCCGCAACTCTTTTTCTTCCAACTCGATCAAGGCCTGCCGATTCTTCGCAAAGGAGGCCAGCATATCCTTGGCCTTTTTTCCGACATTGGTGTCGCTCAACACTCGCTGGGGATCCACCACGCCGATACGGGTCGAAGTCGGCACCGTCGAATGGTTCGACCGGCATCCGCCGACCAGCAACGACAGGGTCAAGAGCACCAGGCACATCCCGACCCAACCGGCTCCCCTCGATCCGTTGCTACCCGCTGATCCCCCCATTCCGTCGATTCCTTTCTCAGACACCCACTCAGCCTGTTAGAACAACGACCCGATCGTAAATTCGAATACACCCATTCGCTCTGTCGGCCTGGGATCCAGGTTGATTCCGTAGGCCGCCCGCAAGGGGCCGAACGGAGAAATCCACCTGGCTTCGAACCCGGCTGCGCTCCGCAGTTTGTTGAACTGGACCGGTTCGTTGTCGTCGAATCCATTTCCGTAATCGAAGAAGAACACGCCGTTCAGCTTCGCTTCGGACGAAATGGTGAAGATAAAATCGTTGTTGAAAATGAGTTCCTTCGCGGAACCCAAGAGGGATCCGTTCGGCGTCACAGGCCCCGCCCGCCCGAACACGAATCCGCGCATGGTGTTGATACCGCCGACGAAGAACCGCTCGGTGAGGGGAATGGGCCGGCCCCCGATCCCCTCCGTCGAGCCGTACCGAACGTGCACCGAGAACCGCGTATCGTAGATCAGCGGCGTATACTTGATCACGTCCGCATAATACTTGAAAAAGTGATTGCTGCCGCCCAGCGCAGGCGTTCCGTAGTCGACCCCGAGACTGAAGCGCCAGCCGGTGCGCGGATCCAGGTAATAGTCGCGCGTGTCGCGAAAAATCGAGGTGCGAAAACCCGTCGAGGATTGCGTCCCGAGCTGACCGCAGATGAGCGGAATGAAATCCGGGCACAGCCCCGGCTCGGGATCGCTGTATTTGAGTTGCTCGCCGAACAGGCTGATGCTCCCGTTCACATACTCCGACAACCATCGGCTCCAGGTCGCGCTGACACCCGACTTCGACTCGAAGTAAGAAATGTAGTTGGTCATCGACCGGTAAATATCCAGCTGCAGGGCATTGTACGAGTCGTTCACATAGGGATTGCGGAACGTCACCAATCCCAACGACCGCTGCTGGCCCAATTGCCCGCGGATACGACCCAACCAGCCGTTCCCACCGAGATTTCCTTCGGTGATATCCGCGATCGCTACCAGCTTATCCAACGTGCTGAATCCGCCGCCGATGCTGAACTGGCCGGTCGGCTTCTCCTTGACCTTCACATTGAGATCGACCTTATCGACATCGACCTGCTGCGGCAGAATTTCGACGGTCTCGAAAAAGTTGAGATTGTTCAATCGCTGGAAACTGCGTTTCAACGCCAGGGTGTCGACCACATCCTGCTCATCCAACCGCAGTTCGCGGCGCACCACGTTGTCGCGGGTCTTGTCGTTGCCGTGGACGTGGATCTCGCGGATCCGCATCATTTCCCCCTCTTTCACATTGAGGAGAATCGTGGCCGTGCGCGAATTGTTGTCGGGCGTCACGTTGGGCACGACGTCGGCGAACACATACCCCTTCGCGCCGTACAGATCCGTGATGCGGGTGATTTCTCCCCGGATCTTGGCCCGCTGAAAAATTTCGCCCGGTCTGATGTTCAGCCCTTCGCGCAATTCATGATCCTCGAACACCGTATTCCCGCGGAACCCGACCTCCTGCACGATGAACGGCTCGCCCTCAACGATCGAATAGTTGATTTCGAACCACTTCTTGTCCTCGCTCAGTTCCAGCGTCGGCTGGCTGATCTGCACGTTCAGATAGCCCTTGTTCAAATAGACTTCCCGCATGCGTTCGATATCGTTGCCCAGTTCCTCGCGTTTCAGCACGCCGGCATCGGACAGCAGCGACGGCACCTTCAACTGCGTGATGAGTCCATACCAGGGAATCCATTCCCGGGTCGCCGTCACCTTAAAGATTTCTTCCTTGGTCACCGCCCGCATGCCCTCGAAATTGATATGGAGGACTTTGGCCTTGGTGCCTTCCTTGATGAAGTAGGTCAACCGTTTCCGGTCCTCATCCACCGCCTGGATGACGGGAATGACCTGACAGTTGTAGTAGCCGTCCTCTTGATAGGCGAGCCGGATTTTTTCCGCGCTCTCTTTGGCCTGCTGCTGATCGAGGAACGTCTGGCTCTTGATCGTGATCTTTTCCTTGAGCTTATCGTCGCTCAATTCCTCGTTGCCGTCGAACACGATCTCCGTGATGAAGGGTTTTTCCCGGACGACAAACCCGACGGACACACCTCCCGAGGCCGGTTCTGTCTCCACCTGTACGTCTTCGAAGTAGCCGGTGCCGTATAGGATCTTCACCTGCTCCCGGAGCGCGTCGCCCGTAAAACGATCGTTAGCCTTGAGCGTGAGACGCCCCTCGATCGCCTGGAGTTCAATGCGCTTCTGCCCACGAATGGTGACCGACGTGACTGTCGGCACGCCGTCCTGGGCGTACAGAGGCGCCCCTACACCGAACGCGTAGAGCGCCACCAGCGCGAGAATAAGAATCGGCACCCACCGCCTGCCTCCCGACTTGGTCACCGCAATCCTTCCGTACCACTTGGGAATGCAAGCACTGGTTGTCCTGAAGTTCGAGATAGGAAACCACCGCGTCTCGTGCGCCGGGCCGACCGACCTTGCGCAGGCACTCACGAACCGTTGTCGTTACCATCACCGCTGCGCCGCTTTCGTTGCAGCACCACCGCACATGTGCAGAAAAACTCTCGGATTATATTGACCACATTTTTCAATGTAAAGGAGTTTCCCCGCGCAACGACGCACGCGCCGCGCCGAAAAGACCGGAGGAAATCTTGACTTCACTTACCCCATCACATACTATCCCCCTATGACGAGAACAGATGTACGTAAAGCTATTATTCCCGCTGCCGGACTGGGCACTCGCTTCCTCCCCGCCACCAAAGCCTCTCCCAAAGAGATGCTGCCGCTGGTCGACAAACCGCTGATTCAGTATGTCGTGGAGGAAGCCGTCGCATCCGGTATCGAAGACATCATCGTCATCACGGGCCGCGGCAAGCGCGCGATCGAAGACCACTTCGACCGCTCCCTGGAACTGGAAGAAAATCTCAAGGGCAGCGGCAAGGGGCAGGTGCTCAACCAGATGCGGCACATTTCGAATCTGGCCAACTTCTGTTACGTCCGCCAGCCGGAAGCCATGGGCCTCGGGCACGCCGTGCTCTGCGCCCAGCACCTGATCGGCGATGAGCCGTTCGCCGTCATTTTGGGCGATGAAATCATCGATGCGCCGGTCCCCGGCCTCGCACAGCTCATTCATATTTACAAGCAACGCAAAGGCGCCGTCTTAGGCGTGCAGGAAGTGCCTCAGCAAGAGGTGAGTCGCTACGGCATCGTCTCGGCCCGACGCCTAGGCAAAGGTCTGCACCGGGTCGACGATCTGGTCGAAAAACCCGCGCCCGCCGATGCGCCGTCGAATCTCGCCGTCATCGGCCGGTATGTCCTGCCGCCGGAGATCTTCCCGATCCTCCGCAAGACCCCGCCGGGCAAAAACGGAGAAATCCAACTGACTGATGCCTTGCGGCAACTCGTCAAGCACACCCCGATGTTCGCCCACGAAATCGAGGGACAGCG
>CABVRO010000126.1 GCA_902500715.1 uncultured Nitrospira sp. | reverse complement strand
CGCCGGGATCGTTCATGCCGAAGTTCCCGCTCACCGATCAACAGCTCAATGACTTAACCAGCTACATGTTGAGTTTGAAGCGGGAGACTTAGAGTCTTGTCCGATGCTGGCAGAGAACGGAAAGGAGCGATGGTGACCGAGACGGTCTTTGCCGTTGCGGTCACTCGCGTTGCAGCAAAGGATGAGCAAGCGGGCGAACAAGTTGTGAGGAGCACCTGTACGGCCTGCCATCGAATCGAAGGTCCGGTCGCAGCCCGCAAAACCAAGAAGGCACCGGACCTGATTTGGGCCGGTAATAAGTATCAGCCAGCGTGGCTCCTCAACTGGCTCCAGAATCCCGATTTCAAGCTCTACCCGGTCGGATACGATTTTCGTCCGGATCGAAAGAAGCGACACCTTGCATTGCCCCTCGATCAGGCGAAAGCGGCGGCGGCGTTTCTGGCTACGCGGAAGGATCCCCGTATCAAGGAAGGTGTGATGAAAGCAGGCAGGACGGAGCAGGTGGCGAGGGGGCGCAAGCTCTATCAGGAGCATGGATGCCAGAATTGTCATTACACGTCGGCCAGCACGCCGAAGGGGTATGTCGGAGGAACGTCCAGTACCTCGTTCATCAAATTGCGCGAGCGGTTGAACGCGGATTGGGTCTACCGTTTTAACCTGAACCCCGACGATTTCGAGCCGGACAGCGGGGCCTATATCCCTAAGCCGCCACTGCCGGACGAGGACATTTACGCCATCACGGCGGACATGATGACATTCAAATAGCCTGAGTGAGAGGAGGAAGCAATGAACGATGCAGGTCGCCGGGCGACAGTCGCGGGCGGGGGACTCCTGTTGATGGTCGCGAACATTGTCATGGGCGGAGCCGCGGGAGGAGCTGAGGGAAAGTCGAATCCCGAGGCCGGTAAGAAGATCTATCTGGAGAGTTGTCAGAACTGCCATGGACCGACAGGGAAAGGCGACAGCGACATGGCGGCCTATCTTGCGCCACCCCCGGCCAATCTCACCGCTAAGGCGACCCAGGCAAAGACCGATGCGCAGTTGCGCAAGATTATCTTGGAAGGCCGGCCCGGTACGGCCATGACCGGGTATGAGGGAGCGTTTGAAGAACCTCAATTGTCGGATTTGATCGCCTACATCCGCTCGCTCAAGTCATGAGGTTCGAGGAGGGCGCAACAGCGGACCTCGACCTCCCCTGCTGGTTTGAACGTGGCGTCCGTGGCGGCTCGGCTTCAGGCAGGCGTTGCTGGTGGTTCGAAGAAGAGTATCACAAGACTGTACCCGGTGGTCGTCTCTTGGCCGGAGGACCATCATGAAGGGAGGCTGTTATGTCGATCACACAGAAGCTTGCGGGGGGACTGGTTGCGGCGGTTGCTCTGTTCGGTGGCTGGGGCCCCGGCTTTGCCGGCGCCCCATCGGCCGGCAGTGTCCCGGTTGAAGCGGTGATGGACTATCTCCATTCCGTGCTGGAGGCCAATCGGACATTTTATACCGTCCATGTCGTGGAGCGGATGCAGCGGAGAGGCGTGATCGAGTCTTCTGAGAAATGGCGCGAACTCAGCGCGCTTCCGCTTCCAGCCCAGTTTTTTCAAGAGGCATCGAGTTTGGCCACGCTGACCGGCAGCGCCGTCCGGTATCGCTTGATCAGCCTGAACCCGATCAACAAACAAAACGGGCCTCAGAGCGACTTCGAACGCAAGGGGCTCGATGCGGTCATGGCACATCCAGAGCAGCCGTATAAGGGGTCGGTGACCGAGGGAGGAGCGCGATACTTTCAGGCCCTGTATGCCGATCTGGCCGTGTCGTCCGTGTGCGTGAGCTGCCATAACGCCGATCCGCGCAGCCCGAAGCGGGACTACAAGATGCGGGATGTGCTCGGCGCAGTTCTGATCTCGATCCCGATGCCGGAGTGAGCGCAGATCCCAAAAACGTCTTGAAAGAGAGCGTGGGTCGGACGGCCAGGCATCAGTACGATCATTGAATGAATGATCTCATTGTGGCGCCTGAGCGAGCGACGTCGTTGCGCTACGTGCGGCTTCTGAGAACAGTTATTCAACATACTGAACCCTTTCCTCCCATTCCGGCCCTAACAGGACAGTTTGAGCAAAATCGATATGTAGACGTTGCTGTGGCGTGATGCCGCAGAGGCTCGGTAAGTCCTGGGGCTTTTGTCACCAGGCACAGATGCGTGAAGGGGTACTGGGTCCGCTCGCCATGGCCATTTTCGACTCGACGTGTCGATTGGCGTGGTATGCAGTTTGCGAGATCGGCTACGTATGAGACCAATACTATTGATGGCCATAGTGATCGTCGTGTTGATCGCAGGGTGTGTCGACTCGAAGGAGACACGAAGTGGTGCGTCGCCTGCCGTGAGCCAAGTCGAGCCTGAGAGGCTCGATGCCCTGTTCAGTCATCCTTCCCCCGATTCCATCCCCGGCGGGCAGCGCGGGGAGCAGATCCGGCTGGGTTATGAGCTCGTCGTGCATACGCAGGAATTCGCCGCCCCCTACGTGGGGAATCGGCTCACTTGTGCCAATTGTCATTTGGATGCGGGACTCGATCCCAATTCGGCCTCCTATGTCGGACTGACGCGGGCCTATCCGGAATATCGCGCGCGAACCGGGCGTGTCGTGACGTTGGCCGACCGCATCAATGAATGTTTTGAACGCAGCTTGAACGGCAAGCCGATTCCATCGGACAGCCACAAGCTCCGGGCCATCGTGGACTACATCGAATGGTTGTCGAAGGATGTTCCGGCAGGAAGCCGGATGGCCTGGCGCGGCATCCCGCGGATTCAAGCGCCCAAGCCGCCGGATGTGTTGAACGGCGCCAAGGTGTTCACGTCCCGTTGCGCGTTTTGCCACGGAGCGGACGGGCAGGGCACGATGGCCGCTCCTCCCGTGTGGGGGCCTCAGTCCTACAACATCGGCGCGGAGATGGCGCGCATTCCGGTGGCCGCTTCCTTCATCAAATCGAACATGCCTCGCACCAGAGGATGGGCCCTGTCGGATCAGGATGCCTATGACGTCGCGGCGTATATCAACTCCCAACCACGCCCGGATTTTCCCGACAGGGGCAATGACTGGCCGAAGGGAGGGAAATCGTCGGATGCGCCCTATTGAGCGAGTGAAACGCTCTTCGTGACGCGTATCTCGTGACACTTCCCTCTTAGGAATGAACAACGGGATGCGACGTACGAAATGCGAGCGGAGGAGGACGAAATGAAACTCAGTCTGGCGTATCAGGGGGGAGCGCGGTACGACATCCTGAGCGACCGGCATCGCGTGGTCACGGATCAGCCGGTTGAAGATGGGGGTGCCGATGCCGGCATGAGTCCCGTGGAATTATTTGTCGGTTCGGTCGCGAGCTGCGTCGGGTACTTTGTCGGCCAGTTCTGCGCGCGACACGATATCTCACGCGAAGGACTGAAGGTAGAAGCGGAGTGGACGATAGCCGAAGCGCCGCACCGGGTCGGGCAGATCCAACTCGCGATTCGCCTCCCTCATCGAGTGACACCCGAGCTGAGAGAACGGCTGCTGAAGGTGGCGCACGGGTGTACGGTCCATCAATCGATCGTCGTGCCTGTCGGTATTGCGATCGATCTGAATCCGCACGGCCATCCGGCGACGGCATCTCATCTTACGGAGGAAAAGTCATGACAGTGTCCCGTCGGGAATGGTTGCGAACGGTACTGCAAGGGATCGGCATCGGCGCGGCGGTCGGGCCCGGGTTCCCCTCGATCGCCACCGCGCAGGGGACAGAGGCGGGGCAGGGAACCGGACCCTTGACCGTGCGAGTGACGAGGCCGTTCGACGCAGAAACACCGGTCCGGGAATTTGCCTCCTGGCTCACACCCAATGAGCGATTTTTCACGCGCAGTCACTTCGGCCCTCCTTCAGCCGAGACGGTACAGCCCGATGTCTGGCGACTGACGGTCAAAGGGCTGGTCAAAGAGGAGCTGACGCTCAGCCTCAAAGACCTCCAACAGCTCGAGGCCGTCACCCTGACTGCCGTCCTGCAATGCAGCGGAAACGGACGCGCGCACCATCGTCCCAAAGTACCCGGGGTGCAGTGGGAGCGCGGGGCGGTCGGCAATGCGCAATGGACCGGCGTGCGGCTTCACGATGTGCTGCAGCGAGCCGGCGTGAAATCGCAGGGAGTCCACGTACAGTTTCAGGGGGCGGACCGGCCGGCGTTGGCGACCGTGCCGCTGTTCACGCGAAGTATCCCCCTCGCAAAGGCCTTCCATCCCGATACCCTCCTGGCTTATGAAATGAACGGCCGCCCGCTACCTCTGCTGCATGGCGCGCCGCTGCGGGTGATTACTCCCGGCTGGATGGCGGAATCCTGTATGAAGTGGCTGACCGAAATTACGGTTCGGACGGATGAGACGCCGGGCTACTACATGCAGCAGGCCTATCGCATTCCGGAGACGGCCGTTCGCCTGTCCTCCGGCTTGCCGGGAAGTGCGATGGTTCCGGTCGAGCAGATGCCCGTCAAGTCGCTCATCGCCGCTCCGGCGGAGGGAGATACGGTACGGATCGGACCGGTCACGATTCAAGGTGTCGCCTGGGCCGGAGAGGCGCCGGTTGTGAAGGTCGAAGTGTCCTGCGATAACGGGAAGACCTGGGAGCAGGCACGGTTGCTGGGCGAGAGCCAGCCCTATGCCTGGCGACAATGGCAATACCTATGGAAGGCTCGTCAGGTGGGACCGACGGCGATTCTCTGTCGGGCTACGGATGCGCAGGGTGCTCAGCAGCCGGAAAAGAGTCCGTGGAATCCGGGAGGATTTCTGTGGAATGGGTGGGATCGCCTGTCTGTGACGGTGGCGGCATGAGCAAGAGCATGACGCACAAGACCTCAGGCTTCGTGCTCGCTGCATGGCTCTGCACCCTGCTTGGCTGGGTCGTGATGACGGCGGCTCAGGAAGATGACCGTGGAACGATTCAGCCGGCCCAGGCTCGTCAAGCCCTGACATTGATTCATGCCCGTTGCGCCGTCTGCCACACGACCGATCTGATCGTGCAGCAACGGTTGCCGGCCGACCGATGGACAGTGACGGTTGAGAAGATGATGCATTGGGGCGCGGATCTGTCCAAGGACGAGGCGGCGGTGGTCTTGCAATTCGTGACGGCGCGGTATCATTCCGGTGCGCCGGACCATCTACCGTCGATTGAAGAAGAGTTGGCGCTGACGGCGCCGGCGTGGGGGCCAAGCACCGCGAGTGATGGTCCGCTTGTCGGGGTGTCGGAAAGGGGCGCTGAAATTTTTGCTCGGAACTGCCAGGCCTGCCATGGCGAGGGCGCGATGGGAGGCGCAGGGCCAAAACTGGCCCGCAATAAGATCTTAAAAAATGAAGGAGTCTTTTGGGAAACGGTACTCCACGGGCGGGGGCCGATGCCGGCCTGGGGCGCGGTGTTGAGTCATCAGGAGATCTCGGATATTCATGCCTGGTTGGCAACTCGCTGACCGGCACAGCAGTGGGGCGAAGGAAAGGGGTGTTTCATGGGTGGAAGACGGACGGTAATCGTCGGCTGCGCGTTGGTCATGTTAATGGGGTTGTTCTCCTTTCCTCGCTTGCTGTTAGGCAGCGATCAAGGTCGTGCGAAGGAGATCGTGCAGAATACATGCGCCGGATGCCATCGATTGGAAGGGGCTTCGTTATCGCGTCTGGAAAAGAAAGCACCCGATTTGATCGGGGCGGGCAGTAAATTCAAGCGCGAGTGGTTGGTGGGATGGCTGGCAGGCAAAGAGCAGCCGCTCTATGCGAAAAGTTATCGTTGGGACCAGTCGCAGACGCCTCAAACTCATATGTCCGTGTCTCAGCCCGATGCGGAAGAAATCGCGAAATACCTCGAAACCAACTTTGTCGACGCAAAGGTGAAGGTTGGTGCGATCGATATGACGACGTTCAGTAAACAAGAGGCGGTCTTCGGCGAGAAGATTTTTAAGGAACATGCCTGTATCGGTTGTCATCAAGTTCGCGAGGGTGACAAAACCGTCGGTGGTCCGCAAAGCACGTCGTTGGTAGAGGCAGGACGACGCCTCAAAGCCGATTGGATTCACCGATTCAATTCGAATCCGCCGGACTATGTGCCGCACAGCGGGGAGTTCGTCGGTGATGTGAGTGAATTGGGTCTACGGTATGTCACCGGATACATCGCGACCAGAGGGTGGGAAGATTTTCCCTACTATGAACCGTGGAAGAGCGAACCGTTTGGGCATACGAGCTTGGATCGTGGCCAAGTGATTTATCAGGAGTACTGTGCCCAATGTCATGGTGCCGCGGGCAAGGGCGATGGGCCGGCCGCATCGGGTTTGGACCCGAAGCCGGCGATTCACGCCAACATTCCTTTCGAGAAGGTGCCGACGGACTACCTTTATAACGTCATTTATTATGGCGGGCGGGCTGTCGGAAAATCTGCCACCATGCCCTATTGGGGTCTGACCATCGGGCAGCAGGGTGTCGCGGATGTCATGGCCTATTTGCGAGCCACGTTCAAAGGTGGGGCCGACGTGGCGCAGGCGGCTGGTAGCGGCGAAGGCCCGAGCGGCGTGTGCCCGCAGCCGAGGAAAACGGCGAAGGCGCCGGCCGAATTCCTGTCCAAGACCAATCCGTTGCCGCATTCGGATGGGATCGTTCAGGCGGGTAAAACACTGTTTCTCCAATCAGCCCAACCGGTGGCCTGTGCGATGTGCCATGGCGACAAGGGCAATGGACAGGGCTTCATGGGGGCGGCGTTGATTCCGCCGCCGAGAAACTTCACCTGCGGCTCGATGATGAAAGATCTTCCGGACGGGCAACTGTTCTGGATCATCAAGAACGGCTCGCCGGGAACCGGTATGATGTCGTTCGCCGGGTTGCCGGATGAGCAGGTCTGGCAGTTGATTGCGTATGTGAGAAGTTTGGCGAAGTAAGAACGTGAAGCGTGAAACGTATCTCGTGCAACGTTCCGGACGAACGACGAGATACGAACGACGAATGGCAAGCGAAGGAGGCTGCTAGTGGCGACGTTTATCATTTCCGGCAGTCGGGGCACAGACGATCCGACCATGGCAACTCTTCCCTTTATGGCGGCGAAGACCGCCAAGGAGCAGGGCCACGACGTAGTGTTGTGGTTGTGGAACGAGGCGGTGAAGTCAGCGCGTAAGGGCTCGGCGGATCATGTCGTCGGCGTGAATTTGACACCGCTGAAAGATCTGTTGACGGCTGTCCAGGCCGCCAACATTTCTATCTGGGTCTGCGGGGCCTGTGCCGTCGCCAGGCAGATCGGGCAGGGTGATCTCGTAGCCGGAGCAGTCATCAAAGGCATGCCGGACTACATCAAGGCTGTGGCCGAGCGCGATCGGACCGTGGCCTTCTAATTCAGCGAGAAGGGATGGGTATTCGCATGGCGGCAGACGGACAAGCAGTTGGAAAAGGAAAAAGCCGGAAAGATCGCGCCGGCGCGACAGAGACGGCCTCGGTTGCACAGAGCAACGGGCGACTGGAGGCTGATGATCTCGAGATCATTCCGACGGCTGTGCCGAGGGAGGGAGACGGGTACCAAGCTCCTGCTCAAGCCACCGGGGGAGTGACGGCCGGATTAATCGGTGAAGTGGGTCGAACCCTGACCGAAGACGATCTGCGGCGCGTGAACACGCGGCGCGGGCTGCTTCAGTTGATCAAGAGCAAGAATATCGATCTGGAAGACGTGCGCAAGACGCTGCTGTACGAGCAGGAATTGCAGCAGCTGCAGGTCGAGCTGGTCCGTCTTCAACGCTGGGTACAGGCCGATGGGCAGCGTATTGCGATTCTTGTCGAAGGACGGGATGCGGCCGGGAAGGGCGGAACGATCCGTCGGTTTACCGAGCATTTGAATCCACGTGCCATGCGGGTGGTAGCGTTACCCAAGCCGACGGACGATGAGCGGGGCCAGTGGTATTTCCAGCGCTATATCCGGCAACTGCCCAACAAGGGTGAGATCGTGTTTTTCGACCGCAGTTGGTACAACCGCGCAGTCGTCGAACCGGTGATGGGGTTTTGCAGTAAGAAGGAGCATCAACGATTCTTGCAGCAGGTGACGGAATTCGAGCACATGCTCTACGAGGACGGCGTGACGATCATCAAGTTCTGGTTCTCGATTTCCAAAGAGGAGCAGGCCAGTCGATTCGAAGCGCGCCGGCAGAATCCGCTGAAGCAATGGAAGCTCAGCCCCGTCGATGAAAAGGCGCAGGAGCTGTGGGATTCGTACACGCGATACAAAGAAGAAATGTTCAGCAAGACCCATACGACCTTCAGCCCCTGGATCATCGTCAAAGCGAACGACAAGCAGGCCGCGCGATTGGAAAGTTTGCGCCACGTGCTCAATCTCCTGGCGTACAAGGGGAAGGATGAGGCGCAGATCCGCCTGACACCGGACCCCAACGTCATCACTCGGTTCCATCGCAAGATGGTGGAATTGGATTTCTGATGCAGAAGCTGCTGGGTGTCACATTGGCGATCATGGCGGCGGCCGTGGTGACGGGTATCCCTGCAGTCGCCCAACACGTGCAGCTGCCCCGCGTCCCGATCGAGCACCTCGAGGAGGCGCGTGCGCTCAAGAGTCCATTGCCTGATTCGCCTGATGTGGTCGAAAGGGGCAAGGCCCTCTATCACGGGAAAGGGACGTGCGCCAATTGTCACGGACCGGAGGGAGCGGGCGATGGGCCGGTGGCGTCGCAGCTGAATCCATCCCCCCGTAATTTTCAGCGCCCTGGATTTTGGCGCCATCGCACGGAGGGCGAAATTTTCTGGGTGATTAAGAACGGGTCGCCCGGAACCAGCATGGTCGGATTTGCGGGGCAGCTGACGGACGAAGAAATGTGGGCCGTGATCCAGTATGAACGCACCTTCGCTGAGAGCCATGGTCACGGGAGAGGAATGGGGCCTGCTGGAGGGATGGGGCATAAGGGGGGGCGGGAAGGTATGGGCGGCATGGGGCATCGAGGAGCCGGAAGCGGGGGCTGTGAAGGAGAACATTGCGATCGGTAATGGGGCTGGATTTCGCATGGACCAGGTGAAGCGGTGACGGAGAAACTCCATCTGGTCTGTCCGCATTGCCGGAGTATCAATCGTGTTCCGGCGGTTCGTCTGGCGGAGCAGCCCAATTGCGGTCAGTGCCATGCGTCCTTGTTTACCGGTCACCCGATCGCGTTGACGGCGGCGGATTTCGATCTGCATACGCAACGAGCCGAGATTCCCCTGGTGGTGGATTTCTGGGCCCCCTGGTGCGGGCCCTGCCGCATGATGGCCCCGGCCTATGAGCAGGCGGCGCAGATGCTGGAACCTCAGGTTCGTCTGGCGAAAGTGAATACGGAGGAGGAACAGTCTCTGGCCGCGAGGTTTGGGATCGTCAGTATCCCTACGCTGGTGCTGTTACGAGGAGGGCGCGAACTGGCTCGTCAGCCGGGTGCGCTGGGGCTTCAAGATATTGTCCGGTGGGTTCGCAGCAAGATCTGACCGGTCCTTTCTTGCGTCCGGGCCTCGTTCGTATCCCTTCTCCTTTCCCTCGGTGCGATCTTTAGCCCTCCAGATACTGAGAGATCCTGATAGCTGGCGCGTTTTGCGCCAGTGCCGAGTCCGGGCCGGTTCTGGAATTCCCCAATC
>CABVRO010000125.1 GCA_902500715.1 uncultured Nitrospira sp. | reverse complement strand
AACGGGTGAACGACCTCACCGTGCAGGAACGTAATATCGGCTTCGTCTTCCAGCACTACGCCCTGTTCAAACATCTGACGGTCTTCGACAACATCGCGTTCGGTCTCAAAATCAAAAAGTGGAACCGGCGTGATATCGAGCAGCGCGTCACGGAACTGCTCGCGCTCATGAGTCTCGAAGGACTGGGCGGTCGGTATCCGCATCAACTATCCGGAGGCCAACGGCAGCGTGTCGCCATCGCCCGCGCGCTGGCCCCGCGTCCGTCGGTGCTGTTGATGGACGAACCGTTCGGGGCCGTCGATGCGAAGGTGCGACAGGAGTTGCGCGAGTGGCTCATCCGCCTGCACACCGACCTGAATGTCACCAGCCTGTTCGTGACACACGATCAGGAGGAGGCAATGGAAGTGTCCGGGCGTATTATCGTGTTCTCCAAGGGCAAGTTGGAGCAGGCCGGATCTCCCGCCGATGTCTACGAAGAGCCTGCCACTGAGTTCGTCGCCCGCTTCATCGGATCGATGAATATCGTGGCCGGCGTCGTGCGGGACGGGCAGGTCCAGGTGGGCTCGCTCGAATTCCCTGCCCTGGGCTTTTCCGACGGTCATACGCTGCAAGTGGGATTTCGTCCCTATTACGTGAAGGTGGCGGAAGATCCCGCGCGGTATCGTCAGCAGGCGAAACTCCGGCACATTTACTTCCTCGGCGTGGCGTACCGGCTCGAAATTGAAACGCCGGATGGGTTGATTCTCCGGTCCCGCATGAACAAGGAAGAATTCCGGCGCTGCCGTTTCACCGTGGGCCAAGCTGTCTCATTCGCCGTCACTCATTTCCGCATTCTTCCTCAGGAAAGCACGAGTCCCTCGCCCGGCGCCGAAGCCCGAATCCCCGTCACCGGACCGCTGACGCCATAACCGACTTCCTGCCGGCACCAGCCGACAACCCTGAACGATAGCGGAAATGCCCGCACCGATTTCCGTCAAATGCATCTATGACTGTGATCGCGCAAACTCCCCGTAGATCGAGAGAGTCCAGGATTCTGGGTGAGTTGACGGAGATGTGAGAGGATACGGTACGGTTCGTTCGACAAGCCGCCGGAAAAAACCGGACCACCGCTTCGCTGGCCTCACGCTGAAGACAAACAACCGAGGGGGAGGCAGCTGACGCTGCCTCCCCCTCTCTTCCAGGCACAGACGACGTTGATTGCCTTAGAATGCTATGTGTGGAGATAAATATAGTTGTTTACAGCACTCCACACTAATAGCGGCAATTTCGGCATTTTTTCGATTGGCCAGATTTCATCCAAATTGATTACTTTCCAGATTCGCTATAGGCCGAAGAAAAATAAAGTCGTTTATAATCCGCTTATGGAAGGAAACAGTGTTTTGTGACACTGAGGTCAAACAGCTTTGGCGATCAGAAATATTTTGCCCATTACGTCACTTTATAATTGGACGACTACAAAGTCATGCTTGGATTGACCCCTGTATATAGACACGAGACCTTGAAGTCAATACCAAATATAGTGCTAACCCTTGCAAAGGTCGTATGACTGGGCGCTCATGCGATCCAGCCGCAGCATTAGCTGGCACGCTCATGACCATAGCCTTCCGGCACTCACGAAACTCCACTGAAGTCCACCAATAAAGACCACCTTCCGACGTCTTGCTTAGATGAAGATCGAGACAATTTTCTAACCTATTCGCCAGATGTCACGCTGGGAGACTAAAGGAACCCGTGAAAGCACTAGCAATTCTATGCCCTGCATCATGCAGATGTGCTCCGGGGCGAAACCCGCGGGGAGTTCTACCTGGCTACAGTAGTTTTGGCAGCCTTCCACAGTTCCATCGCGACGAGCGGCAGCATCCCTATGCCAATTGCCAGAACCCAATGTTCAGGATCGAAGGGCACGACCTTGAAGACGCTTTGAACCGACGGCCAGGACACGATGCTGGCCTGCAGCAGCACGGACAGCCCCACCGTGGCCAGCAACGGTTTGTTTGTCCAGAGGCCGAGCGCAAAGAGGGATCGGTCCTCGCTCCGGTTATTCAGGGCATGGAAGAGCTGCGCCAAAACCATCACCGTAAACGTGAGGGTGCGGGCCCGATCCAGATTGAGGTCCATCCCGTAGAGGCAATACAAGAACGCCAGGAGCGTGATGATGGCGATGAAGGCGCCCTGGACAAAGAGTCTCAGCAAGCGTGCCCGTGTGAGGAACGGCTCCTGCGGCGGGCGAGGGGGCCGTCTCATGAGACCCTCGTCCGCCGGCTCAACCGCTAAGGCCAAGGCAGGCAGACCGTCCGTAACCAGGTTGATCCAGAGGATTTGCACCGGAAGCAGGGGGAGCGGGAGCCCGAACAGCGTCGCCAGCAACATCAATAGGATTTCGCTGATGTTGCAGGAGAGCAGATAGTACACACTCTTCCGAATGTTGTCATAAATTGCCCGGCCTTCCTCGACGGCCGCCGCAATGGAGGCGAAGTTATCATCGGTCACCACCATGTCGGCGGCTTCTTTCGTCACGTCCGTGCCGCTAATGCCCATTGCCACCCCGATGTCCGCAGCCTTCAGAGCCGGCGCATCGTTCACCCCGTCGCCCGTCATCGCGACCACTGCTCCCTGTTGCTTCCACGCGTGGACGACTCGTAGTTTGTGTTCTGCCGTCACACGCGCATAGACGGCCACTGCCTTCACCTGATCGCACAACTCCTCATCCGAGAGCTGGTTCAGCTCCGCGCCCGAGATCGCTTGCGCGCCCGGCTCAATGAGGCCGAGCTCATTCGCAATGGCGATCGCCGTGTCCTTATGATCTCCGGTGATCATGACGGTTCGAATCCCGGCCACACGACAGGCTTCTACCGCCGCCTTCGCTTCCGGTCTGATCGGATCTTTCATGGCGGCCAATCCTAAGAAGACGAGATCGTGCTCCAGACTCTTGGCCTCATAGACGTCCGGAACCCGATCTAGCGGACGCAGGGCCACCCCGAGGACCCTGAGCGCTTGAGACGCAAGGCGCTGATTGGCAGCGGTGATCTCTTCGCGGATTGCATCTGCGAGAGGCTCAATCTTGCCTTCTCGCGTGAGCCAAGCCTGGCAGTCGCGCAGCAGTACGTCTGGAGCCCCTTTGATAAAGGCGACCGGACCAGAGGGAGTTCGACGCACCACGGTCATTTTCTTACGGTCTGAGTCAAAAGGAACTTCGCCCAGCCAGGGGTTTTCCTGTTCAAGGTGATTCTTTGTCAGTCCGGCCTTGGCCGCCGCGACCAGCAATGCGCCCTCCGTGGGATCGCCCACGATGTGCCAGAGAAAGGCCTCGAGCCGAAGATCTGAACCATTGCACAGTACCGAGGCGCGCAAAAGCGCCCGGAGTCCTGGTTTCAGAGCCACGGTCATCGGCTCACCGTCAGATCGGATCTCCCCGTCCGGTACATAGCCTTCGCCGGTCACCGTGAAACTCTCTCCTCCTTGAGAGAGAGTGGTCACCGTCATCTCGTTCTTCGTGAGCGTCCCCGTCTTGTCAGAGCAAATCACGGTGGTCGAGCCCAAGGTTTCGACGGCGGGAAGGCGGCGGATTAAGGCATGCCGTTTCACCATCCTTGTGACGCCAAGAGCGAGCGTGATGGTGACCACGGCGGGCAGGCCTTCGGGGATCGCCGCCACGGCCAGGCTCACGGCGGTCAGGAACATATTGACCAGGGGCACTCCACGGAGAGCCCCGAGGAGGAACACCACACCGACGATACCCAGGGAAAGCCACAGCAACGTATGGCCGAGGTGCTCCAGCCGGCGCTGCAGCGGCGTCTCCTCTTGCTCTGCCTGGGCTTCTCGGTGAATCAGGGCGGCAATCTTCCCCAGCTCCGTCTGTGCTCCGGTGGCGGTGACCAGCGCGTGCCCTTTTCCGGAGACGACAATAGTCCCCATGAAGAGCATGTTATGGCGGTCACCCAAGGGTACCTCTGTTTGGGGAATAGGCGCAGCTGATTTGGCGACCGGAGTCGATTCGCCGGTCAGCGAGGCTTCCTGTGTCTGGAGCCCCGTCGCATAGACTATGCGACTGTCTGCGGGAACACGGTCGCCCGCTTCGATCTGAATGAGATCGCCCGGTACGACTTGACCGGCAGGGATTGCTAGTACGGTGTCATCGCGGATGACCCGTGCGGTCGCCACCGAGAGTTGTTTCAGCGCCGCGAGCGACCGTTCAGCCCGGAATTCCTGGACGAAACCGAGGATTGCATTGAGTACGACGATGGCGAGAATGGCAACTGCATCGATCCATTCCTGCAAGAGACCGGACACGGCGGCGGCACCGATCAGGACCCAGACAATCAGATTCGCGAATTGACGCAGGAAAATCTTGAGCGGTGAGGGCGGAGCGGCTTCGGGCAATTCGTTCGGTCCAATTGTCGCCAAACGATGCTGTGCCTCGGAGACGGTAAGCCCTCTATCCATATCTGACTGGAGCTCTTGTTCAAGGGCTTCGGTGGTGAGGGTATGCCAAAGGGAGGTCATCGTCCGCTTACCACCTTTTCCAGATCCTAGACATAGGCGTTCGTCGCATACTGCTGCACCATGCGATGGGTGTTGAAGAAGGAGGCATTGAACGCGATCGTGTGCCGCATCACATCGATCCAATGCTCGCGCGACTGATAATACATAGGGATGATCGTCAAGCGCAGTTTCTGATAGAGTTCGCGTGCTTCCTCGGCCGGATTGGGCTCTTGTCCCATCATCCGTGACCCAATCGACCATCCGGTCACACCTTCGATGTGGCCTTCCAGCCACCAGCCATCCAGGACGCTGAGACTCGGCACCCCGTTATGCGCCGCCTTCATGCCTGAGGTCCCCGACGCTTCGAGGGGACGTTGCGGTGTGTTGAGCCAGAGGTCCACCCCGGCGGTGAGGAGTTGGGCGAGCTCCATGTCATAGTCCTCAATGTAGACGATCGTCACCTCCCGCTCGAGCTGCTTGGCGACTTGCACCACGCGCCGGATCATCTCTTTCCCGGGTTCATCCTTGGGATGGGCCTTCCCGGCAAAGATCATCTGCAACGGTCCGACCCTGCGGACAATGTCGCTCAGCTCGCTGGGAGCCGACAAGACCAAATCGGCCCGCTTATACAGCGTCGCTCGTCGCGCGAAACCAATCGTGAACGCCTCGCCGCTCAACACCTGCCGCGTGCGCTGCTTCACGGCTTCAAGCAACCGTGCCTTGGCTTGCGCATGGGCGTCCCAGATATCCTGATTGGAAAGGCTGATGGCATGGCGCAGGACAAAGGAATCAGTCCGCCAGCCGGGGATATGCCGGTCATAGAGGCGCTGGAAACTGGGAGATGTCCAGGTGACCGAATGAATCCCGTTTGTGATGGAGTCTATGGGATACCCCGGGAACATGTCCTGCGAGACCTGTCCGTGGCGTTTGGCAACCCCGTTGATGTAGGTGCTCATGTTCAAGGCTAGGAGCGTCATGTTCAGTCTATCTTTGCCACCCAGCATCTGCAGGACTTCCAGCGGCGTGGTGTCGCCGAGCATCTGCTTCACCAGCTCATACGAGAACTGATCATGGCCGGCCGGAACCGGCGTGTGGGTGGTGAAGAGGCAGTCCCGTCTCACGCCATCGAAGTCCCAGGTCGCCTGCTCTCTCTGTTTGCGCTCTCCGAGCAGCTCAAGGACAAGCAAGGCCGCATGGCCTTCGTTCATGTGGAACCGTTCAATGTGGGTGTAGCCCAGGGCTCGGAGCATTCTGACCCCGCCGAGACCCAAGACGACTTCCTGAGCCAGACGGTATCGTTCATCGCCACCATAGAGATAACCGGTCAGCTCCCGATCGCCGGTCGCGTTCTCTTCGACGTTGGTATCTAAGAGCAGCAAGGGCACCACATAACCCGTGAGGCCGGTGAGGTCATACTGCCATGCCCGAACCACGACTGGGCGGCCTTCAATGGACACGCGAACTGTCAGAGAAAGCAGCCGGGCGAACTGTGAGGGATCCCACTGCACGGGCCGTTCATACTGCATCCCCCATTCATCCAGCTGCTGCTCGAAATAGCCGCGTCCATAGAGAAGACTGACGGCGACGAGAGGAATTTTGAGATCGGCACAGGAGCGTAACGTGTCACCCGCCAGGACCCCTAAGCCTCCACTATAGGTCGGCATGCCTCCGTCCGCCGCGACTTCCATCGACAAATAGGCGATGCGCCTGGTCACGCCCAGAGCGCCGGGGGCCAATCCTGTCGATCCAGTCGCGTAGCGTTCCGGTGTAGCCAGGAAGGTTCCTTTGCAGAGATCAGAACAGAACCGGAACTCTTGTCCCTGATAGACGACGGAGATCGTGTTATCAACCGGAATCATCATGCCGCAGACTGGATCTTTCACGGTGTTCATCGGTGAGGCACCTTCTTTCTTCGCCCGTACAGAGACCCAACGACGGTGAACCTGTCGACTAGGAGGACATTCGCGCCTACCCTCGGGGTACCGTAAGAATCTCTCGCTCCGCGTCGACCCAGTCCTCCACGTCGCACCCTTCCCGGCACCCTCGCTCGAGATAGAGCGCATAGGCCCGCTTCGCGATGCGCTTCTGTAGCTCATCGGATAAGGCCCCCTCTTGGGGGTGCTCCTTCCGTGTGGTGACGGCCTTTTCGTCGCGCTTCCCCTTCACAAGTTGCTGCTTCATGTCGCCCTCCCTTGCTACTGATATCCAATCGAATGGTACGTCCTCTTTCCACCGCGCACGGGCCGGCCCTCATCGTTAACTCTTGGCTACCGACACCCAACCGTTGACGTCAATGATCGTATTGTCCCATTTGAACTCGTGGCTCACCGCCTTTCACAGAGCGAACAGGATCGAAACGGTCACCAAGCTGAATCTCTTCGCGATATTGGCCTTCATGACACTCTGTGCTCATTGTCCACAGGCTTTGGCGCGCATCCCATTGACATACCGAGAGACGACGGTGACGCCCCGAAAGATCAGCGGCGGAAGCACCAGCATCTGGGTCATAGGGACAAGGCCGATGTTGACGATGTGCACGAGCGGCATCTGTTCACCGTACGTCCACCAGCGCAGCACATGAACGGTGGTCCACTCAATGCCGACGCTGATCGCGCCACCGGACGTTAGCATCACAAGGTAGCCTTGGACTCCCGGCTGCTCAAACCATGTTCGGCGACCCAGGGTCATCCAGCCAATGCCAAAGATCACCACAAGGAACAGGCCGTCTGCCAGACTCGCAGCCAGACAGAGCCACCACGGAATACTGGCTCCGCCGGAATGACCGTAGAGCGGCGCCTGCAGGCGCTCCCAGGGATAATTGACCAGGACCGCCACGACAAAAATCATCGTGAGCTGCCGGACTAGATCGCCGCACCAGTGTTCGGACGATGACGCGCTCACGTCTTCTTCGCTCTTCGCCAAGAGAAGTTCCTGACTCAATGTGGTTCCTGCTGCCCACGCAACCTCTCGAGCATCCAATCCTGGAACGCTCGGTGCGCCGCCAGTTCCTGAAAGACCGTTCGCTCGAGCGTCGGATGGTGGTGGAGATGTTCAGCCAGGAGGCGAGCGAGCTTTCGATCCCCGTCAGGTCCTTGTCCGAGTTGATGGAGCACCTCGTGCACAAAGTGCTCATCCTGCGTGCCTCGTGCCACCAGTTGCTCCCGCAAGGCTTGATCTCCCAGGACCCGATCCACCACCGGCGCATCCGCCGGCATCGTATGGGCACAGGCCGAAAGTCCTAGTACGACTCCAATCCCCAGCCATCTCGTCAGGTACTGCATGCTGTCCTCCTTGGGCCATACCCCATGAAACGGCTTTGCGACGCCACTTACTGAATCATGCCGTGCGGATGCATCGCGCGGTGTTCTTGGGCCAGCGCATCTGCTTCGTCCGCCGCTTTCAGGTTGTTTTGAGCTATCGCTCGACAGTGAGCAGCATGTTGCTTCGGCTCAGTTTTCCCGTGGGGATCCGAATGCTTTTCGTAGTACTCTGCCGTGTGTTCCCAATGCTTCGCCTTCTCTCTCAGGTCCTGTGCCTGCTGGGTATAGTACTGAGCCAGGCCGTTATGATCGTTCGCGTTAATCATCCGTTGCGTTGAAGTCTCTGCACAGCCTTGCAGCACCAGCACGAGCCCGACCGCCAATACCATGGACACCAATCTAGTGCTCAACATTCCAGCCCTCCTTCGTTGGCAGTGAACCCATGTCACTACGCCCTGAATCATTTTTCACGAATGACTCTTTATGTCTCGATGAGCGGATGCGATTACCTCAGCCTCATCAGCCGCCTTGGTATAGATGGCCGCGAGGGTTTGGCAGTGCTGGACCATATCGATCTTGTTGGATACAACCCCGAGCGTACTCGGTCCGGGATTCTTCTGATACTCCTCCGCCATCACCAGCATGTCCTTCGCCCGTTGTCGGAGATGGGCCGACTCCTTCACATACCAGGCTTCCAGTCCTGCGTGGTCGTTCTTGGCAACAAGGTTGCGGGGTGGATCGGCGATTATCGCGCAGGCCGCGACTGCCAACACGATCAGAGTCCCTACAACATTTGTCAGTATGCTCCACCTCTGTGTCATGATTCCCTCCTCTCCATTTAATAGCACTCATAGCGCCTTGAGTAGCTGTGCTGCTGACGATTGCGCACCGGGTCAAATTCTTAAAGCCTACTTCGGGACAGCCGGCTCTCTCCAGTAAAGTGTCACGAGTCTTACTCGGTCACCACAATCAGCCCTCCTTTGTTGGCAATGGGCCAGTTCACTGTGTTCTTAAAAGGTGGTGCCACTCTCCTCGCCTCCTGCCTGGCGAATGAGTCACCTTCCGGCCTAGTGGCTGTGCATGTGTCCATCCGACGACATTCCCGAAACTTCCCTGTCCGGAACCTTCACGCCTTTGAGAGGCGGCGCATCCCAAATGACCTTGTTCCCTGGCGCCAGATTCGCCGCCTGGATGAAATGCGCGTCACCCTCTTGCATCGCTTTGAGTCGATACAAGGTCATACCTAAGTTGTAGTGCGCTTCGGCCAACTCCGGAGACGCGGCGATCGCCGCCTTGAAATGTTGTTTCGCACTCTCCCACTGTTGCTGTTGATAGGCCTGGAGCCCTTCGTCATTGTGACGCGCCGCCGCGGCATTCGTGCCGGCGGGCGCGGGCAAGATCATCCGCTTCGGCGCGGATTGGCATCCACTTCCTATGAGCATCCCTGCCAGTACTACGATCAGCAGCATGTCTGTGCGCCTCATCCCGTTCCTCCATTTAGCTTATAGCCACCTGCACATCCTGTTACTTCGCTTCCGCGGATAGCCGCATCTGGGTCTCTCGTTCTTCCTTCCACCACCGCCACATGACATAGACGGGCGGAATGACAAACAGCGTGAGAATCATCGCGGAGAACACCCCGCCGACCTGTGGCGCGGCGATGCGTTTCATCACATCGGCACCGGTGCCGGTGGCCCACATCACGGGGAATAATCCAATGACATCGACCAGCCCGATCATGGCCATGGGTCGGATGCGTTCCACCGCCCCACGATGGACGGTCTCGATGAGGTCTTGAAGTGTTCGCAGTCCCCCGGCCTCTTTGCGCCGCTTACAGGCCTCGTCGAGATAGGCCAACATCACGGCGCTGGTCTCCGCGGCCGTGCCCACGACCGTGATGAGTCCCACCCATACCGCGATGCTCATGTTGTAGCCCAGTATCGACAGGTACCAAACGGCGCCCACCAGCGAGAGCGGCACCCCCACCATCACCATGCAGGTTTCTGCGACCGATTGGAACGTGAAATAGAAAATGACGAAAATGATGATGAGCGTCAACGGCACGACGAACTTCAACCGCGCTTTCGCCCGCTCCATGAACTCATATTGACCGGACCAGGCAATCGTATAGCCCGGCGGCA
>CABVRO010000124.1 GCA_902500715.1 uncultured Nitrospira sp. | reverse complement strand
ACACCTCTGCCTCTTCCTTGTTTTGCCGGCGAGGAGTAGGCTGCGGCGGAAAATGAAACTGCGACCCCCGAGGTTCTATCGAGAAAGAAAGGGCTGTATGCGGAGATATCGACAGGGTGTGCTGTGGATGGCCGGGGCATTGCTGCTGCAGGGATGCGTCGGTTTCGGGGCCTGGACGCTGGGTAGTCGCACAGAATCCAGCGACCACCCCAAAATTGATCGAACGAGAGGTGTGCTCGACATGCGAAACGGCGAACCCGAAGGGACACTGAAGACTGTAGCCGAGCTCCACGCACAGTGGGGCGAACCGGATCGGGTGGAGTCGCTTGAAGGCGGCAAGGAAGAATGGATCTATAAGACCGAAGGTCTGCGATGGTCCGGGCTCGTTCTCTATGTCGTCATTATCCCTCTCCCCGCCATGCTACCGGTCGGTTCACAATACGTATCGTTCCTCATCCATGACGGCCGGATCGAGCAGGCTACACGCGCGAGCTGGGCGTTCAAGGCTGGTGCCTACTGCGGGTTCTTCGGGATGATGTACGGAGGATTGGGCTGCGGAACGGGCACGTTTGAAGAACGGCAGAGTGTGCCCACCCACTGAGCAGTTTCCACAGAAAAACCGGGCAACGGCCCTCCGCAGCCCGGTTTCCCGTTCACTATTTCTGCCACCCTCGCATCAATGAGCGCCGGACTTTTCCGGATGCACATCGATGATGCGGCCAGCTTCGTTCAACTCCGCCCGTACCCGCGCGCCGCCCTTCTCCACTACCACCGCTTGCAGCTCCTGGTGGTGACTATTTGGCGAGCTTTTGTGAGAGCCTTCGTCGGCCATTCCGACCAGACTCGTCATTCCGACCACAGCCACTACCATGCACAGATATATGAACAATTTCGACATCTCCTACCCTCCCGTTAGCGAGTCATCTGTAGGATCTCCCTACGACATATTGAGTAGAGTAGAGAATAGCCCCTTTCTGCTTATTGAAGGACTAGGAGAAGCCCTTGGGAAAATCAGGCGATGCGGAAGATCGTTGGCGGAGTGGGTTAGCTGCACCCTACCGGCAAATGAGCGGGATCAGCCGTCATGAGCGCTAGGGTGACTCCTATGTTCAATACCTGGCGACCTGATCCATGATGAGGGGGGAGGATCATCACGATTTTGTACAGGCATATTCAAATAGAGCAGGACCTGCCATTCCAATATCGCCAGTGGCGAGTGGAACGGTTCGGGCAAGTCTTGATCGCCTGCTGCCTCATAGCCGCGCTGCTCGGGCTCTTCGGGCATCATCCGCTCGCCTCTGTGACTCAGCAGACTGCTGACGGAGGACTTTCAATTCATTACGACCGGTTCGCGCGCCTTGAGAAGACCGGCGACATCGGAGTGACCGTTGAGCCACTCAAGGATCGGGATGGGGTGGTCCGTGTCTGGTTGGATCAGGAATATCTGGACGCGTCAAAGCTCACCTCCATATCGCCGACGCCGATTCGAGCCGAGGCGCGCAACGGGGGCCGCGTGTTCGTCTTTCAGTCCGACGGCAGCCGGTTCACGGCCACGCTGTCGGTTCAACTCGCTGCCGTAGGGACGGTGCATGGCAGCGTCAGGGTCGACGAGGGCGAGCCACTGTCCGTGACGCAGTTCGTATGGCCCTAGAAGGAGACACCCATGGACGCCATCGTACGAGGTCTCGCGGTGTACCTGTTCCTCTTGATTCTTTTTCGCATTGCCGGTCGTCGCACCCTCGGCAGTATCACAAACTTCGACTTCGTGCTCCTCTTGATCATCAGCGAGGCGACGCAGAATACCATGATCGGGAATGATTACTCTGTCACGAACGGCTTCCTCGTCATTCTGACACTGGTTGGGCTCGATATTGCCATGTCCTACCTGAAGCAGCAATTTCCTGCGATGGAGCGGTATCTGGATGGGCTGCCGTTGATCCTGGTCGATCAAGGCCGGCCGTTGAAGGAACTCATGCACCGGGCGCGCGTGGATGAACAGGATATCCTCGCGGCCGCGCGGGAAAAGCATGGTTTGGAACGGATAGAGCAAATCAAGTATGCGATCCTTGAAACGAACGGCATGATTTCCATCGTCCCGAAGACGGGGTAGCCCTGGTGAACCCTCCGTTCAGACGACAATGAACAGCTGGGAAAGCCTGAGTCCATGGCTAGAATCCGAGTTCTTTTTCGAGATCCGCTTTCTTTTTGTCGAACTTCTTCTGCTCCGCCTGGCTCTGCTCGGCGAAGGCCCCCTTCAACTTCTCGCCGGACTTTTCCAACGCACGGCTGGACTCTTCCATCTTCTTCTTCATCTGCGCGACTTTGTCTTTTGACTTGGGCGACCCGGCGAACTCGTAGTACATCAGGGCATTCGCCTGGGTGAACGTGGAATCGGAACGCGCCGTGATCGTATCGCCTCGCTGCTCGGCCCGTTCCCGCGCCGCCTTGTCGCCGGCGGACAAGAACTTCATCCACCCGGCTGCGTTTCGCAGTTTCTCGAGAGATTTCATCGCGGAGGTGGCCACCTCAACCGCACTGCCCGAGAGACCCTTCGCATCCTGCTCTTCCGCTTTCATCAGGCGATCGGCCTTGGCGGATGCCACCTTCTGCAAGTCCTGACGATAGGCCTGCGGCGAGACGTAGGGCTGACGCTCGCCCGTTTTTGGATCCGGCACCACCCAACGATTGTCATCCACCGCCCATGCTGCGGTGAACAGCGCGAGATCATCCGGTTTCGCCTGCAGCGCTTTCATCATCACACGATTCGCGTCGGCATAGTCCCCGATGGTTTCGAAATAGCGAAACGCTGAGGTCTGCCCATCGCTCCGTACTGGATCGGCAGAATACAACAGACCCTTCGCCTCAGCCGCCTTGGCCAAGTCACGGCCCAGCTTCGGCAGGCCGGCTTTGGCGCGGGACAAGGCGGTCTTGTCGTAACGATCGAGACAGTCGTTGCCGAGGATGGATCGATAGGCCATGAACAACTCAGCCGGCCGGCCGGCCTGTTCGGCCTTCGTCAACGCAGCGACCGCCGCCTTGGCGCTCTTCTCTTCCCCATCCCCCAAGCACGGATCGTCGGCGCGAACCGGGGACACCGTCACGGCAAGCAGCAGCAGGCCACAGCCCAGGATTCTGACCGTACGCATCGCGCACCTCCCCTATCGGCCGAAGAGTCCTTTGAGCATTTTGTTCACTTCGGCAGCAGGCGTCTCATTCTCCTGGCTCTTGCTCCCGCTGTTGCTCCTCGACGAGCGTTTCTCCCTAGCCCGCTCTTGCCCCGCATTCTTCATCATCTCTTCCATGTTCGGCATGCCGCCCTGCCCCATCATCGCGCCCATATCGTTCTTCGTCGCACCGGCGGGAACTTCGAACAGCGCTGGGTTTTGCTTCTCGATTTTCACATTCGTCAACTCGCTGGCCATGCGCATCTTCTTATCGCCGTCCTTCGACAGCAGATCCATTTTTACCGTGACACCCTCTTTGGTCGTCCAGAAGAAGCCGCCGAACTTCGACCCGTCCGGCTTGGTCGCGATGATTTTCGTTTTCGTGGTCTTCAAGCCGTTGACGATCTCTTCTCCGACCTCGGTCTGTTCTTGAATGTCGAATCCGCCCATGTCGGGCGTATTCGATTGATCCAACGGCATCTCCATATACATATCGCCCATTACCTGCCAAACAACCTTCTTGTCCTTGCGGATGATGGTCACGCTGCCGTCCGCCCCGCCCATTTCCATTCGCTGCTTCGTGGGCGTGTGATAGACGCGGGACTTCATCGTCATGCCACCCTCGGTTTCCATCGTGCTGTCCGCCGAATATTCCACCGTCGGCTCCGGCGGCGGCGCAGCCGTAACGGGCAGAGGCACAAGGACCAACGAGACCAACATTGCGACAGATCGACACAGCGTCATGGCCTAACCTCCTGGTAAAGCGGGTGATTGTCTGGCGAGTACAGAGGCTAGCGGGGATTTAGTGGCGAGTCAATGTGGGGGGAGGCAGGCACGGAGGCGGGTGGGCTCCTGAAGCAACCGATGCCCTTACAGTCTGTGCCTTTACCTCAACCCTGCTGAATCAATCCCAACTGCATCCAAAACGATACGGCCCTTCTCATTTGCCGATATTCAGATGTATCCGACCGTCATATCCCTGTAATTTTCGTCATGCGAACCACTCAGCAAGGTCAATTCCAGCCGGCTCCCCGAGTAAACCACCAGGGTAGAAAGGTGCCGTTCCTAGGGTCATGGCGAGCCACATTCCCGCGCTAACTGTATGAAAATATGTTCATGGTAGGATGAATCATGAGCCCTGAATTCCCCGTTGAGCATTCCGCCGAAGAAACCTTCGTGACACAGAGGGCAGAAGCCCTGAACTGGCACTAAGTTTGCTCACTTATCCGACTAGCGAGCATCAAAAGGGCGAATCACCCAAGGAGGACATCATGCGAGAACGCACCCTCACCTACGACGAAACGAAGGCGGCCGAAGCGGCGTTCAAGGGCGAGCCCTTCAACCCGGCTTGGTCTGCCGCTGCGGCGACTGTCTACGCCGGAATCATGGAAGCCATCGAGAAGCGGGGTATGGTCGTGGTGGTTGAGTCCGAAATGGCAGAGGAATGCCTCACCGGGCGATAGGACCGGCAAGCCTTGCGCGCATGATGCACCGGCTGAGGCGATCATGATTTGGACACGCCGATGAGATAGCAAGAAGACCTGCCGGCTGCCGGGCAGCCTCAGACCTGGACAGACAATGTTGGATGAGAGTGGAAATCGGTTAGCTGGCTGGTCTTGGCATCTCGCCCGATACAGGCGTCACGGTTTCTTCGCCACCACCTTGCCGTTCTCCCACACATAGACAGGTGTGCCGTACATGCGAGCGGTCTTCCTGGCAACCTTCGCCGCCCGGCGCAACGCGGCGCCGACCTGTGCAGCACCAACACTCGGCTTCACTTTCCTTCGAGTTACTTTCACGGCCCCTCCTTCTGGAGTCTCGGCACTGGTTCTGAATTATCGTAGAGGTACCACTTGTCTGCCAGATCCTGATACAGCAACTGAAAATTCTTCAAACTCCGACGAAATCGACGCAGGACATCGGCTCTGGGTACATCATGCCCTCCCTGACGCACCCGCACGGCGATCCGCTGGAGAGCCAGCGCGACAGAAGGCAGGGAGAGGAACACGATTTCAATCCGATAGCCATCAGTCTTCCACTGTTTTAATAGCTTGAGGTAGGTCCGTCCGCTCAAGGTTGTCTCAAAAGCAAAGTCTGCCCGAGCACCAGCCAATCGATTCAACTCCATCAGCAACAGGCGTCCTCCCTGCCGGGCTGCCAGTTCCGGCTTGAGTGGCGACAACCCGCTCGCAATGAGATCGGCATTCACGAAATGGATGACTCCGCCCTCACGCGGAAGAAACTCCCGAGCGAATGTGGTTTTTCCAGCGCCGTTCGGCCCGGCAATCACAATACATCGAGGAGTGCGGCTCGATCGACCTCGTACGCGTGGCATCGGCGCATTGTCTCTTTTTTTCATGCATGTGACAAGCCGACACCTGCACGTCACACAGTTACCTTGTCGATTCCGGCAACACCAATCTTCTTCCCAAACCAGGCACTGCCCGCTGCCAACACACACATCACTGCGCCGATCCCGATGATGCCGGCGACTGATCCGAACGATTCCGCCACCCAGCCGAACGCACTCATGCCGAGCATGGAGGTGGCGGTGGCACTCGCCGTGTAGACCGCCATGACACGCCCGACCATTCCCCTTGGAGCCACTTCTTGAATGATGCCCCAGGCAATCGGGGTCCACGCGCCGAAACCGACGCCGATGCAGCCCACGAGCATGGCCGCCAGGCGGAAATCATCCGTCCACGTCAGGCCCATCAAAGCCAATCCCGCAAGGGCGCAGGAAAGCGTGATCACCGCGAGCCGCTTCGAAAGGTCCCACGCGCTCAACCGGATCAGCCCGATCGATGAGAGGAGCAACCCCACCCCGAGCCAGGACCAGAGATACCCGACCTCGACCGGTCCGAGCCCGAGCAGGTGGCGCCCGAACACCGGGAACAATGTCGTGAACGCGCCGCTGCCGAACGTATAGATCGACGCGAGGACCATCAGCATCAGCAAGGTGCGGCGGGTGAGAACCGCATAGCGGATGCCTTCGAGCAGGTTTCGGATGAACGGTCTCCAGCCCTCTCCATCGACCGTTGTAGTCTCCGTCACTCGCAGCCGGATCGGCAGCAGGCATGCCGCTGAGGCGAAGTAGGTCACGGCATTCAAACAGAGCACGTCTTGAGAACCGGCAAACGCAATACCGAGTCCGCTGACTGCCGGCCCGATGATGATACCGAGACTGGTCGTACTTTGGAGCAGCGCGTTTGCCGCCGTGAATTGAGGGCGAGCGACCATGAAGGGAACAGCCGATGACAGCGTGGGCACAAATACCGCCGTGGCGACGCCATACAGAAAGGTAAGAAGGTAGAGCGACCCGACGGTAAAATTTTCCACTGAGACCAGGCAGGGGATCAGCCCTATCAATACGCCTCGGGCAACATCGCTCCCGATAAGGATGGTTTTCTTGGGGAAGCGATCGACGATCACACCGATGAATGGCCCGAACAGAATGGGCGGAAGCGTCTGCAGAAGCCCGATGACGGTCGTCTTGAGCGGTGAGCCCGTCACCGCATAGACGAACCAGAGCAAGGCCAGCTTGCTGATACCTTCAGCAACCTGGGACAGCACCTGGCTCCACCACATCAGACTGAAGTCGCGTGTGAGCAGCCATCGATGGGGGTGAGCCATACCAGCACTATACACATGTGCGGCGGGTGTGCAGTCAACAGAAATGGATGGCGCTGAGAACCGTTTCACCCATGATCCTTCCGCGATTGAGGGCCCATGTGTGGGCTACCGATCCAACCATTCACTCCAGATCGTCCGGTGCCGCCTCCTGCAGGACCGCCCGACGATCGGATTGAGGACCGCCGGGCTCTTCCTCCTCCTCTCCCTCACCATTCAACCAATCAGGGGCCTGCTTCCACTCTCCTTTTCTCTTTCTACAATCATTCGGAGGAGCGTGGCCTGGGTGGTCCTCAGCTGCGCGCGTCGAACAAGGGCCTTCATAGGCCGCGCGTTCCGCGAGGTGCGCGACGCGAGGAATCACGAGCGTCACGTTTGCGCACGCCGGCGAGACGGTGAGCCGGCAGTGTCCCAGACCAGGCCGCGCTCCTCCCCTTCAAGCCTTCCCTTCCTCCCTCCGATACAGGATCAGGAGACCCTTCTCTTCATTTCCCGGAAGGTCGCATGTCCAACATCATCGAGCAAATCGACAAGGCAATCGGTGCGCATGGCGCCTGGAAGGTGAAACTGCGGCAGAACATCGACGGCACGCTGGCACTTGTCCCGGCCGAGGTCGGCGTAGACAACCGTTGCGAGTTCGGCAAATGGCTCTACAGCCTGGCCGGCACGCCCGTCGCCAACGAACCTCACTACAAAGAGATCCTCGAACTGCACAAAGCGTTTCACAAAGTCGCGGCCACGGTCGTCACCAAAGTACACACAGGCGACAAGACCAGCGCGGAAGCGTCGATCGGGCTGAAGGGCGACTACACGATAGCCTCATCGAATTTGACGGCCAAGATGATGGAATGGAAGAAGACGTCGGCGAAGGCTGCCTAGACCCTATGCTCTCCTGGCTCTGGAGAAATTCCACAGCGAGTCGGGAATTTCTCCAGAACTCCCTCCCCGTTATCGACGACCGCTCCACGCCCTCGAACCGAGCAATCTGACGTAACTGTTTGGCCGTACAGGCGCTTCTGATCCCGGGCGCGGCGTCGTTACGTGAGGAACGATCTCTGCAAGACCATGCAAAAGAACTGGCTCAGCACTTCGTAAGCAGGAACAGCATGCCCGGATCCATTCTCCTCATCGACGACAGCCCCGGCGAATGTGAACTGTTTCGCCAGGCCCTGACCCAGGCTGGTTTCACCGGCCGACTGGAGACAGCCGAGAACGGCAGCGCGGCCCTGTCCTACTTGCACGAGCACGCCACCGGCGATGAGCCTAACTTGATTCTGCTCGACCTCAAGCTACAAGGCGAGCGCGGAGCACACCTCTTGAAACAACTGAAGCAGGACCTGGGGCTGGCCCACATTCCTGTGGTGATCCTCACCAGTTCCGATGATCCCCTCGATGTGCAGGCCTGCTACCAGGCCGGAGCCAACGGCTACGTGGTGAAGCCGGGAGAATTCAACGACTTGGTTACGCTCGCCTTGCATCTCTGGAAATTCTGGCTGATCCACAACTACAGCAGACGGATGGCCGCATGCTGACCCGCGCAGCCCTCAAGAATCCCTACGCCGTCTTCGCGATCTGCATGATCGCGATGATCCTGGGCGCGGTGTCCTATCAGAAGATGCGCGTGGACATCTTTCCCGAGATCAAATTGCCCTCGATCCTCGTGACGACGTTTTACCGCGGCATGAGTCCCGCCGAAATGGAAGGGGCCATCACACTGAAAATGGAGCAACGGTTTGTCGAGGCCAGTTATGTGGAACATATCGAATCGCAGTCGCTGGCCGGCATCAGCTACATCAAGGTCTTTTTTCAACCCGACTACGGCATCGACGCGGCGCAATCGGAACTGACCAGCCTGGCCTACAGCATCATCCGCCTGCTGCCGCCCGGTGTCTACCCGCCCTCCGTCTATAAGTTCGGCGTGTCGAGCCTGCCTGTCGGGTATCTATCCATCTCCAGCGATACTCTTGGCCCGAAAGAAATTCGCGATCTGGCCTACTTCAACGTGCGCAACCAGATCGCGACCATTCCCGGCATTTCCTTCGGTCCGCCCTTGGGCGGCAAGGTCCGGCAGATCACCGTCTTTCTCGATCAACAACGATTACTCGCGCGCGGGGTGTCTCCCTCCGAGGTGGTCAATGCGCTCAACGCGCAGAGCGCGATCATCCCGGCCGGCAACATTAAGATCGGCGACCTGGATTATTACGTCTACTCCAACAGTCTCGTGGACGTGGTGGACAAGATCAACGACATTCCCATCAAGATCGTGAACGGCACGCCCGTGCTGATTCGTGACATCGGCACCGCCGCCGACAGCGCCGCGGTGCAGACCTCGATTGTACGGGTGAACGGCCGCGAAGCCACCTACCTTCCGATCACCAGGCAGGAAGGCGCCAACACGCTGGAAGTGACCGACGGCATTCGCGCAAAGCTCTCCAAGCTCACGGAGATTCCATCCGGGACGGCCATCAAGTTCATCTACGATCAGTCGCTCTACATCCGCCAAGCCATCGCCAACTTGCAGAAGGAGGGCCTCCTGGGCGCCGGTCTGGCCGGACTCATGATTTTCATTTTCCTGGCGAGCATCAAAGCGGCGCTCGTCGTCGGCCTGGCCATTCCCCTCTCCTTGACCGCCGCGCTGGTGGCCCTCTATCTGACCGGACAAACCGTGAACCTGATGACGTTGGGCGGACTCGCGCTGGTGATCGGCACTCTGCTGGACAACAACATCGTGGTACAGGAAAACCTGCACCGGCATCTGGAGATGGGCAAGGACGGACGCTCGGCGGCCGAAGACAGCGCGATGGAATTGACGCTCCCCATTTTCGTCGCCACGATCTGCATCCTGATCGTCTACCTGCCGATCATGTTTTTCACCGGCATCGTGAAGTATCTGTTCGTGCCGCTGGCCATGACGGTGGCCTTTGCCATGCTGGCCGACTATGTCGTGTCCATGTCGGTGACACCGGTCGTCCTGGCCTGGCTCTATCAAGCTGGACATGGCAAATCGGCGGAGCACGACGCATCGGCCGACGAGGGATGGTTCCGTTATGTACTGGCCATCTACGAACCGATCCTCAAGGCCGGAGTGCGTTTTAAACCGGTGGTCATCGGCTTGGCAATGCTCGCCCTGGTCGGTACCGGCGTCCTTCTGTTGCCCCGGCTCCACACAGAGTTCTTCCCCAAGGTAGATGCAGGCAATTTCACCATGTCGGTGATGGCGCCGG
>CABVRO010000123.1 GCA_902500715.1 uncultured Nitrospira sp. | reverse complement strand
TCAACGTGGTGGGCGAAGCGCAAGACGGCGTGGAAGCCGTGGAGAAAACCAAAACCCTCATGCCGGACGTCATTCTCATGGATGTCAGTATGCCCCGCATGGGCGGCATCGAAGCCACCCGGCAAATCAAGCGGGAATTTCCGCACATGGGCATCGTGGCGCTGACGATGTACGAAGAGCAGCAATACATCTTCGATCTCGTGCGCGCCGGCGCCACCGGGTATCTGCTGAAAGACTCTGAATCCTCACAAATCGTGGCGGCCATCCGGGCGATCTATCGGGGCGAGTCACTCATTCATCCGTCGGTCGCCAGTAAAATTCTGGCCGAGTTCTCCCTCATGTCGCAGAAAAAGGGCAAAAAGCCGGCGTGGGTTGAACACGATTTGACCGAACGCGAAATTACGGTCCTGCGCCTCGTCGCAGACGGGAAAACCAACAAAGAAATCGCCAACAACTTGGATCTGAGCGAGAAGACAGTGAAAAACCACGTCCGCAATATCTTTCACAAACTGCAGGTGTATGACCGGACCCAGGCCGCGATTCTGGCCATCCGCAAAGGGCTGATCGAATTAGAGCCCAGACCGTGAAGGAGCAGTTCCATCGGCGCGGAGCTCCCTCCACGGGTTCAACGCTGAGACTCGTTCTCGCTCGATACCTAGAGTTCTGATCTCTTAACCCATTGAAAACCAAACATTTGTGCAGTTCTTCCATTCCAACAAAAGATACAATTGTGTGAATTTAACCACAGCATAAACATCCATTAAACTTAAAAAATCCATATATATCAATAACTTGAATTTATTGATCGGATTGGCATAAGCATTGCTTAATTGTGGGTACACTTTACTGAGGAGGCACCGTGCGGTTTCAGCAAACGATCGGATCACCAGTGTCGTGCTCAGGCGTCGGGCTCCACTCCGGCCAACCGGTTACGCTGACACTCCGCCCAGCTCCCCCCAATACCGGCATCGTGTTTGTCTATCGCAACGGATCGGAGGAAACCCTCCTCCCTGCGGCAGTCTCGAATAAAGTACCGACCGAGCTCTGCACGGCCATCAGCGTCAACGGCCGTCAAGTGAAGACCATCGAACACCTCCTGTCGGCTTTGGTCGGCATGGAAGTCGACAACGTGTATGCGGAAGTCGATGCAGGGGAGGTCCCCGTGCTGGATGGCAGCGCAAGCCCGTTCGTGCGACTGATTCGCGCCGCCGGCGTGATTTCACAGACCCGCCGTCAATCGTATGTAAAAATTACACAACCCATTGAGGTTGTTGATGGAGCGCGTCGAGTCCGAATCGAGCCATCTTCAACTCCGAGGATCACCTACTCCATCCAGTACGATCACCCATTGATTCAAACCCAGTCCTATACCTTCGCCTGCTCTGCCTCGGCCTTCGAGCAGGACATCGCCACCGCACGCACGTTCGGCTTTTTGCACGAAGTGGAAGCCCTGTGGGCCAGAGGACTCGGAAAAGGCGGGACACTGGACAACACCGTGATTCTGTCCAAAGACGGTGTCGTGAATGAATCCGGCCTGCGATTCCCGAACGAGTTTGTCCGGCACAAGGTTCTGGATTTAATCGGCGATATCGCGCTGCTCGGCTTCCCGTTCATCGGCCATATCGTTGCGGAACGATCGGGCCATGCCATGCACACCAGACTCGTGGAGCAAATCCTGGCTCAGCGCGACAAGTGGGCCCTCATTACGGGGGAACATACGGTCGCGACCTCCGACTCTCGCTCTTCGCTCGGACTCCTTCGCCCGGCCCCATCCCTCGCGATCTAACCGTTTTCCACACACTTCAGCAAGAGAATCCTGCTCGTGGCCCAGCGTTCAGACAAGGGCCATGGCTGCTTTAGGCATAAAAAAACGCCGGAGGTAAGTGGCCTTACCCCCGGCGTGCAAATCCTGGCAGGACTTACTTCTTCTTCGCTGCCTTCTTCGCTGGTTTCTTCGCTGCCTTCTTCGTTGCCAAGACTCTCACCTCCCTTCACACATTTAAAGTTGATATGAACTTCTTCCGCCCGCTCACACTACTGCCGTTAACTCCTGGGTCATCACCGCAAACGTGTTCGGTCCGACTTTCTGGAATCGCTTATCCCGCTTCAATGATGTCGCCACAGACGTCAATGGAGTCTTACCCTTGATCTGCAAACCGCCCTCCAGCAGGCGCTGCAAAAGCTCCTTGGCATGCATCGACCGGCTGGCTTCACGGAGAATCTGGTAGGCAGCTTCCGGCACGCTCTTTCCGACGTACTTGCTCTTGCCGAGCAGGATTTCACGCGATTGGTCGGTGACATCGGTCACAGGAAGGGGTCGGATACCTTTTTCATCGGTAATAATCTGACTGGAGAGGCTCGCCAGTTTGGCCTTGTCGGCTTCAACGCGATACAACGTTTCCGCCAATTCCAAGTATTTCTTGATCATCGCGATTTCGTCGTCGAGCCGACGCCGCTTTTTCTCAAGCTCCTGGTAGCGATTCCGATAGGCGCTGATCCGCTGCTCCAAGCCCACCAGAATGTCGGTCAATTCTTCCACAAGCAAGTCCTCAATAAAGCATACTTGCTTTATAGCAAGTGATTCATTTTCTGTCAAGTGATTCGAAATAACTATTTGATCGCATTCTACGCGTATGCAAGCCGAATGCATACAACGCCTAACCAAGCCTTGCCATACAAGAACAAGCGTTTTATGTATCTTTATTTATCAACATCTTACGATGAGTTGCCGGCACGAGAAGAAGTCTTGGGAAGCGCTTAGGCGTGAGTCGTGGTAGGATGCGGCTTCTATGCAGACGCCTTATCGTCCCTCTTCAGAAGATCGCTCGTCGTTTCTTGCGACCGCGATTCGAGCGGCCGAGTCAGCCGGATCCGTGCTCCTGGAGCACGCCCGCTCCGGATTTCGCATCGACTATAAGGCGGCCATCAACCTTGTAACCGATGCGGATCGAGGCGCGGAAGAGAGCATCGTGGCCACCATTCTCTCCGCCCACCCGTCCCACCGAATCCTTGCCGAGGAACGCGGGGAGGCCGGGGCCAAGGACTCGCCGTATCGATGGATTATCGATCCCCTGGACGGCACCACCAACTTCGCCCATGGCTTCCCGTTTTACTCCGTCTCGATCGGCCTGGAATGTGACGGGGAATGCATCGTGGGTGTCGTGCTGGACCCGGTTCGCCGGGAGTTATTCACCGCAGTGCTGGGGCAGGGCGCATACCTGAACGGCGAGCGCCTCAGCGTGTCGCCGATCGACGAGCTGGAGCGGTCGTTGCTGGTCACCGGCTTCGCTTATAACATTCGTGACACGGCCGATAACAATCTCGACCACTTCTCACGCATTTCTCTCCGCGCCCAGGCCGTTCGCCGCACCGGCTCGGCAGCGCTGGATCTCTGCTATGTGGCCTCAGGCCGGTTCGACGGTTATTGGGAAGTGAAGCTGAGCCCGTGGGACATGGCCGCCGGCATCGTGATGGTGCGGGAAGCGGGAGGCGTCGTATCGGGATTCGGCAAAGCCCGGTTCTCGCTGTATGGGCACGAACTGGTGGCCACCAACGGCCGCATCCACCGGCAGCTCCTCGACGCCATTCACCAGCGCTGACCCGCACGCTGCACCGCGCGAGCGCATCACCAGCCTCACCTCCCATGTACAGGGCGACAGTCGATGCGGTATCATGCCGCTCTCATCCGAATGACCAAAGGAGTGCAGGCAGCATGGCCAGTCAAGTCCCTCCGCAACAACCGGGCGCGCCACCAGTGAACAAGCAAGACGTGTGGGATGTGGAACTGTTGCATGTGCACGTATCACGCAAGGGAACACTCGTCAACGCCGAGTGGGCACTCCATCCGCAGATCAAAGCCGACCTCAGTGCGGACGAGTGGAAGGAACTCGGCGAGCTGATGAACAAGGTCACCACCATCGTGGGGCATCGCTTCTCTGAGGCCCTCAACGAGGCCGAACCGACGCCGCCAGGAAACGCGTAATCGCTTCTCGCCGACAGGTACCGCTCGCAAGCCTGCCGCTCGGTGTGCACGCGAGCACCATCGCACCGACTCAATCAATGAGGTCATCCATGGACTGCTATTACCATTCGAAGGATCTTGGAAAATTCGGAGACATGGGAAAGGGTAACCCGGTCTTGTGGGAGAAGTTCATGAGTTATTACAGCGCGGTCTTTGCCGAGGGCGCGCTGACGGAGCGGGAGAAGGCGTTGATTGCGCTCGGCGTGGCCCATGCCGTGCAGTGCCCCTACTGCATCGACGCGTACACACAGGCCTGCCTGGAAAAGGGATCGAACACGGAAGAAATGACGGAAGCCGTCCACGTCGCCTGCGCCATCCGCGGCGGCGCCTCACTGGTGCATGGCGTCCAGATGCGAAACGTGGCCGACAAATTGTCGATGTAGGGGAGGGGGAAAAACCGAAGAGGTCGCAGAATCCGCTCAGTAATAGGGGTGCTCGGGGATCGCCAGCGTAAAATACTTCCCGCGCTCTTCGTACAGGATGCGACGATCGGTCAGGATACCGAGCGACTCGGTCAAGTCGTCTTCCGAACATACCCTGTCACGCGTTGCGTCGTTCAGCGCTGTGCGAATCTGATCCCGACTTTTCGCAGCCTCGTTGCAGGCCTCGATGATGCCCGCCGCCGGCCAGTCGTACCGTTGCCTCGTGGGCATTTGTGGATTACGACCATCATAGATCGTGACATACTCCATGGCCTTGGAGTAATACAAAAACGGCCGGTCGTTGCTGCGCGCCCGCCGTTGCCATTCTTCCACCAAACCGGTCAATTCCCGATAGATATGGGGGTCCACTGGCCAGTCGTCGAGTTCATACTCGAAATCGTAGGCGATCTTACGCAGGTCGACACGCGCCGCATCGTACACATATTCGTAGGCAGTTCCAGGACCTGTGATGCGTACGCCGTACTCATGCGGCTTCGTGAAGTAGGGGCTGAACCGTTGCAGCCAGAATTTCCCGGTCGCCTCGGGCGCCTGCAAATGGAACAGCGACGGCAGGAGATCGATCTGCCGCCGATAGTCCTCATTCGTCTCGCCGGGAAAGCCGAGCAGAATATTCCAGGATACCGACACTCGGTAGTAACAACTCCACTTGAGGCAAATGATGTTCTGCATGGGCGTCACGCCCTTGTCCATCGCTTTCAACTGCGAGAGACTGAGGCTTTCCAAGCCGGGCTGCATGCACTTCACGCCCCCTACGGCCAGCGTCCGGATCTGGCTCTTCTGCAGATTGCTCTTGGTTTCGATAAACACATCCAGATCACAGTGCTCGGCGGCAAACCGGCCGAACAGGTTCTCCACATATTTCATATCGATGATGTTGTCCACCAGCCGGAACCGTGTCGTATCGTACCGACTCGACAGATACGCCATCTCGCGAGCGACCTGTTCCGACGACTTCGCCCGGAATTTCATGCTCTGCGCATTCAGCCCGCAGAAGGTGCAATGGTGCTTCTCGCCCCACCAACAACCGCGTGAGCCCTCATACAACAGAATACGATCCAGGCCGTGCGACGCCTCGGTGCCGAGTTCGGCCAGCAGGTGATAATAGTCGTCGTAGTCCGGCGGGCCGGTCTGCGCGAACTCCGTAAAGAGCGCGGTACTCGGCTCACATCGAATGTCGCCCTGCTCCCGATACGTCACCCCGTTAGGGCATGGTCCGGTCGATCCGCTCAAGATATGGGTCACCAATGCGGGGAATGTCACCTCACCTTCACCCACGACCACATGGTCGATGAATGGAAAGGCGCGAAAATATTCCAGCCCCATCTCGCCGTCATAGTTGGCGCCACCGAACACGATCTTCACGTCCGGATACAAATCCTTGATGAGCTTCGCCATCGTCAGGCTGGCCACGTTTTGATCGAAGGTGGACGTGAACCCCACGATCTTGTACCGGCCCCAATCGATACCGGTCATGGCTCCGGTCAGGAATTGCGGCGCGGTCCGTGTGGCCATGTCCTCGAAGAACGACATCGGCTGACCGCTTTCCCGGGCAATCTGCTCGAACACCGGCTTGAACACTCGGGGATACTCGGCCCGTTTGGGGTTGTCGCGGAACAGCAGATAGGAAAAGAGCCACTCGCCGAACAGCGCGCGTTTCTCGCAAATCGATTCGTAGAGAGGAATCCCGATCTTGTGTGCGAATCGCACATTGAGGTGATGACAATCGACCCCGATACCCTTCGCTTTCAACAACGCCGAGAGGGTTCCCAGCTGAATGGACGGGTACTTCGAGAAACTGAAGGGCATGTTGACGAGCGCGACCTGAGCCCTGTCACTCATGAGCCACCTCGATGGTCCTCGCGAAGCACATCACCGCAATCACCCGGCCACGGCACGAAACGGTTCGAACTCACGATCGGCCTTCGCCGCCAGATAAAAATCGCTCTCCGTGAGCCCGTTGATTTTGTGCGTCCAAATCTCCACCTTGCACTTGCCCCAGGCCACATACAAGTCCGGATGATGCCCTTCGGCTTCAGCCACCGCGCCGACTTTGTTGGCAAACGCGAGCGACTGTGCAAAATCCTTGAAGGTGTAGAGCCGCTCTAGATGCCCTTCTTTGCTCAAGGACCACCCACGTCCTAATTCCGTCAACAGAGCTTGTGTGCGATCGGCGGGGAGGGGAGGGACTCCGCCTCGACACGGAATGCATTTATTGTCGGCCAGACTCATGACATCTCCTTCGCAGACGGTGGCAGTCGTCGGTTGTTTCAATAAGAGGCCATTCTACGAGCTGCCCCTTCGGTCCCGCAACCGCTCTATCGCCCTGACGGTTGTGCGACCCTGCGTTCATCCATCACGGCATGCCCTCGTTCGAAAAAGAGCCCTCGATTGATGTCGCCCAGACTGACCATTCCGACCAATGTCCTCTTCTCGACCACCGGAATCCGGCGAAAATTTTTCAAGCCCATGTAGGACGCGGCTTCAAGCACCGGGGTCCGTGGCGTCACCGTCAGCGGATTCAGGCTCATGACCTCCTCGACTCGTTGGGTGAGAACGTCTGCATAACCTTCCTCCATCTCCACAAAATCCCGGCTGTGCACGTTGTCATGAATATACTCGCCGTAATTGGGATAGAGCGGAATCAAGACATCGCGCAACGTCACCATGCCGATCAAGAGCTCTCCGTCCTCGACGACCGGAATGGCGCCGCAATGACGACTGAGCATCTTGGTCACCACGGAACGGACGGAATCGTTACGCCTGGCCGTCACCACACCGGTAGACATGACATCCTGAACAAGCATGGCAGCCTCCTTTCGCACAGGGCGACTCGCAGAGGAGTCACCGGAAGGGGAATGGAATAGTGAGGGCGCCCCCTCGGCATTCTTTGCAGACTGACGCGAAATATGGTAGGGAAGTGGCGTTCGAAAAGAAAGCCCCTCCCTGCAGCCGGTCAACGCAGGATCGGGGAGGGCCCTCTCCCAGGGCATCTCACGCGAGGTCGCTATCGCCACCGTCCTTCGCATCGGTCATCGGGGAGCCGCCGGCCACGCCCCTGAAAATACCCTCGCCGCGATTTGGAAAGCCCGCTCGTTTCACGTAGATCTCATCGAAATCGACCTCCGCGCAACCAGCGATGGGCATCTTGTATTGCTGCACGACGACACCATCGACCGCACCACCAACAAGAGCGGACACGTGTCCGAGATGTCGCTCGAGCAGATACAACGGCTCGATGCGGGGAATTGGCAGCGTGTCCCCACGCTGGAGGAAGCCTTGGACGTTGCGGGACGCGCCGTCGGTATGATTCTCGAACTCAAAGTAGAGGGAATCAGCAACGAGGCCTGCGCGATCGTCAAGCGCACCGGCTTTCTCGGACCATTGATCTATGCGTCTTTTCTGATGCCGGAACTGCAGCGCATACGGCACACCGATCCCGACGCAAAGATCATGGTCTTGCAGCACCGCCGGCTGCCGCCGGACCCTGTGGCGGATGTCGTCGCCTTGGATGCCTCCCACGTCGGACTCCACTTTTCAACGGTCACACCCGTCCTGTTGCAGACGTATCGCAACCTCGGACGACAGGTCTTCGTCTACACCGTGAATGAACCGAAGGACATCCAACGCATGCGCAACCTGGGCGTGGACGGCATCATTTCGGACTACCCTGATCGCATCTGACCCATGAACGGTGCATATTGCCGATGGCGTATCGCGTATGGCACAAGCAAAGAAAGTGGTCCGAGTCCCGGCTATCAGCCATTCGCCATAAGCTCTTCTACGAAGCCAGCTTCACCACGATCTGCTGGGCCGCAACGCTATTCGGCACCACGATCTGGCGATCATCGACCGTCTTGACCAAAATATAGCCCATGGTCATCTCATCGATCACACCGGTTTCGAGCCCTGTCGGCGCAGACAGTTGCACACGATCGCCCACCTCAAAGGGCTGATAGAACAGCAAGGCAAAGCCGGACACCAGATTACTGAGTGTGGTCTGCGCCGCCAAGCCAAAGAGAATCGACGCCACACCCGCGCTCGCCAGCAACGCCGTCCCCAGTGAGTGGAGTTGTGGGATCGCGTTGAAGTAGAGAATGACCGCCAGAGTATAGACCACCACTTGCCCCAGCCTGATCAGCAGCGTCGATACCGCCTGATCGCTCAGCAGATATGCAACCCGGCGCACACCCAACCTGATCATACGAGCGAGGAACCAGGCAATCAGAATAAATAAGAACGCGTAAAACGCAGCCCCGACTAAGGTGGCCGGGTCGATGAAATCTCCGCGAACCAACACCTCAAAAAAAGACATAGGGACCTCCCATGGCACAGCAGGTGATTCTGAATCCGCAACTCTTTGGACTGTATGCCATGGAAGAAGGACGGAACAAGGGCGGAAGACCGGGTCGCATAAAATACCACGGGCGACCCTACATTGCGGTGGGAGGTCGCCCGTGGATGGCGCTTGGGACGCCGAAAGTCGATTATGTTGTCGAAAACAAAGGACCCGGTCGAGAAGACGGGGTAACAGGGCGTCCGTCGGGGGATACACTATCCCAGGAAACTTGTGTGCCTCGTGTTTGGATCGAATCCTTCTCTTTTTTGGTGGCTGTTATCCGGTTATCGGATAGTGCCGAGAGGCACAAGCCAGCGAAGGATCGTCAAACCCGACCGACGATCAGCCCACCCTCAACTCTGCGGGCCGCCCTAGTCCGGTGGCGTAAGTTCTTCCATCTGTGAACCTCCCCGGTTGAGGAGTGGCGAGGTCTCCCGAACAGGCGCGCACTGTCCATCGCCCCGTCACGGTTAACACAGTCCTAGGAATACACGATTTCGTATTACGCTCCTTAGAAAATCCTGTCAATAGGAAAATCGGCCCGAGCCATATTTCCCGACCCGAATCCGATAGGCCGGTTCGAGGCCTCGTTACGGCAAGGGCTCCTGCTTGGAGAGGAGCCCTTGGGTGGCGCTTAGGACGCCGAGCGCTGTCCGTGATGTAGCGGCCCGAGAAGACCCGCCGAGTCGAACAAGAGGGAAGAACATCTCGCCGGAGAACAACAGCCTGTCGTCAACAAGCCACATGTAGAAACCGAAACCAGCTCTCCGCTTAGGGGCATGACGCGATGATGGAGATCGTTACGTCTTCGATGCCGCGAGGCATAGCCGAGAGAGAACTGTCCGGAAGCCCCGGCGAGCCGCCTGCCTTCAATTCGGCAGGCCGTACGGGCCAGGTGGAGTCGTATCGTTCATCGTCCACCCTCCTTTCCGTTGCGGGACTCAGTGGGAGATCTAGACGGCAGCCGCGCGGTCTGTCCGGTCTCCCAGCTACCACGATGGAGTCGGGCCGCAAATCTTATCTACGCTCCTCGAAAAATTCTGTCAAGACAGGGTGTCGTTGGCATCCCGGCGAACCCGACCGACCGCCATCACCCTAGGTCGGCATCACGGAGCCTCACCGGTCCGCCGGTGACCGCCCCTCCTGCATCGCGTCGCCGGACTGCGGCCTGATCACGGCCATGTCCTGCTTCTTGTAGTCGGCGGGAGGGAGAAACAACCTGTCGTCGAGGCTCTTCTTTTCGATGGTCACGACTTCCCAGCGAGCCT
>CABVRO010000122.1 GCA_902500715.1 uncultured Nitrospira sp. | reverse complement strand
GAGGCGCAGGAAGTGAAGATGATCAAGAACGTCTTCCAGCTGAAGGACATCACGGCGGAAGACTGCATGACTCCGCGTATCTACATGTTCTCGCTCGACTGCAATCAGTATCTGCGAGAAGCGAAGGAACTTCTGTTCAAGTCCAAGTATTCGCGCATTCCCCTGTATGAAGGCACGCTGGATAACATTATCGGGATTCTTTACAAGACCAAGGCGTTGACGGCGTTGGCCCAGGGCCATACGGAGATGAAGCTCCGCGACATCGCGCAGCCTGCTCTGTTTATCCCGCATACGAAATCCGCGGACGACCTGATGAAGCAGTTTCAGTTGGATAAACGCCACATGGCGATTGTGGTCAACGAGTTCGGTGGTGTGATGGGGCTTGTCACGTTGGAAGACCTGCTGGAAGAAGTGGTCGGCGAGATCGTCGATGAGACGGATATCACGGAAGAGTTGATCAAGCGTATCGGCAAGAACCAGATCCTGGTGCATGGACGCACCGAGGTCCGGAAGGTCAACGATTTCCTCAAGGTGGATTTAGGCGACGATGCCGTGACGATCAGCGGTCTTGTGCAGCATGAACTGGGCAGGATTCCCAAGGTCGGTGAAGAAGTGCATATCGCCAATTGTCGCCTGGTCATTCATGAGGCGGACCCGCGGGTCATCAAGAGCGTCAATATCTACAAAGAAGAGAAACACCCCGTCACGCATGAGCCCATCGTCGATGAGCATGTCCCTGTCACTCAGGCGTCACTAGAGCGGTAAATTCCGCTTCCGTCAGAATCCGCACCCCCAGTTTCTGTGCCTGGTCGAGTTTCGACCCCGGATCGGTCCCTGCCACCACAAACGATGTCTTTTTGCTGACACTCGACGAGACTTGTCCCCCCTGTCGTTCCACCGATTGTTTGGCCTGGTCGCGGCTGTAGCCGTCAAGCCCGCCGGTAAAGACGAACGTCTTACCGGCCAGGCGTTGGCTGCCGGCTGCGTTCTCCGTGGTCGGGGGAGAGATTGTGAGACCTCGTTCGATCAGACGCGCAATGACTGCCCGGTTCCGCTCTTCGCTGAAGAACGAGGCGAGGCTGGCAGAAATTTCCGGGCCGACTTCGCGCACCTGCAGCAAATCTTCCTGCGTCGCCGACATCAGTTTCGGCAATGTGCCGAACTGTTTCGCCAGCACGCGAGCGATGTGCTGCCCCACCTGCCTGATGCCAAGCCCCATCAGCAGCCGGTCCAGTGAGACGGATTTACTGCGTTCAATCGATTCGAGGAGCAGGCTTGCCGATCGGTCGGCGAATCCCTCCAGCGTGAGTATCTGCTCTTTGGTCAGGCTGTAGAGATCGGCCAGGTCACGGACGAACCCGCCATCGACCAGTTGGGCGATCGACTTCTTTCCCATCCCGTCGATATTCAGCGCGCTCTTCGAGGCGAAGTGTTCGATGGCGCCCTTCAGTTGCGCGACGCAGACGGTCTGGCCGGTGCAGTAGAAATAAGCTCCCTCGCGCGCCACAGCCGAACCGCACACCGGGCAGTGGTTCGGCATCACGAAGGGCTCCCGTCTCGTTTCTCCGGCTATCGGAACCCGCTCGGCAATCGCGGGGATCACGTCGCCGGCGCGTTCCACCTTGACCGTGTCACCGACGCGGACGTCTTTTCGTGCGACTTCATCAGCATTGTGGAGGGTGGCCCGGCTGATCGTCACACCTCCAACCTCCACCGGCTTCAGCAAGGCCAACGGCGTCAGGGTACCGGTCCGACCGACCGAGACAGCGATGTCCTGAATCACCGTGATTTCTTTTCGGGGCGCAAATTTGAAGGCGATGGCCCAACGGGGGCTGCGGGATTTGCTGCCAAGCTGATCTTGCCATGTCCGGCGGTCGAGTTTGACGACGATGCCGTCGATTTCAAACGGCAGAGAGTCCCGCATCCCATCTGTGCCGGCATGGAACGAAAGGACTTCCTCGATCGAGCGGCAGCGTTGCCGATGTTCGGGAACCGGGAGACCCCAAATGGCCATGGCATCCAACTCCTCCCAATGGGTGGATGGAGCTGTGCCGGATATGGCCATGATGTCGTAACAGGTCAGGGTCAATGGGCGCGACGCGGTAATGCGGCTGTCCAGTTGCCGCAACGATCCTGCTGCGGCATTGCGCGGGTTTGCAAAGGCTTCCTCACCCCGTTCCGTCATGCGGCGATTGAGCGCCTGAAATTCATCCAGCCGCATATAGACTTCACCGCGCACGACCAGGTGTTCGGGCAGGGAGGGCCCGGGATCGAGCTGCAGCGGCAACGCGCGGATCGTTCGCAAATTGATCGTCACGTCTTCGCCGACCAGGCCGTCTCCCCGAGTCGAACCGCGGACGAAGGCGCCCCGGTCGTAGACGAGTTCCACCGAGAGACCATCGAATTTCGGTTCCGCCGTGTAGACGATCTGGTCGGTTTCGATCTCCCGCTTCATCCGCGCATCGAAGGCCCGCACATCATCCTGATCGGTAATGGAATCGAGACTCAGCATCGGTTTCTCGTGGGAGACCTTGGTGAGTTCCTCCAGCGGTGGTGCGCCGACTCGTTGGGTGGGCGAGTCGCCGGTGACCAGGTCGGGATGGGCGGTTTCGAGGTCGACGAGCTCGCGAAAGAGCCGGTCGTATTCCGCGTCGGAAATCTCCGGCCGGTCCTTCGTGTAATAGAGGTGATCGTGATGGCGGATTTGGCGACGAAGATCGGCGATCCGTTGTTCGACTGTGCGATGAGGCATGAGCCGGTTACTCGCGAATAAATTGAGCCGCGAAGCTGCGGATTTCATGTCCGTTCAAGACATGAAACCGCCGCAAACGGTCGATCATCTGTCCGGAAAACCGGCTCAACGGAATCGGCACGAGTCGCCGGTCGAATTGTTTGGCGATCTGCCTCCAACGCGCCTTGGGCGGAACCGGTGTCACCAGGGCCACGTGCGTTTCACGTGAATGGACCGCTCCGGCGGCAATCAACCGTTCTTCGAGGGTCCTTGCAAATCCGAGTGCCTCGTCGGTCCAGATATCGGGAATCGCGCGAGGTGGGAAAATAAACAGGGCGCCGCCGTAACGCGATTGCCCGATGCCCGGCGCGATCATGTTGTTCAGGAAGGGTGTCGCGTAAAAACAAAGCGTGGACTCCTGCGCATGTTCGGCATACCAGGTGGCCTGCCAGCTGTACTGTTCGGGATCGCCGGGGGTGTCGAACAGAAAGATCACCGTATCCACGTTCCCGCGCGCGGGGGGAATTTCTTTGACGTAAATCTCCATCCGTTGCGGACGCCCCGGCTTCTGCCGTTGATGCCAATGGCGGAGACTCTCCCGGATGTCGATCCCGTCTTTCATCGAGGTCGTGAATTTTTCACTTTTGGCGAGATCGGCCCCGATGATGGCCTTGGCCTGCTCGCGGACATGGGTGTGGAAACTTTCAATTTTAGAATCTTCCGGCGGCCAGGAACATTGCCGATGCGTATTCCACAGATAGGACCACTGCCGGCTCGTGCGACGCGGGGGGCGTGGCCGGAGCGAGAGCGAACGCCAGGCCAGAGGCGTACCCTGGAGCCGGTTCTTCGCCCGCACGATTTGATCGTCGGGCAGGGCGAACTGATCGAGTCCGGCGGAGAGGCGAGGCACATGGCTCTTCTCAATGTCTTGATAGGAATAACTCTTGGCGGTTTCGAGTAGGCGAACCGCGAAGTCGTCACCCGCCATCTGTTTTGCCGCGAGGACCAGCGTGTAGAGGTCGGGCGTCAATCGCCGGTCCAACAGCGCGTGGTTCCGCACATACTGCAAGTAGGCTTGCAGCAACTGCGGTGTCACCCAGGTGGGGACGGTGTGACCCTCCGCGTCATGGCCGGTTTGCCACCTCATGCGTGTTTCGAGCAGGAGTTCTTTGATCCCGTCGATGGTGAGGTGGCGGTCCGAATAGACGGTGGCGCGGCGTCGCTCATACAGCTCCGTGAGGAACGGCAGTTCACCCAAAACAAAATAAAGGGAGGCCGGCTCGACGAGGTACCGTTCGGGGCGCCCGAAGTCGAGCGCCGGGATTTGATAGTCGGTTCGCTGCTGATAGGCCTGACGAATCCAGGGCCAGTCGGCGAAGTGACAGAGGCAGAGAACCTGCTCATACTCCATTTCGAGTTGGTGAAGTTGAAACGCCATCCAGGCGATGCGGGCCTGCTGTTGACTGCCTTCCACAGGCGGCGTGAGCGTGGGAACCATTGCGGCGGCAAAGGTGGCATAGGAGAGGCGTTTGAGTGCGTAGGCATCGGGAGAGACGAAGGGCACCGGTTCCACGCCGGCGGTTTCACGATCGATATAAGCCCTGGGGATGTCTTCCCCCATGGCGACGCGGATCCCCATCACGACTGCCTGACAGGGATCGACCGGCACGTAGTTCACCGTGACGGCGTCTTCCTGATCGCGTTCCGGTTGGACGATCACGCCGATCGTCGGCAGGTCCAGCACGGCTTCTTCCAGCGGATGCTCGAAGGAAGGCGGAAGCGGAACCGCGAGGCAATCGAATCGGCGGTCGGTCAGCCTCTCGCGCACTTCCTGAGCGACATCGCCGCTGCCGTGCAGGAGCGGGAACAGGTCGATGCGTGATGACAGGCGGAAGACGGAGTCGGCGGTGGAGGATGACACTGCCATTATCGGCCGGGATGTAGAGGGTCGTCGCTTTCGAAAAAGAAATCGCCGAGGCCCTGCGGCAGAGCCTGGTCGCCCAGGGCGCGCTTTCGCCGGCGTGACTGAGTCGGCAGATCGAGCGCTTCTTCGCCGAGGACTTTCATCAGTGATTCCCGCCAGGCGGCATCGGCGGATAACGGGTGCGCTGGATCCTGCGCACGACGCTTCAACGCATATTGGAGCAGATGGATGCCGTCGCGCACGGAATATTCAAGACTGAGCTGATGGGCTTCCTGGAGAAATTCGACGGTCATGGCCAGCATGTCAGCCGGGGCGAAGGGCAGGTGGTAACGGAGGATCGCCAATTCGTCTTCGCGAGCAGGGAACCCCATTCCCAGCGTCGGCTGCAAGCGCGAGAGAATATAGTCGGGCACCTCATATGTGGAGGCGTCTTCGTTCATGGTCACGCAGCAACGGAAGTCGGCATGGGCGTTGATCAGAATGCCGGCGATGATGGATTCCACGCAGCGCCGGTGATCCAGAAGCGGAGCCAGCGAGGCCCAGCTTTTCTCGTTCATGCGGTTGCCTTCGTCCAACACGCAGATGCTGCCTGTGAGCACCGCAGTGATAAGCGGCGAGGCATGATAACTGATGGTGCCGGACTCAGCCAGGACGGGCGTGATCAGTAGGTCTTCCGGGCGGGTATCGGCCGTGCACTGGAACACATACAGGTCCTGCTTTCGTTCGCGGGCTCCCGCCATCGCCAGGGTGGTTTTGCCGATACCCGGCTGACCGGTGATGCGGGGAGAAAGCGGCAGGTCATGCTCGTCGATCACCAGCCAGCAGGCCAGTAACTGTTTGAGAATCTCCCGGTTCCCGATCCATTCCTGGCCCATCGTCATGGGTTGAGCCAGGTGCAGAGTGATACCCTCGATGGTGACGGTGCGAGACGCGGCAGGTTGTGTGCTGAGTGACATGGTCTTTCGTGCCGGTGAATTGGATAGAATAGGCGGAACGGCGATCTCGTGCGAACGGTAGCATAGGGGTGGGGAGGGGGTCAAACGTCTGAGCGGCCCATTTCACTTTGACTTTCGCTGCCTTGGACCGTATTCTAACCACTTTTAAAGGCTGCGAATCGGAAGCGGATGCGCCAGGAACGGGAACCCCTCCCTAGCCGACGTTGAAAAACTGGATGGAGGTCCCTGGAGCCCGATGCTCCACCGTGCGAGATCGCAAATAGTCCGCGCGCAGGATGTTCAAATGGCCGTCCAGCGCGGCCGCAGCAAGCAAAGAGGCGACGCGTATTCCGAGTACGTTGAGCCTCTGAACGCCGCGAGAACAATGTTGGCGGACGTTTTCAGCATCCTGCTAGAGAAGGCAGCAACGAAGGAGCGACATATGAGTCAGCGAAACTCACGGAAGAGATACTCAGTAGCGGTTCCGATCGGGTTGCTCGTACTGAGCGGCCTGAATGTGAGCGGATGCGTGATGTCGGAGAAGTACGAGGCCGAGAAAGCGCGCAGCCTGAACTTCCAGCGGCTCCTGGCGCAGGAAGAAAAGCGAAGCGCCGAATTGGACAGCGAGGTCAAACGAAGCAAACGCGAACTGAGTGAGTACGAGGCCCGTAATCGGGAACTCGGCGCTCAGGTAGAAGCGGTGCGTCAGCAGGCGGCTCAAATTCAGGAAGAGGCGCAGGCGATGAAGGAAGCCAGCCTGCTTGAGAAACGGGCGCATGAGGATATGAAACGCCTGACGACGATTCCGTCCAAGACGAAAAAGGCGGCAACGGCGGCAAAGAAAGACTTGACGGCCACCGTCGATGAGGCGTTGAAGGCGGATGTGTCGTCGGACTTGAGTCTGGAGTCGGCGAAGGACGCGGCCAAGGATACATTCGGGCACGAGCAGGCGGAAGCGGATGCCCTCGGTGCAGCTTCGGCATCGATAACCGGCCACACCCACACGGTGCGTCCCGGTGAAACCCTGTATCGCATCGGGCAGAAATACCATGTCGGTGTGGATCAATTGCGGAAGTGGAACAATTTGGACAACAACACGTTGGCGGTCGGGCAGAAGTTGATTGTCAGCCGGCCCTAGCGTGACGGTCGCAGCCTTGTATGAGCAGACAGCAATACTCCCTTACCCTGGATGATTTTCGAGCCCTGGCGGCGGAAGGCAATCTGATTCCGCTTTATCGGGAGATTTTGGCGGACTATGAGACGCCGGTGTCGGCGTTTGCCAAGATCGACCACGGGCCGACCGCCTATCTGCTGGAGAGTGTGGCCGGGGGCGAAAATTGGGCGCGGTATTCGTTCCTGGGAAGCGGCTCCTCGGCGGTGATCCGGGAGGAGAAGGGCCATCTGGTGTTGACGCGGGGGAAGAAGAACCTGCGGATTCAAAGTCGTGGTAATCCGCTGGAGCGGCTGCGCGAACTGATGGAAGAGTATCGGCCGGTGACGGTGCCCGGCCTGCCCCGGTTCGTGGGCGGCGCGGTGGGCTACTTCAGTTACGATATGGTGCGGACGTTCGAGGAGCTGCCGACGCTGCGCAAAGACAGCCTCGGCCTGCCGGACTTTGCCTTTCTGCTCACCGACACGCTGCTGATCTTCGACAACGTCTCGCAGAAAATCAAAGTGGTTGCGAACGCCTACCTGGAATCGACCAAGGAACGGGACATCCGTGACGCCTATCGCCATGCGACCGCGCGGATCGAAAAGATGATCGCGCGGTTGAAGCGGCCGGTGCGGCAACCGCGGCAGAGACGCCGCCGGAAACCGATCACCTTTACGTCCAACATGAACAAGGCCGATTTCGAGAAGATGGTCACGCGGACCAAGGAGTACATCCGTTCGGGCGATATCGTGCAGGCCGTCTTGTCTCAACGATGGGAAACGCAGATCCACACGAGCCCATTCCAATTGTACCGTGCCCTCCGGGTCATCAATCCCTCGCCCTACATGTATTACCTGCGTGTGGCGGGCGTGGAGTTGGTGGGGTCTTCGCCGGAGACTCTGGTGCGGTGCGAAGACGGCCAGATCTCCTTGCGCCCCATTGCGGGCACGCGTCGCCGCGGACAGACGCCGGAAGAGGATCAGGACCTGGCGCGACGGCTGTTGGCGGACGAAAAAGAGCGAGCGGAACATGTAATGCTGGTGGATCTGGGCCGGAACGACGTGGGACGGGTGGCAGCCAGAGGCTCGGTGAAGGTGGAGTCGCTGATGCAGGTCGAGCGGTATTCGCATGTCATGCACATTGTGTCGCAAGTGACGGGACAGTTGGAAAAAGACAAATCCGTGTACGATGTCATGCGAGCCTGTTTCCCGGCGGGGACCGTATCGGGTGCGCCGAAGATTCGCGCGATGGAAATCATCGAGGAGTTGGAACCGACGCGCCGTGGCCCCTATGCGGGCGCGGTGGGGTATTTCGGCTTCTCCGGCAACATGGACATGTGCATCAACATCCGGACCGTCGTGATCAAAGGGCGGCAAGCGTATATTCAAGCGGGGGCCGGAATCGTCGCCGATTCGAATCCTGAGCATGAATACGAAGAAACTTGCAACAAGGCGCGGGCGATGATGAAAGCCATCGAACTTGCCGAGCGGGGATTGGAATGAGCGCGTGAAACGTGACTGGTCAAACGTGAAACGCAGGAACAGCGACCCCAACGAGATACGATACACGAACGACTAGCGACGACGAGTGGTTCATATGTTGTTGATGATCGATAATTACGATTCCTTCACCTACAACCTCGTGCAATATTTCGGCGAGTTGGGGGAAGATGTGGTCGTCTACAGAAACGATAAGATTTCCATCCGGGAGATCGAAGCGTTGAAGCCGCGCCGGCTCGTCATTTCGCCCGGCCCCTGCACGCCGAACGAAGCGGGAATCTCGGTGGAGGCGATTCGGCATTTCGGCGGCAAATTACCGTTGCTGGGCGTGTGTCTCGGCCATCAATCGCTGGCGGTTGCGTTCGGCGGCGAAGTCATCCGCGCCGAGCGTCTCATGCACGGCAAGACGTCCATGGTTCGCCACGACGGTCGCACCATTTTTCGCAATCTTCCGAATCCCTTTGAGGCCACCCGCTACCATTCGCTCATCGTGAACCGCAAGAACCTGCCGGACTGTTTCGAGATCAGCGCCGAGACCGCCGAAGGCGAGATCATGGGGATGCGGCATAAGACGCTGGGTATCGAGGGTGTGCAATTCCATCCGGAATCGATTCTCACCACCGCCGGTAAGGAGCTGCTCAGAAATTTTCTGAAACTCTAGTCCACAGCCGTCGGCCATCAGCAATCAGTGCTCTCTACACGGCCTTCCGACTGATTGCCGACAGCGGATCACTGATCGCGCCCTTCATGATCAAAGACGCAATCAATACATTGGCCGAACGGTCGGACCTCACTGAACAAGAAGCTGAGACCGTGATGGGCGAGATCATGGACGGTACGGCGACCTCCGCCCAGATCGCCGGGTATCTCATGGGGCTGCGGATGAAGGGGGAGACCGTGGCGGAGATCGCCGGCTCCGTGCAGGCCATGCGGGCTCGCGCGACTAAAATCCGGGTGCGTGATTCCCAGGTCGTAGATACCTGCGGGACCGGCGGCGATCGGGCGCATACCTTCAATATTTCGACCACGGCGGCATTCGTAGTGGCAGGCGCCGGTCTGACGGTGGCGAAGCATGGCAACCGGTCGGTCTCGTCCAAATCAGGCAGTGCCGATGTGTTGGCCGCGCTGGGAGTGGCGATCGATTTGCCGCCTGATCGGGTGGCCGATTGCGTGAACGAGGTGGGGATCGGGTTTCTCTTCGCGCCGCTCTATCATAGTGCGATGAAACATTGCGCCCAGCCACGACAGGAATTGGGCATCCGCACCTTGCTGAATATCCTCGGGCCTCTCACGAATCCCGCCGGAGCCCGGCTGCAAGTGGTGGGTGTCTTCGATGCCGGTTTGACGGAATTGGTGGCCAAGGTGCTGCTCCACCTGGGGGCGCAACATTGTTTTGTCGTGCACGGCAAGGACGGATTGGATGAGATTACCGTTACAGACCGGACGCGTATTTCAGAGGGAAAGGCCGGCGTGGTGTCGAGCTACGCGATTGATCCCTCCGAATTCGGCCTCACACGCGTTAGGCCGAAAGAGTTGGTCGGCGGGAGCGCGGAAGACAATGCCGCCATCACGCGCGAGATTTTCCGGGGACGGAAAGGGCCGAAGCGCGACATCGTGTGTCTGAATGCCGCGCCGGCGCTCGTGGCGGGGTGCAAAGCGAAGACGCTGCAGGAAGGGTTTCACTTGGCCCAGCAGACGATCGACTCGGGTGCGGCGATGGAGAAACTGGATCGGCTTATCGCATTTACGAAGAAGGCGTCGTGACATCGTGATTCTGGATCGGATTCTCGAACATAAAAAAGCGGAAATTCGCCACAAGAACAGCCGCGGCT
>CABVRO010000121.1 GCA_902500715.1 uncultured Nitrospira sp. | reverse complement strand
CGAGGCGTTGAATCACGGCCGTGGTCGGCACGGTTCCATCCATCGCCTTGGCCGCGAGATCATGCAACGCGGCAATCTTGGCGCGGGAAAACCCTGTGCCGCGAATGATCTCCGGCGCCACCGCCAGCAGGTCAGCCGGACGGGGAAACCGCCGGCCGGGAAACAGCGCGATGAACCGCTTAAGAATGCTCTCCGCCGACTTGTCATGCAGTTGCTGATAGGCAATGGCGCGGGCCAGCGACTCAAACGGGGAGCGCCTCGCTCGAAGCGACAACGCATACGGGCCGACTTCGCCGATGACCCGCTTCATCACTGGATCGATCTTACACAGGTGAGCAATTTCCGGTGACGGCTGGTTCATACGACGTCGCCTATCCACATTGCAGACGGGCCATCCGGTAATCCGTGCGACCTGACTCGTAAGCAGGTCGCACGCTTTCGGAACAGAAGTGCCACGTCGCCTTATATGTCACCTTTCACGCCTCACGTTTTACGGCTCTTGAAACCGCCGCTGACGGACATCGTCCGCATGCGGTTAAGCCACGATCGCGTCCGCTTCGATTTCGATCAACATATCCGGATCGATCAACCGCTTCACTTCCACCATGGTGGTCGCCGGCCGAACCGAGCCGAAGACCTCTCCATGCGCCCGGCCGACTTCCTGCCACTGATCGATATCGGCCATATAGATTCGCGTCCTGACCACATCGGCGATCGACGCGCCGGCCTCCACGAGCGCCGCCTCGATCGTCTTCAGCGCCTGAATCGTCTGTGCATAGGGATCGCCCTTGCCGACCAGCCCGGTCGACGTCATCGCAGTCGTCCCGGAGACCTGCACCGATTGACCGACGCGCACCGCGCGCGAATAGCCGATTTTTGCTTCCCACGGGCCCCCTGTCGACACATTGCGTCTGCTCATGATTCCTCCTGAATGGCCTCACATCACAATGCCGCCGCCGGCCTGAATCGTTTGTCCCGTCAGCCACCGCGCGTCTTCACTCACCAGAAACGCCACCACATCGGCGATATCCGAGGGCAAACCCAGGCGCCGGATCGGCGAGCCCTGGAGCCCGATCTGCCGGTACTGGTCGGTGAGGACTCCGGTATCGGTAATACCCGGCGAGACGGCATTGACGGTGATCCCTCGCGGGGCCAGCTCCTGGGCGATGCCCTTGGTAAATTGCTCCAACGCCCGCTTACTGCCCAGATACGCACTGGCCCCATGAAAATGCAACTCCGTGCCCGCGGTGGTGATGTTCACGATGCGCCCATGCTCCGGGAGGACCTTGGCGGCTTCCTGCATCGCAAAGTAGGGCCCCTTGGCATGCAGACCGATCAGCGCGTCGAAATCCGCTTCGGTCGTCTCCAGGAAGGATTTCGGCGAGAACTTCCCGGCATTGTTCACCAGAATATCCAGCCGGCCGAATCGCGCGACGGTGTCCGTAATGACCCGTCGAGCCTCATCCACGCGGCTCATGTCGGCTTGGATCGTCCACGCCGTGCCGCCCTGTTCCTGGATCGCAGCGACGACTGCACCAGCCTGTTGGGCGCGAGTCCGGCAATGGACCACGACGGCAGCTCCGTCCTTGGCCAGCCTCAGGGCAATGGCTTTCCCGATCCCGCTGGAAGACCCAGTGACGATCGCGACCTTGCCGTTCAGCGAACCCATCCTCGACACCTCTGTTCCCGTCGCACCCTCAGCACACCCTGCCGGAAGCGATGCACCGTTGTCAGGCACTCGCCTCCGTCGAACCTATCTGTTACTGTTCGCCCATGAGCATCCGTCTTGACCAGACCGTGCCGTTCGGACGGTCGCTGCGCGAATATGAGTCGATGTTTTCACTCAGCGCGGCCGATCGCCGGAGCTGCATTCTGGACTGTGCCGCCGGGCCAGCCAGTTTCAATGCGGAGCTCACCGCAGCCGGCGGCACGGTTTGCTCGTTCGACCCACTGTATCAATTCACCGGAGCCGAGATCCAACGACAATTCTTCTCCACCCTTGATCCCGTCATTGAGCAGGTGCGGGCGACTCCCGAGAATTGGGTATGGAGTTATCATCGCGACCCAGAGGATCTACGACGGAACCGGATCGCGGTGATGGAAAGATTTGTTGCCGATTACAGCGGGCGGACGGGAACAGGTCGGTATGTCTGCGGCGCCTTGCCGAACCTTCCGTTCGAGGCAGACCGGTTCGACCTCGCACTGTCGTCGCACTTTCTGTTTTTGTACTCGGACCACTTCGATGCCGCGTTTCACCTCGATGCCATTCGTGCCCTGTTGCGGGTCGCGCGGGAAGTGAGGATCTTCCCTCTGCTCGCGCTCCGCGCAGAGCGGTCGCAGCACGGGGATCTGGTGTATGAGCAACTCCGTCGAGAGGGCCATCACCTGTCCATCGAACAGGTGGAGTACGAACTTCAACAGGGCGGCAACGAGATGCTGCGCCTCCGACGCGCCTGAGCAAGGATGCCTACCGGGTGAGCCACTCGGGCGGGCCATTCCACGTTCCGTGAGACACGAACTCGGTCACAGCCTTCCGTTCCCGCGGTTTCAATTCCCGCTCGCGCAGGTAGTCCGGCAACGATGCCAGGTCGCCCGGATATCCGACGGCGATCATCGCCACCGGTTCATACCCGGCGGGAATGCCGAGATCGGTGCGGGCCTTCTCGATCTCGAATCCCGCCATCTGGTGCGCGATCAATCCCAACGCCGTGGCCTGCAGGCACAGGCTGAGCGCGGCCATCCCCGTATCGTGCCAGGCATGCCGGTTGGGTATGCCTTCGTCCTCGAAATTCAGCCGCGCCACCGACAATATCAATACCGGGGCGCGAACCGCCCACTTCCTGTTGCCTTCCTTGAGGCAGGCCACGAGACGGTCGTGCGCGGGAGGGTCCGCTTTCGTCCCGACAATGAAGTGCCAGGGCTGCTCGTTATTCGACGACGGCGCCCACCTCGCCGCCTCGAACAGGCTCTGCAACCTGTCCGACTCCACCATGCGCTCCGAAAAGGCTCGCGGGCTCCATCGGCGCTGTAGCAAATCGTGAATGGGGAATTGTGTCTGGGCCAACTTTTCCATTGGTGTCTCCTTACTGCACAGACCGCGTGCGGCTCGAATCGGGAGCGATGAGCCCGCAGCATTTATGACGCTTCATCGCGACAGCACCGAGTCACATGGCGAGGTCCGCGCCTCGACGGGTACGTCGAGACACGCATGCGGACGCCGCCGAATCGGTGAGGCGGCCGAACCGAAAGGGCGAACCCGCCGGCCGAAAGCCTGTCGTAACAGTGAATCGGCGATTGCAGCAGACGTGCTCACGAATCATGCGGGCTTGGCCTCCATCGTACTTGTGGTATTGAGTAAGCGGGAAATCGGACATCCGGTCGTGGCGACCTACCGTGTCACGTTAGAGAGTCTCGTTCCCCGATGCAACCCCGATCGCCGTCTCCGGCCGAAACCCCTCGTCTTCACCCTCTGGAGGCGAGCCTCAGTATTCAAAGGCAACGTGATAGAGCGCCGGTGTCATATCCACACCCAGTGCCCCCAGCTTCTCCTTCATGGGCGTAACGCTTGTCTCATAGGCCTTCCAATACAGCGTCTCATTCTCCCAAACGGCGACGTTGATATAGTTGAACCGGCTCTCCGGCTTGAGGCTTTTGTGGAATTTGCCGCTGATGAATCCCGGTTGCTTCGTGATGTGCTCTTTGACGTCCTGCCACCACTGCACAAACTCACCCTCTTTGACGGCGGGGACAGAAAATACATTGATGAGTGTTACCGGCATGGTGCACCTCCATGAATGGGTTCTTCGCACGAGGCGACAGGGGATTGTGGGCTGCTGAGTTGCGAAAGCCCGTTGCGAGTTCATCGCTCCCAGCAGCTCGCTGGCACTTCGTCGCACACCTCCTATTGCGTCACGTCTTCGGGGTTCTGTGATCCTATGCTGCTCAAATTCCGTACGAGAGCCCTCGTCAAACAGCCCGATGCCTGAAGGGTGACGCCCTCGCGGTACATCTGAGACAAAAGTGTGGTACCCGCATCATCGATGAAGGTCACTTCCCGGAGATCGACATGGCAGACAGCTGCCTCGCCGACTTCCCGCTTCGGGCAACACGTTCGTAGTTCATCGACCCAGAGACCAGCCAGTCGCCCGGACAGAACGAAGGTCGTTCCCTGGTTGGTCTTCGACACCGTAATCTTCAACATGGTCGTGGACCTCTTCGCGTCTCCTGTACGATCGGGCATCCGCCCGGCCTCCCCATGGCGCTCAGAACATGCGCAACGCAAAGCTGGTCTCCCGCGCCTTACTGACCGGAACTGCCGCCCGTTCGCCGAACCACCGAACGATCACGCCGTCCAGCGACCACTTGCCGCCACCGACCACGAGCAACGCCAGGCTCATCGCGATCACGAGCAGGTGAAATTCAAAACCTTCTCCTTGCTGCTGCGCGAACCAATTCATGAAGAAGCCTTGGGGCAAGTGTACGGTCACGATTGCGCCGAGCATGATGACGATGAAGCTGGCCGCCGTGAATCGCGTGAGCAGACCTGCGATCAAACCCAGACTCCCGATGGATTCACCGATGATGACCAGGAACGCGATCACCCAGGGCAGCCCCATCTTCTGCGTAAAAAATCCCATCGTGCCCTCGAAACCGAACCCTCCGTACCAGCCCAACAATTTCTGAGCCCCGTGAGCGAAGATCACGCCGCCCAACGCCACACGCAAGATCAACCCGGCCCAGGACTCATCTGTTTTGAACAATGCCTGCATGGTGCACCTCCATTGAGAAATGATGACGACCCGTTGTACGTAAGGTATGGCAAGGGCCGTTCCCGGTCGTTGTACGGGGGATGACACGCTCTAACAGGCTGCAATCACAGGTAAAAATGGATGGAAATGACCAGTAGGGCACAGGAGAGGTGCCATGAGTGACGAGGAGTGACGACGACCCCCGCCAGGTGACGAAGCCCATCGTCACGGTGTGACAGGACGATGCATGCGAGTGGCGGAGCGCACCGTGACCTTCCGATGTGTGCTCATTGGAATTGCCGTCGGAATCGCCACATGCCAAACCCGAACAACGCTCCTCCCAATAGGAGCATGGCGCGGCGGGCTTCATATTCGACGGCGTTGGCTTTTCGGATGAGGGCGCGCGCGCTGGCGACTTTGGCGTCCGCCGCTTCGATGCTGAGGGGCACTTCGAGATTGAGTACCGCGAGTGCCGTGTGGGCCGCCTCCACCTGCGACATCAAGCTCTCGACGAGCCGCGAGGCTTGGTCGACTTTAGCCTTGGTCTGGACATCCTCAAGCCGTATCAGCGCCGCGCCTTTGACGACCTCCGCCCCTTCGCGCGCCGCCAGGTCTACGATGCGCCCGGGAAACTTGCTGGAAACGGTGACATGGTCTCCTTCAATCCGCCCATTGGCCTGGATCAGTCCCTCTGGGAGGCCGTCCTGCCACACCAACCGATCGAGGACCACGTATCCGACGATCAGCACCGATGCGAGGACGGCCACCGCAATGGTCGAGGTCCGAAGGGTCACGACTCAGTGGTCTCCGTACCGGTCCATCCACTTGCGAAGGTGCTCCACGGCTTCGGCCTTTTGTTCCGATCGGAGCGTCGCATGCCACTCCGTCAGCTTCGGCAACACGCGCTGCATGACGCGCTTCTGCTCGGCCTGGTGCCGATCCATCAGTTGTGCCAGCTTGGCCTGGTCCAGCCGGTCGCCCTTCACCTGAGCGATCACGTCCTCCATGATCGCCTTGTGTTCCTGCTGCGATTCGGCACGAGCCGCGACCATTTCGTCTCTGACGGCCATCAATTTCGCCTTCTGCTGATCGTCGAGATCCAAGTGTTTGGCGATTTTGCTCGTCATCCAATCCGCTCGCTCCGCCGGCGTATGGTGTCGGTGACACCCGGCACCGACCAGCGCCCCTGCAATGAGCAACGCCCCGACCGCCACTCGAACCGTGTGCTGCATCTTCATGCTGCCCTCCTTGGTGAATACGGTGAGATTTGCGGGATACTCCCTTTTCACATTGAATCAGGAATCGAGAGCGGGCGGTAGGGGGACTGGACGATTATTCTCTCGGGCGCGAGAGACCGAGCTTCTTGAGTTTGGACGTGAGAGTGGTGCGCTTCAAGCCCAAGCGAGCCGCCGCTCCCTCCGGGCCGCCGATCATCCACTTTGTCTCTCGCAGGACACGAAGAATCTGCTCGCGTTCCGCATCCTGCAAGGTAGGGGACGCCGCCGCGCGCTCCGGTTCCGCCAGCCTCAGTTCCTGCAGCGGCACGTGCAATTGCATCCCCTGGGTCAGAATGACGGCCCGCTCGACCAGATTCTCCAATTCTCGAATGTTGCCGGGCCAGTGGTAACGGGTGAGGGCTTCCAGGGTCGGAGCGGGGATCGACTCGATGTGTTTCTTCATGCGCGCGGCATAATGCTGCGCAAAATACCGCACAAGCATGGGAATATCGTCGCGACGCTCGCGAAGCGGCGGCAACGTGAGGGGAAACACGTTCAACCGGTAATAGAGGTCTCCGCGAAATCGCTGCTCGTCCACCAGCGTCGCCAGATCGCGATTGGTCGCCGCGATCAGTCGGATATCCACGTGGACGGTGCGTGTACTGCCGAGCCGTTCGAATTCCTGCTCCTGCAATACACGGAGCAGCTTGGACTGTAACTCCAGCGGAATCTCGCCCACCTCATCCAGAAAGATCGTCCCGCCATGGGCCAGTTCGAAGCGGCCGACCTTCTGAGCGATGGCCCCGGTGAAGGCGCCCCGTTCATGACCGAACAACTCGCTTTCCAGCAGCCCGGTGGGAATCGCGGCACAATTGAGTTTGACGAACGTGCGGGTGTGCCGCCCGCTCAGGCGATGGATCGCCCTGGCAATCAGTTCCTTTCCGGTTCCGGTTTCACCCAGGATCAGCACCGTCGCGTCGGTCGGCGCCACGATTTCGACTTGTCCCAAGACCTGCTTCAACGCGCGGCTCTCGCCGATGATATCGTCGAAGCCGTGCTCCACTCGGATTTCCTCTTCCAGATATAACTTTTCCTCGGTCAACCGATCTTTGAGCGTGTGGATCTCCTGATACGCCAAGGCATTGTCGACGGCCAGCGCGATCTGCCCGGCCACTTGGCTCAAGAATTCCACATCCTGCTCGCCGAACGCGTGCTCTTGATGACTCGCCAGATTCAGACACCCGATGACGCGATCGCGCGACAAGAGCGGCAAGGAACACATGGACTGGAAGCCTTTTGTGATCAGGAGCTGAGGCACGGCGTGCGCAAACGCCTTCAGATCCAGCCGATTGTTGGCGACCGCGGGGCGCCTCCGCTCCAGCGCCAGGCCGGCCAGAGAACCGGCGACATCGGACAGCGCCCCCTCGGTCAACGCGCCCTCGTTTTCAGGAAAATCCAAGGCATGGAGGCGGACGTGGCCGTTCTTGCCGTCGCACAGAATCAGGCTGGCATATTCCTGCGGCACCATCTCGCGCAGACAGAGGCTCACTGCCTTGAAGACCTCGCGCAGATCCAGCGTGGACGCGATCGTATTCGTCATGCGCAGCAACAGGCCGAAACGATCCCGCTGCCGTTCGACGTCGCGCCGGGAGGCCTCCGCTGCCTCACGATTGAGTACGTTCTCCACCGCCACCGCTACTTGGCGCCCGACCTGTTGCATCAATTCCACATCGGCGACGCCGTATGCGTGCTGATCCAGGCTCGAAAACTCCAAAGACCCCAATCGTCGGACCGCGGAGGTCAGCGGCACCAGGCAACAGGACTGCACGCCGTCTTCCCGCATCAACCTGATCATGTCAGGCCAGCGCCGTTCCGTGGACAGATCGCTCAGCAACAGCGGTTGCTGAGTGTCCCACACCAGGCCCACCGGCGTGTCGGCCGGATCGCCTTCATGGCCGCCGACGATGTCCGCGGTGACATTCGCACGCAGCGCATGGAGACGCATGACACCGCGACGAGCATCGTGCAGCGAGAGGCCGACGAAGTTGACGGGCACGACCGACGGCAACAAGCGCGCGAGATCCTGAACCAATGCAGACAAATCGGCATGGTTGGCAATCGCCTCCGCCACGCGCAAGAGCGCACGGTATCGTTCGAGGCCGGAAGAGGCCGACTCTGTTGATGGTTCGTGGCTCATGTTGGCCTAGTATGCCTTGAGCTCCGATCGCACGCAACGTCGCCCGTTTGCCCCGCTTCGACATTTCCTCCCCTGTCACGTATACTGCCTCTCCGGAGTGGAGATCCTTCCATGGAGAGTGAGACGATCGTGCAGTTTTTGCGGGAGCACATTCCCGACCTCGTGGCCATCTACCAGTTCGGCTCAGAGGTCCGAGGCAATGCAACCCCGGACAGCGTCATCGACCTCGCCATTCTTGCCAAGCAGCCGCTTCCCGGGGAGCGGCTTTTCGAATTCGCTCAAGAACTCGCCGCTCGGCTTGGTCGAGATGTGGACCTGCTCGATCTCAAGCGAGCCTCCACGGTCATGCGCGCGCACGTCATTGCCACCGGCCGCGTCCTCGACAGCACAGAAGACGCCGCTCGGGTCGAGTTCGAAATGTACGCCTACTCCGATTACGCTCGGCTGAACGAAGAACGGCGGGAGTTACTCCACGACATCAAGACTCGCGGACTCGTGTATGGCTGACGATGTGATTGTGAACAAGGCGGGGAGCATCGAACGATACCTGCTCCGCATCACCGAAGAATATGGAGGGGACCGACGCAACCTGTTCAACAATCAAACCAAGCAGGATGCGATCGTGCTCAACCTGCAGCGTGCTTGCGAGACCGCTATTGATCTCGCCATGTATGTGGTCAGACGTAAAGGGTTGGGACTTCCGCAGGAAAGTCGGGAGGCGTTCGGCTTAATAGTGAAAGCAGGACTGCTTCCGGCCGAGTTGGCGAGCCGGCTGCAGCGAATGGCCGGCTTCCGCAACGTCGCCGTTCATGACTACACCAGCCTGAATCTGGAGATTCTCCATGCGATCATCACCACTCACCTCGACGACTTTGGCCGATTCTCATCCGCCATCGTCAAGAGCTGCGCGTAAGGACCTCCGGCAGAGCCGGCCGTCGTCGGGAATGGCGCAGCAACGCATACTCTCTAGAGTTTCGCCGCGACCGGCTCACCATCTTTCGGGCCATCATTCTTGTCACCTGGCCTGTTCGCATCGGCCGGCATCGCCCCGCACCGGTCAGTAGCCCGAGAATTTCTCCGTGCGAATATCGCTGTCGTCGATGTCGGCGCCTTTCAACATCGTGCGCAACGCGCCGACCATACCCGGCGGGCCGACCACGTAGTAGATCGGCTTCTCCACGTTCACGAGATGTTTGGAGAGCAGAGCCGCGTTGAGATACCCCGTCTCGCCCTGCCAGGGACGGGAAGATTTCGCGGGTTCGGTCATGGTGCCCACAAAGCGATAGTGAGGATTCTTGTCCTGCAAGGCTTGCAGCTCATCCAGGAACGGCGCATCCTCCGGTCGCCGGTTGGAGTAGAAGAGCACCATGGGGTGCGGCGACCGTTGCATCGCCGCCTGCACCGCCATGCTGCGGAATGGTGTGATCCCGATCCCGCCGGCCAGAAACACGGCGGGGCGGGTCTGGTCGGCATGCAGCACCAATTTTCCGAACGGCCCTTCCATCCGGACGGTTGAGCCGAGCGGCATACGTTGCAGTTCGCGCTTGAAGGCGGTATCGCGGAGCCGGGTGGCCACCATCAGGGTCGATTCCTGCGGTGCGCTCGCGATGGAAAAGGCCCTGGTGTAGCCCGCCGCATCGGTCTCAGAGGGCTGGGGCAGCGTCAGGTCGACAAACTGACCCGGCGTGAAGGCAAACTGCGTCGGCTTGTCGAAGTAGAACGCCATCGTCCCTTCCGCCACCAGCCGCCGCTCTGTCAGCGTGATCGAATACCCGTTCTCGCTCGCCGCCTCACCCATGCTTCACCTCTTGTGTCACACGCTGCACGCCGGTCAACCGGGGACTCAGAGCGATTTGTGGGTCCCGTCGCAAAACGGAGGATTCTTGGTGTGCTTACACTGGCACAAGGCCACGGTTTTCTTTTCGGT
>CABVRO010000120.1 GCA_902500715.1 uncultured Nitrospira sp. | reverse complement strand
ACCCGAATCCCTCCCGCAAGGACTTCTGGATCACCACGTCACAGCCACGCTGGAAGGCATTGACCTCCATGCTCCCCACGCCGGCGAGATTCGTAAAGACGAATAGGTCCGGGTCCTTCGCCGCTTCTTCCTCGACTCGATCTAGAATCTCCCAGCCCTCCGGATCATCGCCCGCCATCGCGCCGATGAGTACCAGTTGTACGGCTGGAATGGCCTCTTTTACCAAACGATAGGCCCGGACGACCCCCAGCGGATCTTTCCAGGGATCGAACCGCGAGACCTGCAACAGCAACGGCCTCGTCGGATCCACTCCGGAGTCCGCGATCGTGCGCCGGCATAAGTCCTCAGGCAAGTTCATATTCTTCGTGGCCAGGGGATCGATGGCCGGGGCGATGAAGGCCACTCGCTTCGCGGCCAACTGGGGCAGCACAAACTGGCCCATGGTAAAGACCACAGCCTCATACTCTTCGAGTAACGGCCGTAAAAACCGGCTGACATCCTGATCCGGCGCCGAGCTGTCGATATGGCACCGCCAAACCCACTTGGCATCGCGCGGTCCCGCAAAGTGCCGAATGGCCGCCGGTTGAGGATCATGCACAATATAAAGATCGTAGTCGTTGCCGAGGGCCTTGGCGCTGCGTTCATTGACCTTGAGGTACAGGTCCTGCGCCGCTTTCCCCAATCCGTAGTGCCCGCCTTGCAAGGCGTTATGGAACGCCTTGGTGATGGCAAAAAATTCCGGCTCGCCATGGATCAAGCGCCAGTCCGCCTGCACGCCGAGCGCCTGTAACATCGGCACGTACCGCGCCAGCAGTTCCGCCACGCCCCCGCCGGCCGCCGTGGAGTTCACATGACAAACCTTGACGCCTTTCAGTTCTTTGGCGAGCGTCCCCAACTCCTCATAGGCCTCCTCACTCATCAGTTTGCGGTACCCATCCAGATTGGCTTGTATTGCACCACATCGTCGTCCGATGCCGACTCTCGGTAACTGCGTCTTCACATCCATTGTGTATGACTCTCCCTCATGAATCCGTATCCGCACTTCTAGCGCGTCTCTTCTACCCGAACGTCAGGCGAACCCAATCTCCCAGATAGTGCGTGATCGCGACCACACAGAGTCCGATCACGACATGTTCCCCGATCACCTTCCAGGGCGGAACCCCTTGCGCACGCGCCAGCGCATAACTGAGCACCGCCAGCAGCGCCAGCCCCCAGACGAGGCTGGCCGCCACCGCCAGATCCAACGGCATGATCAACACGGGAACCGCAAAGGTCGCGGCAATCACGAACTTCGCTGCAAAGGTCGCCAGGGTCGATTCCCAAATCTCATTCGTATTCCCATGATTCTTGGATTCCTCCGCAATGTGGATGCCCAACGCATCGGACATGGCGTCGGCGACCGCAATGGTGAGCAGCCCGCCCAGGACCACGGACTTCGAATGGGTCCCTGCGTGCAACCCCACCATCAATCCCAACGTGGTAATCACGCCGGAAGTGAGGCCGAAGCTGAACCCGATCTTCAACGCCGTGCGCATGGGAGCCGCGAATCAACAGGCGTCCTTCCCCGCGCCTCGCAAACAAGATGAGATCCAGTCATTCAGCGATTCAAGCACACGGGTCACGGCACGATTGGCCGCCTGAACGCCTCCATAGGCATCGTCGCTCGAGGCCGGTTCGAGGACCTCAAAACTCCGGACTCCCAGCACGCGTTGATCCTTCATTTCCAGCAATTGCGCGCGCAATTGCAATCGAGTCCGACTCGGTTGCTGAAGAAACTCTTGCTGCAACAACAACTCCGAGGTGTCCAGCCGGTAATCGCCTCGGACCACCGTGGGCATGGACACCACCACACGCCAGAGGCCGGTGGCTTCCAGCGAGCGGACCAGCAAGGGCGTCAACATTCGCGCCGGGGCATCGACCCAGACGTTGGTTGCGTAATAACTCACTTCATACGGCCGTCGCAGGTAGGCCATCCTCGGCTGCTCAAATCCGGCCTCCGCCTGCGGCAACCCGACGACCAGCACACCGTGGATTCCCGGTTGGGCGGCGCGCACACCCGCACTCCAAGCGGACTCATCGATAGTCAGGAGAAAGGTGTGGACCGCATTCTCTGCAGATCGGGGCAACACACAAGCGGCGAGCGCGCATGACAGCATGACCATGCCGACCCATGATATCGCACGCCGGACTACCACTCGATTCCCCTCATTCCCCCGGGCCTTTCGGCTGGGCGGACCGGCCCAGGACGAGCACATTCGGTTGCCGCTCGACCTGCTGCGCCACACGATTCAAGGTAGCGGTCAGTTGCCGGAGCTCCGTGACGAGCAACCCTGCATCGGCCAGGGTCTGCCGTGAAAACTGTTCAATACCGGGCCGACTGACGCCGATCATCTCCCCGACCGAGCGGCTCGTCCGCGATAAGTCTTCCGTCATCTGCTGCAATCCGGCTGCGCTCCTGCTCAGACGCTCCACCAACGCGGGAAGCTGTTTGCCGAGTTGCTCCGTCACCCGTGCCGACTGCTCCGCCGCCTGCACCGCATTCTGGACTCCGCGGTCCATCTGGCTGCTGCGTTGAGCCAGCACCTTCGTGACTTCCGACAGATCTTTCAGGATCTGCTTCAAGACCATACGATTGTCTTCATCCAGCGCAGAAGAAGCATTTTGGGCCAGCCCGTTCAGATTGGCCACGAGGGTCGACAACCCTTGATCCGACAAGAGTTTCGCCAGCGTCCCGTCCAGACGACCGAATAACGAGGGCACGCTCTTGATGACCGGATAGTCTTGCCCGGCCATCGTCGTCAGGAGAGGCGCCTCCCGGGAACCGCCGGTCAAATTGAGCGTCACCAATCCCGTGAGCCCTTGCGTGACCAGCACAGCCTGCGTATCGGTCTTGACGGGTGTCCCGCCGACGATGTCCAGAGTCACCCGCACCTCTTCAGCATTCTCAGGGTTGAGGATGACTTGTTTCACCCGCCCGACATCCACCCCGCGATACTTCACGGTCGAATCGACACTGAGTCCGGCGACGGACTCACGCGTATAGACATAATACCGATCGTAGATCCCGCGATAATCGGTTTTGCCCAACCAGAAAATCGCACCGAGGATCGTGGCGCCCAGCAGGACGACGAACGCGCCGACCAGGATATAGTTCACCTTCGGTTCCATCCGCCACCTCTCAATCCCGGGGCAGTCCCGTTCCGGAATGATTCAGATGGGCCGCACGCCCGCGGGGACCGTGAAAATAGCTTCGGATAGCAGGATCGTCCGAACGAGCCAGTGCGTCCATCGTTCCCAACCCGAGCACCTGCCCTTCACCCAGCACCGCCACCCGGTCCGCAATGCGCCACAATGAATCCAAATCGTGCGTGACCATCACGACGGTCAGCCCCAACAATCGTTTCAACTCCAGGACCAGATCGTCGAATCCTGCGGCAATCATCGGGTCGAGTCCGGCCGTCGGTTCGTCGAGAAACAACAGCTCCGGATCCATGACGATCGCACGGGCCAGCGCCGCGCGTCTCCTCATCCCGCCGCTGAGCTCACTCGGGAATTTGATCGCGCTGTCCGGAGGCAATCCGACCAGGGCGATTTTGAGCGCCACGATATCCCGAATCGCTTCAGCGCTCAACGGCGTATGCTCACGAAGCGGCACCGCCACGTTTTCCGCCAGGGTCATGGAACTGAACAAGGCACCATGCTGAAACATCACGCCGAACCGGCGATGCAGCGGGCTTCCGTTCGACTGCGTCAGTTGACGGCTGTCTGTGCTCAACAGGCGAATCGTCCCCGTCGTCGGAGCCAGCAACCCGATGATTTCCCGCAACAACGTCGATTTTCCGCAACCGTTGCCGCCCGCAATGGCGAACACCTCGCCACGCACGACCGTGAGACTCACATCCCGATGCACGACCGCCGTGCCGAACCGCGTCGAGACATGGCTGACCTCGATCACGGGAACGCCAACCTGCTCTGTCGTTGCGAGTATCGGAAGCGACTCGTTCATGAGCACGCGTATGCCTTCGGCGCAACGGGATGTTCAAAATGGTTTCCAGCGAGGCCGCAGCAAGCAAAGAGCCTCAACGTACCCTTGTGGTACGTTGAGGCTCTGCGCGACGCGAGAACAAAGCTGGAAGCCATTTTCAACATCCCGTAGCTACAGGTTCCACCAATTGAGCAAGATGCTGCAAATCGCATCGAAGATGATGACGAGAAAAATACTTTGCACCACACTAATCGTCGTATGTCGTCCCACATCATCCACCCCGCCGCGAATCTGGAACCCCTGATAACAACCGACCAGCGCAATGATGACGGCGAAGAACGGCGCCTTGCCGAGACCGATGAGCAGATGCCGGAGCGCCACGGCCTCATCGAAGCGCGAGAGAAAGGCCGTGAAACTCACGTTGAGCTGATTGGACGCGATCAACATGCCGCCGAAGACACCCAGCAAATCGGCATAGGCGGTCAAGAGCGGCAGCGCCACGACCAATGCCAGGACCCGCGGCAATACCAACAGCTCGATCGGCGACAGGCCGAAGGTTTGCAGCGCATCCAATTCCTCGGTCACCTTCATCGTGCCGATCTGCGCCGCATAGGCCGACCCTGACCGCCCGGCGATCAGAATCGCCGCAATCAACGGAGCGATTTCCCGCAACAGCGAGATGCCCACCAGATCCACGATAAAAATATTCGTCCCGAACTTCCGGAGCTGCTCGGCGCCCTGGTAGGCAATCACCACACCGATGAGAAACGTCAGCAGCCCGGTGATCGGCAACGCATTGACCCCGTCCAGTCGAAGGCTATTCAGGCAACTGCGCCAACGCATGCGACGGGGGGACGCCACCAATCGCACCAGCGCCGTGGCACTCTCCCCGAGGAACTCCAGCGCCCGGGCGCCCTGGGCGACACGATTCCGCATCCACGCCCGAAACCGCTCACTGCCGTTCTGACGCGGGGCGACTTCAGCCACCATCGCGGCCCAATGGGACGACACCAGGCTCATCAACTGCGCAAAATCAGGCCGCAGGCCTTCGATCGAGACCTCGCAGCCCTGCCGCCTGGCTTCCATCAAGGCGCGATACAACACGACCGCACCGCCGGTGTCGAAAGCCTCAATGCCGCTCGTCTCAAAGACCAGCGGGTTTCGAGCAGGCCAGGTCATTCCTCTGAGCGCACGTTCGACCCGCGCCACGTCGGGCATGGTCCAGGCTCCCCGACAACGGAGCGTCCGGCCCTCCAGCCACGTCACACCCGCCGGCTGCTGCTGGTTAGCCATTTGGTTGACCGCGCTTCATCTACCGCATCGACTCGCGCCTTAGACCTGATTCTGTTCGCGCAACGCCGTAATGAGTTCTTTCTTACTGACCAGCAGCGCACCCAGCCCGAACAGCACCGTCACCAACGTCAACAGTCCTCCGACCACCGGAATGAGCGACAGCACCGAATACAAGACCAGCCCCACGATAAAAGGCCAGGCAAGCGATGACGAATCATCCTGCCGGCGAATCAGGAGTTGTCCCACATAGGTGATGGCGTAGACTCTCGCCAGATAGACCATCGCGCCATACAGGGCGAGCAGCAACAGGCCGATCGGAAGCGCAAACAAGGTGACAACGAAACTCAGCGCCACCACGGGCGTGGCGACCAGAGCGACCGCACCCCAACCGAGAGCGGCGGTCGGACGTTCATGGATCGTCGCGGTGACCCGCCCGGCAAACACCGGGTAGACCCGCAAAAGCACCAACCCCAGGATCAGCGTCGAGACAAATCCGATGAATGCAGCCGTGAGCCGGATACCGACGAGCCCCTGGCGTGCCCGTTCAATACTCCAACCTTCGGGCAACGGCCGCTGTGTAATCGGGCCCCGAACAGTCGCCTCTTCGTCGATTGAGGGAGCCACTTCACCCCAGTACCTCAGCCTGCCACCGACCGCTGCCTTCGAGGTGAGACGCACCGACCCCGCCGCCACGATCACATCGCGCTCAATCTGGTTTGACAGCGTTGCTTTCCAGGCACCGATCCTCGCATCCCGACCGACAGACCCGGCAAGTTGCACATGGCCTCCGCCGGCGATGAGATTGTCCCGCACCTTTGCCGTCTCGGTCAGATGCACATCAGCGCCGCCGAGGGTGGCATTCCTCCCGATGGTTCCACTCACCGTCACTTGCGCACCGGCAATTCTGGCATCCTGCGCCACGGTGCCGGACAGGATCACTTTGGCTCCCGCCACGATTACATCGCCGTTGACCACTCCATCGATCAGCACCTCACCACCGGCGGCATAGAGATCGCCGTTCACGATGCCGGAAATTTCCACATGCGGGCCGAAGGCGAAATAGTCCCCCTGCACAATCTGCCCCGCGCGTAACACGGCCCGCTCCTTCCCCGGCGCGCGAGACGGCGGTTCATCGGCCTGGGCCGTGGCAGGCAGCATGCACAGGAGCAACAACATCAGGATACGTGTCGTCATGTGAGTTCCCTCCGAAAGTGCCGCAGGCCGCACTCGACCCTGGAACGGCGCTCATCGTGGCAGGACGCCGGCACCGAATCGATAGACCAGATCCCCGCCGAAATAACTCGCAATCAACAACAACAGCCCGCCGCTCAGGCCGATGACCAACTCCAGCCTCGGCTGTTCGCGCAGCCAACCAAAAAATGAGGCCAGCCGCAACCCGAGCAGGCCGAGAAATATCCAGAACACGGAGCCGCCCAGCTCTTCATGAATTTCTATGGCCTGTTTCGGGATGCCGCTGCGCTCCACCGCCTCCTCGGCGAAGTGCCCGGTGAGCACCGCCGCTCCGGCTGCCAGAATACCGAGGATCAGGAGGGATAAACTGGTCTCCCGAAACTGTTGGCTCCGCCATCGAAACGCCAACGCATCGAACAGTGTACTCGCCAACAACAAGGCAATAGGAAAATGGACGACCATCGGATGAATCGGATGCACGTTCGCTCCTTTGCTCAACAGGGCCACTCAGCCTGGACTCATCCTGAATCGCCAACGCGCCGATGACCAGCCGAATATCGGCGCCATCCGGATCGGAAGTGCAAGGATGGAGCCCTCCTTCTTCCCTGCGCAGAGGCAGGGGAAAGCTTACAGCAAGACCGGAGATGGAGATGCAAGAGTAGGAGAAGGGGGTCGGAATCGGGGAGGACTGCTACAGAGGGACTCCTTGGCTCTGTGGCAGAATGCAACAGAGCCAGGGGATCAAAAACAAGACACGGCAACGAACCTGGCATCGCAAGGCTTGTCGATCGCCCCGCTCACAGCACCGGAGCTGCTTTCTGTTCCTGCACAGAAAGCAGGAATAGATGTTTGCGACCGGGTTGTCGAAACTCCTGCAGCTTCCCTACGACCAACCCCGCTTGTGCTTGCAGCGCAGCGGCATGTTGCTCCTCAGTCACCACCCGGATGGTCCCATGTGTGCGCACCGCTTCACGCACCGCATCCTGACTCGGTAGATCCGGCACCACATTGTCCCGCTTCAGATAATAGAGGGCATCCTCATTCTTCGGCCACCCGGGGATATACATGAACAGGGCGGGCTGAGTTCCCAGAGCCAGGGTTTTGATTTCCTCCACGGCCTTCCGGGGCGACGCGGCCTGATCGATCGCGGGAAACACGTAGTTCACCACCAGCACCACGTAGGCGATCGCCAGGGCTCCGACCATGCCGAGTGCCAGGCGTACGCGTGATCGAAGCACGGCATAGAGGAGCAAGCCGGCCAGTGAAACGATCGTCACGATGAACATCGGAGACACCACGGCAGTGGACACCAGCCACCGGCGGCGAAGCGGTGCTGCGCCAAAGAACATCCCGGCGGCGAACGTCACGGCCAACACACCCAGCAACAGGCGGAGCAGGGGCGCCATCGCAGCAGAGTCCTCGGCCGACGAGAACAGCCGGTGATAGTAGTACCCGATCATCAAGCCGATACCGGGCACGATCGTCGTCAAATAGGGCTCCCGTTTGAGTGTCGCCAAGCTGAACGCCGTGAAGAGGCCCAGCACCCAGACGAGCAGCAGCAGCTCCGTGGGATGAGCACGAAACGGTCGTTGGGCCCAGAGCAAGAGCAGCGCCGACGGAAGCACCGCGCACCAGGGGAAAAAGTCGGCCCACATCATCCCCAGATACCAATAGAGCGGGTGCCCGTCGATGGCCGGGCCGGCTTTGCCGATGAATCCGGTATTCCAAGTCGATTCGATGGCTTTGCCGATTCGAAAATGGTGCTGATACCCGGGCCCCAGCATCTGCGCGTATGCCCCCATCATCGCGACAGCCACCGCCAAGCCGGCCCAGAAGTATCTGTCTTTCAGCATCCGCGTATCGCGCTGAATGGCGGCATACAGCGCCATCACGAGCAACGGCAGAAAAAACCCGTGCATCTCTTTCAACATCGCACCGAGAGCCATGCTGACGAAGGCGAGCAGATACCAGCGTGAGCTTCGCCCCAGCAGTTGCACCTGAATCCACGCGAAGAGGGCGAGTGTGACCAGAAATGTGAGCGTCGAATCGAACAGCACGCGACGCCCGTACCAGAGAAACACATGGCTGGTGGCGACGACCAGCGCCGCCCAGAATCCCGCAGTCGGAGACACCAGCCTGGCTCCAAGCACATAGGTCAGAACGATGGTGCCCACGGCGGCCAGCGAACCGGGCAGGCGCAAGGCCACTTCGTGGTCGCCCCATATTGATGTCGAGAGATTGAGCAACCAAAAGAACAGCGGCGGCTTATTGAAGTACGGCACATCGTGATAGGTCAGGTCGAAAAATTCACGCCGGCGCCCCATTTCTCCCGCAATGCCGGCATACAGTCCTTCGCTCCCCTCCAATAACGACAGATGGAGATTGACAAAATAGGCCCAACCGCCGACCAACGCCAGCAGCGCAATTTCAAGGTACCGGCGAACGGCGGCATTCGACCGCGGACATTCATCCGCGCTTTCCCGATTCATCACCCGTTCGGCTAACACCTCAGCACTCCCCCGCTATCGGATATGCCCACGCACGTCACGGCTGTTCCATCACAGGCGCCTCCCGAAAAAGACGCTCCTGTCGCACGACGTATAGGACGGGTTTCTTCGCCTGCGAAAAATGATGCACCAGGCATGGAACCCGGCGCTTCGATCCGGCGTAAAAGCATGCCAGACCGACGGATAAATTGCCAGAACGCGGGCAGCGCTTTGACACAACATTCGTCACGCGCCTGTCGCACGGTTTCGTGGAGCGATACACAGGAATGAGCGGATGGGCTCCTGGTTGCGTGTCACACACGACGTGATCCATCTCTCACAGTAACTTCGTCGCTTCGGTCGGGCGCGGGACCTTGACGACCAACAGGCGAAACGGCTTGTCGCTCCGATTGGACCACCTGTGCGGAATGCGGGCGGGGCTGGGAATGAGCATGTCCGGCCCGACTTCCTCGGTGTCCTGTCCGATCTCGACGACTCCTCTTCCTTCCAGCACATAGAAAAAGACATCGACGGGTGTCGCGTGCTTCTTAAGCGATTCACCCGGTTCCAACGTGATATGAACGACCTGGGCATGCGCCGTGTCGTACAACCGACTCGCCTTGACCTGATGGGGATTCTCAGTGAGATCGGCCTCTCGTGCGTTGACCACTTCCATGGTTCACCTCCCTTGCCTCTACAATGCGCGACGTACCTAAAGCGGCGCGACTGTCGCGTGGCCTATGCTGCCTCTCATTAAAACCGGAATCTGATCCCTCCGCCGAACCCGTAGTTCGGCGCGCCGTTCGAGAATCCGACCAGAAACGATCCGGTCAGATGAGCGGTGTCGTTCACCATGTAGTTCGCGAGGGCTAAGAGGTCGCGGGCATTGTTCACGGTATTGACCAATGCGCGATACACTTCATAAAAAACACTCATGTGGAGATTATCCGTGACGTCGTAGCCGATGCCGATGTCATACCACCACTGATTATTGAAATTCGTGCCCGGCGCATCGCCGATCAGGTTATACCCTCCGTCAAGATAGGCCAGCCATCGATCACCGAGGCTTTTGGTCAATTCCAATCCTGCTCCCTCGTCGAACTCGCCCGTGCCGTGCCCGAGATCGGCATCCGCAGTCGGTAATTTGACCCGCCCCGTCACCGCCACAAG
>CABVRO010000119.1 GCA_902500715.1 uncultured Nitrospira sp. | reverse complement strand
GCGGCAAGCGCGCAACGGTCATCGTCGATAAGAACGGCAAAGTCGCCTACGTGAAGGTTCAGGAAATCAAGGTGGCACGGGAAGATAAGGACATTCTCGCCGCCCTCGCGAAACTGAGCTAAGCGCCACGATGGACCGAGGGGGAGGGGTCACCACGACGCCCACCCCTCGGTCATCCCTCACAGCCGAGGAGAGAGCATGACCGGCACAGTCCAAGACGTCCGCGACGAAAATTACAAAGAGTTTACCGAGAGTGCCGGCGCAGTCGTCGCCTACGGCTTGGCCACCTGCGAACCGTGCAAGCAATACGATCCCATCCTGGAAGAAACCGCTGCAAAGTTCCCCACGATCAAGATCGGCAAGGCCAAAATGCACGTGCCGGGCCGATGCCGCGAGATCAAAAAAGCGCATACGTTTGAAACGTACCCCACCACACACTTCTTCGCGCAGGGCAAACTGCTACTCACTCGTGAAGGCGTGGTCGAACCAGCCGAGCTCGCGGCATTAATCTCCGACCATCTACTGAAGTAACAGCCTCCATCTCCGATAGTCCTCACCGCACCTCCTGAAGCCCTGCTGCAACTTGTCCGTCGCTAAGGACACGCACCCTACACGGTCCCTCGCCCACACTTTTTCGCACGAACGGGATACAATGTGCAGGTGAGACCAAAATCGACGACCGTCTCGCAATCGATCACCCACGAAACAAGGCAGACATTCGTACTGATCGCCTGTGCCGTCGCGCTGCTCTATTGCCTCCCGTTCACAGGGACTGCCGAAGCGAAGGACCTTTCACCGCGCCCTTCACATTCAGTCGTAGCTCATCCATCCAACTCCGCCCCCGTCGAGCCTAACACCAAGTTCATCAGCGCGCATCGTGGTGCGCCGATGGTGCTCATTCCTGCCGGTGAATTCGCCATGGGCAGCGACCTCGGTCAGGAGGATGAACAGCCGGTCCATCGCGTCTCGGTCAAAGCCTTTTATCTCGATGTGTATGAAACCACCGTCTCTCGTTATGCCGAGTTCCTGGCCTCCCAGAAACCGGATGCGCCGTTCAAGTGGAATGAGGCGACCGCCGGCGCTCACGAGAACAAACCGGCGGCCGGTGTGAATTGGTACGATGCGCGTGACTATTGCCGATGGGTGGGGAAGCGATTGCCGACAGAAGCGGAGTGGGAGATTGCCGCTCGCGGCACCGAGGGACGGAGCTACCCATGGGGAAATGCGCATCCGACCAGGGGACATGCCAATGCAGGTGAGACCAGATGGCACGGATACAACACCCTGAGCAATGTCGGACGCTTTGAGCTGGGCAAAACACCGGAGGGGGTGTATGACTTGTCGGGGAACCTCTGGGAATGGGTCGCCGACTGGTATGATCCGACCTACTATCAATTCAGTGCACGAGACAATCCGAAAGGACCTTCCGCGGGCCCCCTTCGGGTATTGCGCGGAGGCGCCTGGAACAATGATTCCAAGGCCATCAGATCGTCAAATCGTGCCGGCTATGCGCCAGATGCGCGACGGAATGATGTCGGATTTCGTTGCGCGCAAGACGAGCCGTCCCCGGAACGGCGTTAGAACAGGCGGGAGCTGAAGTTCGGCTCTTCAATGGTCCGCATGGCTTGTTTCATCTCACCCTGCTCACCCGTGAGCCGCAGGCGGATCTTAAATACCACCCGCCGGCTCTTATCTCGATCAAGACCACGCGACTCATCCATGACGAGATCTTGCCGACCTCGCCCGCTGGCAGACGTCTTTTCGTGGAAACAGCGATAGGCCCAGGGCGCCGAGTCCTGGATGACTTCCAACCCCTTCACCATCACATTCAACGAACGCTGTTGGCTCAACTTCAAGTTGTAGATATCCGAGCCGCGATCATCGGTATGCCCTTCGATCACGAGCGAATCGATTTGATCCCGCATGGCACCGCAGAGCAACGCCGCATAGGTCGGCATCGCATCCGCAAGAAATCGGTCCGCCACCGACGAGAGTGCGCCTCTCCCGAACTCAAAGTTCAGCAACGCCTCCGGCACGACAATCCGCACCACATTGGGATCGGCGGGATCGGCATCCAGGGAAAGGTCGAATCGTTGAAAATGGTCGCGCAACAGCCCCTTGATATCATCCGTCGTCGTCCGAGCCACCTTCCGCTCCGGCGCCGGAATGGGGACCGGCACCTTCGCCTGTGATTCCGTTTCGGAGACTTTGGTGACATAGGCGCTGAACAGGAGGATAAAAATGACGGCGAGTGACGTCATCAAATCCGTGATGCCAATAGTGAGGGTCGAAGATTGTTCCTGCGAATCCGGCGAGGAGTTGGTGCGCATATCAGGCCGCTCCCTTCATTGAGGCGCCCTGACGCCAATTCGCAAACCATCGAAATCCGCTCATGCTGTCATCGAGGCTGGGGTCCTCTGCCAATTCTGACGGCAGCGTGTCATCGAAGAACGTCGATTCAAACTCACTCTCTCTCGACTCTGATTCTGGCTCCATTTTGGAGTCGCGCTTGAGTTCCTCGACCGAACGGGCAAGCGTATGAATCGCCTGGTTCAATTCCTGAATCGGAGCCGCCATCGTCTGCTGTATCGCCCGCGACAACTCCTCCGCCAAACGATCCGGTGCGGCGGACCGTCCACCCGGTTCCCGCCGGCTCAACACCTCCACGGCCTCCCGCAGCGCCGTCACGGTGGGACTCAAACGATCACTGAGGGTCCCCACGAGGCGATCGCCAAGATCAACGGGCACCGCACCCACAGCAGCAGACGTAAGTGATGGCCCCGCCCCAGGGGTGAAGTTCTCCAACATCTGTTCCATGGTTCTGCGCGGGAACAGTTCATCGACCATGGCCACAAACTGCTGCTGAGTGGTGCCCAACCGATGCAAGGCGGACTTCTCCAGAAGCACAAAGAGGTTGGCACAGAGCAACCCGACAATCGACGTCAAAAATTTCCCGGCCAATCCGTTGATCAACCCTTGAATGCCCACGATATGTGATCCATCCGCATGAAGTTTGCTCAGGCCGATGAGAATCGCAAGAAACGTGAGCAACAGACCGCCTCCCGTAATCAACGACGGGAACTGATGGTAAAAGGCGAGATTCAATCGGCTATTCAGTAGATCACGAGGGAAAAATTCCGCCGCCGTGCGCGTCGCAAACACTTTCGGCTCGATGAACCAGGCGGTGCGCTCCACAATGAAGGTCTTGCGAAAATGCAGCCAGGCCTGTTCAAGGCGAGGCTCCCGACGCATGGCCTTGTCGAGCGTGTGAAGATCATCCAAATCGACCCGCTCCGATTGACCGCCGGGCTGATTGGCCGGTTTTTTCCCATCGCTCAAGCTGGGGACCGTCAGCCACTCCGATTGCAGACTCTTGCGGCTAGCCGTGAGACTCGTCAAGGTCGGCCATACGCGGGTGTAGCATCCCTGTACGCTGGAGATAGCCGCCGTCAGCCGACCCGCATGCCACAGAAACAGCGCGACCAATCCCACAGAGCCGAGCCAACTCAACATGGGACTGTGGAGTTGCCCGAAGAGCGCCACGTCTTGGCCGAAGAATTCCCAGATGGACATCATGACGTCAGTACCTCCCGATCAAGCCGAGCAGAACGACCCAGCACCCATCCATAAATACAACTTTCGGGCCACAGATACCGGGATGAAGAATGGCTTGAAACCCAGCGAATTTGCGAGTGCGAGGAGCACTCGACGCAGAACACCCGGCAAGAACTGCCGAGCGGTGGAAGTTTGTGCAGCTTCTGTCGTGCGTCGGCTGGCTGGCCCTCGCAGGCACAACGCTCAGCCACGTTGCAGGGAGACGAGAGGAGACGGACCGGAATCAGCCGGCGTATTCGTAGAAGAGATCGCGAGTTTGGACGAGCTTGACGAGTTGAAGCGTTCCGGCTGGAATGGCCGAAACGATACGATCCCACACCGCCTTGGCCAGATATTCCCCGGTGACTGAGGGCGTCGCCAACACCATGCGCAGATCCCGCCCTTCGAACGGGGCCAGTACGCGTTCTTTTAGCAAGTGATCCAACGCAACAATATCCGTGACCATGCCGGTCTCGCGATCGATCGGTCCATGCACCGACACGAACAGATCCCAGGTATGTCCACGATGGCCGTCGTGCACGGCGGTAAACGAATACCGCCTGGTCACCGAGGCCACCTCCAGCCCGGCCGCCGCCGTTAAATCGGCGCAGAGATCTTCATCCTCGTACAACGACAGCCGTTGGAGAGTGCCGATATCCGGCTGCGCTTGAAGCTTGTCCCACAGGACACGTGCGATGTTTTCGGAAGTTGGAATCTGGCGCTCGAAATAGGGCAGGTCGAGATTCAGATGCTTATGGTCGAACTCCTCCAACACCTGCAACAGCACACGCTTCAAATCAAAGAGGTTCACGACCATACCGGTTCGCCGATCGACCTCTCCCGCCACCGTCACTTCCAGCATGTAGTTATGACCATGCCCGGGATCGTTATTACAGGCGCCGAACGTGGCGCGGTTCTTCGCAGCATCCCACTCCGGCTTGTGGTACCGATGGGACGCGCAGAACTCAATACGTTTGTTGAGGAGAACAGAGGCCATAGTGAAGCAGTTCTAAGTTGTAACGGTTACGCGCTGAGTCAATGTGATTATAAATGAATCCGAACTTAAAACTCAGAATTAACTACTCACCACTCATGCCCGTAAGTCCGCCAGCCACTCCTGCCGCGTCACCCACGGCACCTCGGCTTCGGCCTCATACCCGGCATGACGAACTACCAGCGCCACCCGCGCAGCTTGATCACCGATGGCCGTTACCATCGCAGGGGTCGGACAGAAGCGGACGAAATGAACCGCGCTGATTTTCGTGTCATGGCTATGGCCACCCTCGAATTCGCCATAGACCACGTCCCCCCCGGCCCGGAGGCCGACCTTCTGGCCGTGATCCAGGCCCATAAACAAATCGAGCCACTGCTTCATTGTGTCAGGATCCGTGAGTTCGATCAGGAGAGTCGCACTCAATTCACCAGGGGCCGGGAGAAGGGCATTGTGCACATCCAGCTCCTCCTGGACCTTTTGCGGGTCGAAGATCCGCTCGACGCGAATCATTTCCTGGATCTGGAAACGCAGAGTTTCCCGATTCTCGAAGACCAACGTGATCTTCTCGCCAAGGCCGATCCGCCGACGCCGTTTGAGCTCGATGATGGCCTGACGATACGTTTCGCGCTGCCGCTCATACTCATCGTGAGGAGTCAGGTCCTGCGGTGTGAGTGCTTTCATGATCTAGTCCGGGGTGATCAGACATCTCCTGCCGCGAGCAGGCGGCCCACCATCAGGAGGCATGCGGGTCCCTGGGTAACCCATAGGCGTCTCGCACAATCTGGATAGGATGCTGCGAGGATTTCCCTCTCGCGTGGGCTACCGCCCCGGCCTGATCAAGCTGAAGCCCTGCCAGGGGACAGTCGGACGCCACCATATCGGCCGGCGCCTGCTCGACCATACGCACAGCTTTTTGCGCAATCTTCATGGAAAGGGGGAAAAATTCGACCTTGGCCGACCAGGAACCGTCATGCCCGGAACATTTCTCTATGACCTCGACCTTCGCCCCGGCGCATTCCATGAGTTCCTTCGATTTGAAACCGATATTTTGATCCCGCAGATGACAGGGCACCTGATAGGCCACACGACCAGGCTTCTGCGTGAAATCCATGGCCAAGCCGCCCTCACGCTTCATCTTCATCAGGTACTCGCTGATGTCGTACGTATGCTCGGCCACCCGTTTCGCCTCGTCTCCGGCCACCAAACTGAGGTACTCCCGCTTCACCATGAGACTGCAACTGGGAGTGGGAATGACCACATCGTAGCCCCGATCCACCCACGGTTTCAGTGAGGCGATCGTACGCTTGGCCGCCGTCACCATCGCCGCCGTATCACCGATATCAAATGACGGCATTCCGCAACAGGACTGGTCCGGCAATGCCACTTCAACCCCGTTCTTTTCGAGCACCTGCACGGTCGCTTTGCCCACATCGGTAGCCTGGTAATTGACCAAGCAACCGGCAAACAATGCGGCCTTTTTCCCACCGGTTACCGTGCGACCTGCCGATCGACGGGCCCACCAGCGCGCAAATGTTTCTCGCTGATAGTGCAACACCTGCCTGTCCCGATGGACACCCAGCACCGTCTGCAGGAGACCCCGTAGCCACCCCTGACCCAAGCCCCAGTTGACCAGCGGCGCGAAGGCGCTGTTCACTCTCCCCAGCAGATCGGTCCGCGTCAACAGCCAGTCCCGCCAACGGGTGCCCCGTTCCGTTGCCAGCCGCTTCTTCCAGACCGCCATCAAGAGCGGAAAGTCGATGCCGTATTGATGGGGCGGCGTATACGGGCAATGGTTGAAGCAGAGTTTGCAATAGTAGCATTCGTCGACGACGCGACGATGATCCGCCGCGGTAAATTTCGCCACATTGCTCTCATACTCATCGATTCGATCCAGCAACGTATTGAAGGAGGGACAGAGATTGAAACACCGGCGGCAGCCGTCGCACACATCGTAGATCCGCAGGGTTTCCTTTTCCAGGTCCTTGGAATCGATCGGATTGATGAGGTTGAATTGGTTCATGGGCGCGGTGCCATCATGCAGGCAGCCATCGGCAACCAGCAATCAGCCGAGGGGATCACTTCCATCCCTCGCTGATCGCTGATATCCGAAGGTCGGTCGGACAGGCCTCAGCCTTGCTTCAAGCTATCCAGGCCCTTGGTAAACCGATTGGCATGGGACCGCTCTGCCTTGGCCAGGGTCTCGAACCATTCTGCCAATTCCGAGAAGCCTTCATCGCGTGCGGTCTTCGCCATTCCCGGATACATCTGCGTGTACTCGTAGGTTTCCCCTTCGATCGCGGACTTCAAGTTGGCTTCAGTGTTCCCGATCGGCACACCGGTGGCGGGATCACCCACTTCTTTCAGGAAATCCAGATGGCCGAATGCATGACCGGTTTCCGCTTCAGACGTATCCCGGAACAACCCACCCACATCGGGATAACCTTCGATGTCGGCACGGCGCGCGAAATAGAGATAGCGCCGATTGGCTTGTGATTCCCCGGCGAACGCGTGCTTGAGATTCTCGTGACTCTTCGTGCCCTTCAAACTGTTTCCCATACTCTCCTCCTTCAGTTAAGTGACGAATCGATACTCCTACCCACGACGCTCCATCGCGCCAAGACCTGCCTGCTGACAGTCTGCACAATATCCGTGAAACTCCACTCGATGCCCGAGTACATGAAATCCCCCGGCCTGCCGACTCGGGATGGCCAGATGATTCAACCCGTCGTCCATCACATCCACAATCTGACCACAGCCCAGACAAATCAGATGATGGTGCACCGTGACATTTCCATCGAACCGCGCCACCTCATGACCGACGTTGACTTCTTGCACCAAACCGGCTTGGCGTAACACCCCCAGCGTGTAATACACGGTATTACGCGACATCATCGGTTGCTGACGCTTCACCGTCCGGTAGAGGTCTTCGGCCGTTGGGTGGCTTGTGGTTTCCGCCAACGCCGCATAGATGGCTGCGCGCTGGCGAGTCATGCGCACCGCGTGCCGCCGAAAACGCGCCTCAATCTCCTGCGAATCCAACTTCATGATCTCGCTCACTAGACAGGAATGATTCCTACATAGCATGCAGGCCCATGGTGCGGCAAGACTGGATCGGCCTCAATGATCGGAAGGAAGGCCATGAACGGCATCATTACGAACGACCAGCGAAACGAGGGACAGCCTCATACAACGCGTTGCCGGAGGCTTGCCTGATGGAAAGATTCGTGAAGCTATCGAATCGGCCAATAGAAGGGTTGAAGGCTAGCGGCTTTCATAACGAGGCAACTCCGTCATCATGTCGGCCAGACACTTATACGCTTGATCCTTCGCCGACAGCAGCGGGGTCCTTACAGGCCAGGCAATGGCGAGAGCCGGATCATTCCATAGGATCCCCCGCTCATCCGGCGGCGAATACACATCCGTACACTTATACAAAAACCCTGCCTCGTCGCTGAGCACACAAAAGCCATGAGCGAAACCGGGAGGAATATACAACTGCCGCATGTTGCTATCGGACAGCTCGACTCCATACCACTGCCCGAAGGTCGGCGACCCGTGCCGAATATCGACTGCGACATCATAGACCGTTCCCTTAACGACCGTGACCAATTTCCCTTGCGGCCGAGAGAGCTGATAGTGGAGTCCGCGCAGAGTGCCACGAACAGACCAGGAAAAGTTATCCTGCACAAAAGGGGTGTCGATTCCGGCTGCGTCATAGCGTGATTCGCGAAAGATCTCGACAAACTTTCCCCGGGCATCGCCGAACACATCAGGCTCGATCTGAAAAAGACCCTTGAGCGGCGTTGGCGTAATCTTCACGACACCTCCTGAATCGCATTAGGGAGAACGGATAGCATCATACCTCGTTCGCTCTCAAGCTGGAAGCGGACTTTCAACTTCCCCAAACTGATGTTGAATGAATGAAGCCAATCAAGAACCGAGAAGGGCAGCTAGTTTCGGTCCGAGGGATCAGCAGTCGGAGGCGGATCGGGATAGAGCTTCTGTAATCGATCAATCAACGGTTCTGCAGCGGGACTACTCGGTCGGGTTGGATCGCTGGGAGCGTGATCCCAAGTCAACGTGGAAATCCCCGCTTCTGCGAAGAGCTGGCGAATGGTGGCCACGATGGCGTCCAATGTGAGCTCCGTGCCGAATCGCAAGTCCAGCACACGTTCCTGAGGGGTTGTCGGTGGGGGATCGGTGCTGACGAGCGCCCAACAAGCATCGAATACTCTGCGCCGAAGTTCCTTCGGAACATTCAGGGTTTCCAGGCCTGACGTGCACAAGGCCGAGACCACCAAAGCAAACTGGAGGTCCGGCATTCCTGGTCGCTGGATATTCAGGGATTGCATGGTGATAATATTAGTCGCAGCCGGCTGGGGGAGTCAATTTGAGCCGCTCGACTGCACGACACAACGGAACAGTGCGGCAAATCGACTGGGAGGACACAGGTCGCATGATTACGATCACACTGATGGGACAACTTCAAACCACGGATGGAGAGCGGGACCTCGCATGCGAGCTCCCCACCCCTGTGACTGTTCGCCAGGTTATTCAGCGGCAGGGCCGCGGGCTTCGTCACATGCTCCAATTGTTGCGGGAGAAAAAAGTCCTGGTCACCATCAACAAACGCATTGCGAGCGAAGATTCTTTGGTGCAAGACGGAGATGCGGTGCGCTTCGTGGGGCATGACGGCGCAGGTGGAAGCGGACTCGCCCCGTCTTTTTAGTGTCCTGCCACCAACTTATTGGCGCGCCACTACCTGCAGCCGCCGCACAAACACAAAGGCCGGTGCTCTCAATGACGGAGCACCGGCCCTTCAATCTATAGAGGAACGAGGCTGATTACTTCTTTCCGAGAATCGAATCTTTGGCCATCTTCGCAACTCGGAACTTCACCACCCGCTTGGCCGGAATCTTGATCGGCTCACCCGTTTGCGGGTTCCGACCCATGCGGGCCTTCCGATTGGCCAGCACCAACTTTCCGATTCCCGGTACTACGAAGGCATTCTTCGCTTCACGATAGGCGAGAGCGGCAAAATCGTCCAGGAACTGGACAGCCGTCTTTTTGGTAATCCCCGCCTTTCCAGCAAGATGGTCAGCAATCTGCGATTTCGTCATCGACTTGGCCATGCGTTCCTCCCTTTGAACAACGAATGAAAGTGAACTGACTTGTGCGGTCTGCGATCTATAAACTCGTACGTACAGAGGTGGAGCCGGAAATCTGCGAGTGTCCTGCAGAATCAGTCCGAAAACAGGGCGAGAGTGTATCCAAAGCCCTAAGGGCTGTCAAGAGCCGCAAAGCGGAGCACGCACATCCAGAGAGGCCACCAACAGTGGCGACCAATACACTCGATGCTCTTGCGCGCCGTGTGAGCCACAGAGTACAGTACGCAGGCAAGTCGCTGCCCATTGCATCACTCAGGATCTCACGAGGCGTCGCATGGCTAAAGAACTTCCTATTCTTCCGTCTAACACCCAACCGGCCGAAGGCGCCCCACCCGAACCGGTCATTTACTCTCGAGTCTTCTGCAAAAATGACAATGCTCCACCCCTTCGTCTGTTGATCGAATTTCTCAAATCACGCGGACAACTTCCCATTCTTCCTCCCGACATGAGCGATGCCATGCTGGACGAGTGGGCATGGGTCCAGGTCATTTTAGGTTATGCGCGCGAGCGTAAGCCGATTCATGTGTTTTGCGTGCGCGACCGGGGCAGCTATCAAGATTTGTTCGAGCAGGAGCAGA
>CABVRO010000118.1 GCA_902500715.1 uncultured Nitrospira sp. | reverse complement strand
CGGCAGGCTCATACCGCCCGACCCGCAACACGTCTTCATACAAAGCCACAGGATGTCCGCCCCGCCCCGTGAGGCCCGCATGTGCAAACGTAGCGTCGATGCTCGTCGGTTGATTGACGGCGCCTCGAATCTGCAATGCAAAGTCCCGCACATCGTTGGGATTCTTCACGTAGAACACGCCGTCCTGCAGATAGCGCTGCGCGACTGCCTGCACATTCCACATCCCCTCGACGTTGTGGTTGTGCGCCTCGCCAAAGGGAGGGACCATGTAGAGGCCGGACAGATTCACGGTCTGAACCGGCCCCGACGGGCGCTGTCGGGTCAACCGCCCCTGAACCGAATACCAGGTATCGGGCTGAAACCCTTCTCCGTCGAACCACTGGCCGTTGACGAAGGCATAGGGCTCCGCCGACGGCTCGGCCGGAATCCCCACGCTCCCGACGCAACCGGACACCAGCGCGAGCAGCACCGGCATGCACAGACACACCAAGGCCTTTGCGCCGCGCCTGATGAGCGTCGAAATCCTCCTGCCGGCCATTCGAAGCCCCGCGTTGCCGTTCGTCATAGGCTGAGATTCATTTCGTGCGTCTTGTTGCTCTGGACCAGCCGATCCAGCGAGTCGCGAAACACCCGCAGGCTGCCACGGCCGATCTTGGTCCCTTCCAACCGGCCGTCCTCCACCCAGCGATAGATCGTCCACCGGCTCACCGCCAACACATCCGCCGCTTCCCCGACACGCAAGAGTTGCTTGTTCATGGCAATCTCCTTTGAAGTACATACGCGGGCGGCACCGCCGTGCGATGCCGCCCGCATCCGATGGTTAGAACAGTCCCAACGTCACGCCCGCGTAAAACGACCGGCCGTAGCCGGCGAAGAACAACGTCTTGTTTGCGTCCGCCGTACTGTCGGCCACCACATTCCCGGAGGCCGCATATTTCTTGTCGGCGATGTTGTCGATCTCCGCAAAGAACTTCGCAAACCGGATCCACTTGTTGTTGTGGAACTCAAAGTTCTTATGGATATTCAGGTTGGCGATCACGAAGGACGGGATACCCACCGTGTTGTTGTTGTTCAGGAAGTAACTGTTCATGTAGTTGACTTCGACCCAACCGCCCCACCCGCTGCCGGCATGGTCGTACGATTCCTTGAAGTTGAAGGTATCGGTCGGCACGTTCGGAACCACCTTGCCGTCCCGCACGAATGCCGTGGGAAGTCCGCCCGACAAAAATTGGTCGCTGAAATTGATGTAGCGCGCATCGATGTGGGTATACGCGCCGGAGAACCGCAACCCGTCCAAGGGCCGCCAGTCGTAGAAGAATTCAATGCCGCGATATTGCGACGAGTCGGCATTGATGGCAGCCTGACCGCCGGTGTTGGAGACGACCTGGGTGATGATCTCATCCTTGACGAACGTGACAAACCCGACCAATTGCACGGTCAAGGTCTTGTGGAGGCGTGACTCCGTCCCGAGTTCGACGTTCAGGTTCTTCTGCGGTTTCAGATCGAAGTTGGTTCCTGCCAGACCCGTGAAGGGGTTGGTCAACAGATTGCCGAACCCCGGAATGGCATACCCCGTGGAGGCACGGACCCAATGGCGATACCCATCGCCCGGCTTCCAGCTGACCGATACTTCCGGCGCCCAATTGCTGAAGCTGCGCTCGGCTCCCGCCCGACCGCTCACCGCCCCGGCGGTATAGCTGATCGTCTGCACGCTCAACTGCGATTGTTCGAAGCCCAGTCCCGCCGCCAGGGTCCACTTCGGAATAAATTCCAATTCCTCCCGGACCCGGCCGCCGATGTTGCGAATGGTGCCGCGGCTGTTCTGCGCCAACGTGCCGCGCGTCCCGAAGAAGTCCTGGAGGTTATTGAAGGTGTTCCCTTCCTGCTCCATCTGATTCACGAAAAATCCGGCGTAGCTGCGCAAGGGCATATCGAAGAGCCGCCCGTCGTGTCGCAAATCCGTGTAATGTTTGTAGTTCGGATTGACGTTGTCGCTGATCTGCGTGAAGGTCTGGTTGATGTCCTTCACGTCGTAGTCGGCTTCCATCGTCAACACGGTGTTGGCATCGATCTGACGCTCGTACATACCACCGATGATATTCCGCCGATCCAATCGGCGCTGCCCGAGGAGCACTGCATTCGTCGCATTGTTGATGCCGCCGGCCTGCCGATGGTCGGCCTCGAACTGCGACAGGGTCAAACGCGTCGGCACCCGAGAGTCCAGCCAGTTCGTAATGGCCTTGAAGTAAAGATTCTGTTTGTCGTCCACCTTCACACGAAAATTGAAATTCATTGTTTGCGTGCTGTAGTCGCTGTGGCGAATGAATCCGTCCTCCGCCACATGACTGCCGAAGAGCGAGATGTCCACATTCTCGAACTGCTGACCGACGGCAAACGCGTATTTCTGATAGCCATATGAGCCGCCGGTAATGAAACTCTCCATGCCATTGATGTCGCTGCCGCGCCTGGTGCGGAAGTGCACCATCCCGCCGAGTGCGTAGTTGTCGTAGAGAGAGGATGACGCGCCTCGCGTGACTTCCACGCTCCGCATGAACCAGGGATCGTGAATGTCCAGACGGGACAAACCGTCCGACTGCGTCTGGATGAATCCGTCCTCGTACATCTTGATCTCGCGCACCGCGAACGAGGTCTTTACGCCGGAACCACGGATCGAAATGCTGAAATCTCTCGGTCCGTTGGCCTGCCGCAGCACCACGCCAGGAAGCGACTCCATGGACTCACGAAGCGTCCTGGTCGGCTGCGATTCGGTTTCCGACTGCTCGGTCGCCGAGAGCGTAATGCCTTCCGGACGCCGCTGCACCCGATCGCTCACGATGCTGACATCGGCCAGTTCAAATTGCGGAATCGCTTCGGCGGCCTTTCCCTCCGACGGTTCCTGCACCACCGACGGCTGTACCGGGGCGGCAGTCGCGCCTCCCGCAGGCGCCTGCCGGAGTTCCTCCAGCTCATGAAGAATTTTCTGTAGCTGATCCCGCAGGTCGCGCTCACGCGCGCTTTTTTCCACGACAGCTCCGGCCGCCGACTCCTCCTGCGCAAAGACTTGGCGCCCGCTCACAAGCTGCGCCGCGACGATGGCAAAAAACAGAATGAATCGAATGTGAGATGAATACCGACGAGCCCCCATACAGGTCCTCCTGGCACAACCGTGCACACGACAGCAGAGACATACCCTCCCCGCCCCTGTCTGAACGGACGAGAACAGCTGCTAGAACACCTAGCGATATGAAATGGAATTACGACTGAAGGGGTGGCGCGCGAGAGGCGGCGTGGAAGCCCGCGCTGCCGGCGATAACGGTGTGATCGCGCTCGACAAACCACGCGACCACAAGAAACGGATGAAGCACCAGCGCGGACGCCGCAGCATCCGACGTGGGATTGGCCTGACAAGCCCAGACGCAGAAACTGGAGTGAGACACCGTCCCGCCGTGATGATGGCCGGCCGGCATCGGATCGGCATGGTCGACGGCGCAGGCCATGGAGAACGCGGCCAGGACCAGATAGATTCCCGCCAGAGCGGCCGCGAGTCCGACAGAGGGGGTCTTGAGACGACTCATGGCATCAGCCCCCGCAACGCATGCACCGCCTTCGGCGCGTCCCACTCACGCGGTCCCACAGCGCGGCCCAACAAAGTTCCCTGCCGATCGATGAACACCGTGGTCGGCAAGGCTCGCACCAGATAGGCCTGCGAGACATCCTGCTGTTCGTCGAACAACACGGGGAGGTGCACGTTGAGACTGGCAAGAAACTGTTTGATGCCGGCACGCTGCAAGTCGGTCGTGATGGTCAACAACACGAAGCGGCCGGGATCCAGTTGGCGTCGCAGCCGCTCGAAGGCCGGCATTTCTTCTTTACAGGGCCCGCACCAGGTGGCCCAGAAATTCACCACAACGACTTTCCCCTTCAAGTCTGCGAGTTGCACTGTGCGTCCGTCCAATGATGGCAACTCGAAGGCCGCCGCGGCAGTGCCCGGTGCAACCCGCGCGATTTTCAACGCGGCGAATGGATCGTCCGCCCATACAGGACCGGCCGTCGTACTCAGCACAGCCGCCAACATGAGGCCCCTGCGTAATCCCGTCAGCTTCATCGTTCCAATCACAAACCCGCCCGGCTATCGCACCGGTTCGACCGCCACCTTCATCGAAGGTAGCTTCACGGTCTGCATCACAATTTTATGACCGGGCATGCCATGCTCCATCCAAGCCAAGGCAAACAGACCTTGGCTATTCACGGCCACGACCGGGGTCTGGCTTTTTCTCTCATTCACTTTGTGCGGGACCGTAAAGGTTGCGCCACGATCCATCGAGACGCTCATCACCACATCCCGCTTGACCGGAGCCTGCTCCTCCCACACCACCACGATTCGTCCTTCCGGATCGACCGCAATCTGCGGATGGTCGGGAAAGGTGTTTTTCGAGACATTCAACTTCCGCTTTTCAGAAAAACTCTTCCCTCGATCGTCCGAATAGGCGATGTAGACGGCAGGAATTTCGTCCGTTCCTTCGGTGTACCAGACAACGTAGAGACGACCCTGACGGTCGACACCCATCGAGGCCGGACGATGCGGGCAGGCCGGGAACACCCATCGATCGTGCCCCACAATCACGGGCGCCTCGAAGGTCTCCCCGTGGTCCGTCGAACGGGCGACGACGGTTTCCCGCACATTCCCTTCGAAAATCTTCCGCCAGGCCACGTAGACCATCCCCTCCGGGCCGCTCGTCACCGCCGTGCGACAGCAAACACAGGTCCCCTCATCCACCTTGAGATTCTTAGTGATGGTCACGCCCCGGTCCAACGAGCGGGCCACGTAGGTGCCGGGCTCCTTCTTGCCTTCACGCCCGTCGATCCAGGAGAGGTGCAGGCGGCCATCCGCATCACGATGCAACGCATCGAAGGTATGTTGAATGACCCCCGGATCGTCGTTCACCCCGACGGAGGGCTGAAACGTCTTGCCGCCGTCGGTTGAGCGGCTCAACCGCAGCTCCGTCGCGAAGGGCTGCTGCTGGGTCACTTTGGGATGGGCCAGCCCCCACGTCACATATACCTCATCACCCTGAACAACCAGCGCCGGCGCTTCCTGTCTCCAATAGGGGACGTCTTCCGGACGGTTGATGCGAACCGGCGCTCCCATCGGTCCGCCCGGTTCCGTGCTACGAGCATAGAGGACGGACCGAACATCCTTGTCTTCTTCCATCCAGGACAGCGAAATCTGCCCTTGCTCTCCTACCTGGACGGAAGGACCAACCACACTCTTCACCTTATGTTCGGTCACAAATTTCTGACTGAGTTCAAAGGGAACGGCCGACTCAGCCAGCGCAGCCGTAATAGGGATCGCCACCGTGAGGCACAGGGCCAACAGCCCGCCCAGGCTTGTTTCAGACCGTCCCATGACTACCCGTTCCTTCCCACATTCATTTTCCGGCTCCTCTGTGCTTCTGAAGACGCACGATCCGCTGAGCCCGAGCAGAATAACGACTTGTCGCTCTCAAGCAATGGTCCTCGCTGAACGTGAGCGAGGACCCGCAGGATGGTCAAAATGGTCGTCCTGCGCGGCCACAGCAAGCGACGCGGCGAGGCGTACTCCGTACGTTGAGCTGCTGAGCGCCGCGAGAACAAAGCTGGCGGCCATTTTCACCGTCCTGCTAACGGTTCAAACTGTAACTGACCGGCAAATGCAGCACGACCATCGGCGCCGTCAACTCGTGCTTCATATGCAGAGGACAGGCACGCCGCACCGCTTCCATCGCCGCCTGATCCAACGACTCATGCCCTGAACTTTTCACCACCTCGACGTCTTTGAGTTGGCCGTCCTGGCGGATCGAGACCTTCAAGACGACTTTGCCTTCCCAGCCGTTCAAGCGCGCGGTGCTGGGATAATGCCGGAGTTCGATGATGCGGCGATGCAGCGATTCGGCCAACCAGCCATAATCGGCTTTGGTGGCGGGCCTCGGCGTCGCCACGCGCGCCACGACTTGATGTTCTTGTAACGTCGCTGGATCCGGCTGCGCTGCGGCCGCTGACACAGGGGCGACAGCAACCGGTTCCGCCGGGGCCGAAGGAGCGGGAACCGGCTCGCTCGGCGCAGCAGCCACGGCTTCGGCCACCGGGGCCGGTGCAGGATCGACGGGAGCCGGCCCGGCCGGAACCGGATCGGATGGCGGAGCAACCCGCTCCACCGGTGCGCTCGCTGTGACCACGGGCTCCGGTCTCGTCTCCACGACAGCCGGCGCACTGGCCACGGCTTGGGATTGGTAGGTCTGAGCCGTCACCGGAGCAGCTTCCACGACGGTCTGCTCGACGGTCGGAGCGGTTTCCCGTACCACCTCAGCCGGCAACGCCGCTTGCATCAACGGCTCCGTTTTCTGGATCTCTTGCGGCTCGATGGGCTTGGCCTGTACCTGCACCACCTCCCTGGTCGGCTGAATCTGCTCCTGAGGACGAACCGTTTCAACGACCGGCTGCACCTCACGTTGGATCGCCTGCGGTACGACCCGCGTTTCCACCTGGCGCTGCACAGGCTGAGGGGGCGGTTGCACGGCGCGCACCGGCTCAGGTCGGGGCTTCACCGGAGTCGGAACGGGCGGCTGCACCTGCGGCACCGGAGCCGGTTCCTCCTGGCGCACCACTTCGCGCGGGGCCTCGACCAGCGCCACATCCCACTTGAACGGCTCTTTTTCCGCAATCATGGCCATCTTCGGCATCAGTCCGAATGCGGCGAGCACGAGACAGGCGTGCAGCAGGAGCGACGCTCCCCACCCTGTCATCGATCGCTTGGGTTGCCACGATTGCGCCATGAGCACATTCTCCATGAGACACGTCCTTTCGAAACGATTCGTTCCGGCCTTACTTGAACAGCACCTTGGATACGGATCCGATCGGCACTTCAACCTGGCCGAAATCCGATTCGCCCTTGAAGCTGCCGCTGACGGCAGGCGTAAACTCCCCGTTCTTGCCGTTGATCAACGTCACCGTCATGGCCGGCGCAGTCTTGTCGGCACCGGGCTTGACCTCGATCTGCTTGATCTGGTCGAATTTGATGTTGACCGTCGCCGTGCCACGCTTCGCCGGCAGATGCCGTAACTCATGCGGGACAAAGGAGGTCTCGCTCATTTTCTCTTCCCAATAAAAAATGCCGTTCTTCAGCTCGGTCTCGACGCCCTGCTGATCGGTCACGGCAATGGTGAAGGACTTCTCCGCCTTTCCATCGGCGGCGGACACGCCCGGCGCCCACAGCATGAGCGCCAATCCCACCAACCCGTACAGCCCCATCCGTCGCACCCGCTGATTGACCTGCGTCCTCATGACTCCTCCCCTTGCTCCTGCGGAATGCTGAAAAAGTCCGTCAGCTTCGTTTTCGCGGCGTTCAGAGGCTCACCGTACAGGAACAGTGCGCTTCGCCCCTTCGCTTGCTGCGGCCTTGCTGGACGGCCTTGTTGAGCATCCTGCGATTTGTTCCGGCGTTGTCGTCGCACTTCGGGACCGTGCTAGGGTGTCGCCACGTGCGACAATGGCCCTTGTTGTACGATCATTCTGTTATGCGGAAAGGCATGTTCGGTCCAGCCCAACGCCACCGTTCCACTGTCGTGGATAGCCACGGTCGGATGCTCGGCCTTCGAGCCGCGGCTCAAGGTCTGCATCGGGCCGAATGTCTGCCCGCGATCGGTCGAGATCCGCATCACCACGCGCTTCCGCACCCCCGTCACTTCCTCCCACACCGCCACGACCCGGCCATCCGGATGGACGGCCATGTGGAGATTGTCCGGCAAAGAGGTTGTGGCATTGTGTAGCGCTACCGGCGCGGAAAACGTCGCGCCCTGATCGTCCGATGTTGAAATAAAGAGGCGCGGCTGTTCGTCCTTGCCCTCGGTGTACCACCCGATATAGAGGCGTCCCCGGCCATCGAATGCGATCGAAGGGCCTCGATGGGGACAGGCGTCGAAGACCCATCCGTCCCGACTGACGACAGTCGGCGGGGAAAACGTCCGGCCCTGGTCGGTTGAATGCGCAATCACAATGTCCCGCACATTACCCTCGAAGGTCTTGCGCCAGGCGGCCCACAACGACCCATCCGGCGCCTGCGCGAGCATCGGACGACAACAGGGACAGGCCATCCCGTCGAGGACGAGATTCTTGCCGACCGTGGCGCCATGATCCCGGGAGCACGCGAACAGGATTGCCGACCCGCTCCGGTCCTTGTTCCGCCCGTCCAGCCATGCGACATAGACCTCGCCATTGTTTCCGGCAATCACGTGCTCGAAGGTATGCGAAATGGCTAAACCATCGTCATTGACCTGCACCGGCGACTGAACACGCGCGCCCCCCGCGTCCAATCGCGCGAGGCGGAGATCCGACGCGAATAGTGCTCCGGGGGTCTTATTGGCAGAGGACCAGGTGACGAACTGTGCTCCGTCACCGCCGATGGCGAAACCGGGCGATTGGTGCATGGCTTCCGGCCCGAGGTCCGGCGGATTGACTCGAACCGGAACGGCTGCCGGTTGATCCGCGGGAATCGACGCGGTCTTGACCTCGCCCTGCGCCCCGTTTCTTCCAATCCAAGCAACGTGCAATTGCCCGCTCCGATCGAATGCGAGGGACGGAGGGGACAAGGTCGCAGTGGTTTCCACCACCTTGTTCGGCACGCCCAGGCTCAGAACGCTCCGTTGCCCGTCCTCGGCCCAGGCCGGAACAACGGAGACGGCCAGCAGAAATACGAGTCTACCGATCTGCCGATCGAAATCACCAGGTTGGAACATCCGCTTCTCCGCTCCTCGACGAGCCGGGGAACATGCGTGCTCAGGTCTATTGTGAATCTGTATGAAAGCGGTGCGCCTATGCCACGGACGGGCAGAGGACGACCGATATCGGGAACGAGCGTGTCAGACGAACGCGGGCGGGGCGCGGGGCAGGCTCGGAAGGAGCCGTTGGGTCAGAAAGGCGCTGTCGGCAGAGAGGGGAACATGCCCCACCACTCTGAACAGCTGTGTGAGGTAAAAGGGCGTGGCGACATGCACCCCGTCGGTGGCGCACATCCACGAGCAAATGCTTGAGCCATGCATGCCCGCCCCGTGATGAGCGGCATGATGCAACTCGTGGGCGACCGCGCCGCCGGTCGTCATAGCCAACAGAACGAACACGGCTCCGGCCATGGTCCAAACGAGGCTTCTGAAGTGCGGATGTCGCATCATGATGCAAAGAACCCGGAAATCTGGCCTGCATGCTAACAAACTGACCGACAAAGCGTCAACGCAACATTTCGCCTCCCGGCTACCTTCGGCCGGGGCCGGCTACGGGCCTGCCGGGCCGATGATGCGCTCCACCCGCTCGTCACGGCCGCCGAGATCCCGATAACGCCGATATTGTGCCAGCGCCCGCCCCATGTCCTTCCGATGCAGCTCGTAAAAGACGCCGAGGTTATAATGCGCCTCGGCCGATTGGGGCTTGAGAGCCACCGCCCGTTCGTGTTCTTTCTCGGCCTCTTCCAGCCGGTTCATGCTGGTGTAGACCATGCCCAGATTCAAGTGCGCTTCCGCATATTCGGGACGATACCGGATCACCTCCAGAAATTCCCGCTCCGCCTCGGCAAGCAGCCCCTGACTCCGATAGACAAACCCCAGATTGTAATGGGCATCGACCAGATCGGCCTTGACCGCAATGGCTTCCTTGAATGCAGCGGCGGCGGCGTGGAGGTCGTTCCCCCGCTCGGCCAGCCGCCCGAGCAGATACCAGGCATCCGCATGCCCGGGGTTCGCCTGTGTAAGACGGGACAAATACTCGCGGGACAGCTTGAGGTCCCCCTGACTGTCGTAGAGACTTGCCAAATGATACAGGGCATCGGCATGGTCGGGACGCACCCGCAGAAGGGACTGATACATCTTCACGGCATTCGCGCGATCATGCCGTTCTTCATAGAGGCGCGCCAAATCCAGATGGGCTTCTTCGTTTCCAGGCGCGATATCCAGCGCCTGCCGCAACACGCCCTCCGCGTCGCTGCCGCGTCCTTGCGCCAGATACACGTCCGCGAGATCGTTCAGAATCTCCGCGGAAGCCGGCCCCAATTTCAGCGACTGTTTGTAGGCCTGAATCGCCTCATCGGGATTACGCTTATTCTGAAAGTAGACGAGTCCCAACACATGGTAGGCCTCGGCCAGCTTGGGGTTCTGCGCCAAGGCTTTTTTCAACGCCTCGATCGCGCCGTCGGCATTGCCTTCCCGGAACAATGTGACGCCCCGCTCGTAACTGCGCCGCGCTGAGTCGGACGACGCGGATGACGCGGCCGATACGTCGACGGGCGATACGACAACCAGGGAGAAGAGCGGAACGCTCGTGATGAGACTGAGAGTGAAGATGGCCCCTTGCCGCATCGAAATCCGCAGTGGAATCCGTGGGTGACCTTCGCC
>CABVRO010000117.1 GCA_902500715.1 uncultured Nitrospira sp. | reverse complement strand
TCAGCGTTTCGATGCCGGCCGTGACGGCCAGCGGATTCCCTGACAACGTGCCTGCTTGATAGACCGGTCCGGACGGCGCAATCATCTTCATGATGTCCTTCGCGCCGCCGTAGGCGCCCACCGGTAGTCCCCCGCCGATAATTTTCCCCAGGATCGTCAGATCCGGCTTGATGTCGTAGAGCGTTTGCGCGCCGCCGTATTGCACGCGGAATCCCGAGATGACCTCGTCGAACACCAGCACCATGCCGTGGGCATCGGTCAATTTGCGGAGTCCGTGCAGGAATTCCGGCGAGGGCGGAATCACGCCCATGTTCCCGGCGATCGGCTCGACAATGACGCAGGCGAGCTGGCGGTAATGTTTCTTGATCAGCTTTTCCACGGTGGCCATGTCGTTATAGGGCGCGGTCAACGTGTGCTTGGTGAAGTCTTCCGGCACACCGGGGCAGTCGGGAATGCCGAGCGTCGTGAGGCCCGACCCTGCCTTGGCCAGCAGGTAGTCGCTATGGCCGTGGTAGCAGCCTTCGAATTTCAGAATGCCGTCGCGTTTGGTATAGGCGCGGGCCACTCGAATCGCGCTCATCACCGCTTCGGTCCCTGAACTCACCAGCCGTACCAGCTCCATGGACGGCAGAGCTTCGCGAATCATGGTCGCCAGGTGCGTTTCCAACTCGGTCGGCGCGCCGTAGCTGGTACCGTTTCCGGCGGCCTGCTGAATAGCCTTGGTGACGGTGGTCGGCGCGTGGCCGAGAATCATCGGTCCCCAGGACAGGACGTAGTCGATGTAGCTATTCCCGTCGACGTCGTAGAGCCGTGAGCCTTTGGCGCGTGCGATGAAACGTGGCTGCCCTCCCACCGAGCGAAAGGCTCGAACGGGGCTGTTCACTCCACCGGGAATGATGAGTTGCGCGTCTGCGAAGCATTGTTCCGATCGTTGTGTTTTCATGGGCCTCTTTCATCGAGCCGTGAGTTGGGGCGCCAACCTACCATGGGAAAATAAAAACGGTCAATTGTGGACAGTCTTCGAGAGTTGGCACGGTGTCCAACTCTTCTCCAATTCGATACAGTCGGTTATCCGAATAGATACACCCGCGATGATTCCTAGCGGCATAGGTCAATGTTAGCGCAGAGAAACAATGAGTTAGAGACCGCGATCCTATGGCGCAGGTTTTGCTGAGTATTGGGTATCACTGCTTAGGAGAACACGATGAAAGTGATCTGTTCCTGGTGTCAGCGTGAAGGCCGATCGGGGTTGGTCCGGGAAAAGGCTCCATTGGCCGATCCGCGCGAGACTCACGGAATCTGCTCCGACCACTTTCAGCAAATGGCCGTCGGCCGGGATCCGCTGGTCCCGGGATATGATGAAAGCTCGCTGCCGCGCCATGAATCTGTCGTGGTCCGTCGAAGTGATCTGGCCGCCGCGGCCTGTTATGAATGAGCAGACGCGTGCTCGGAGGCGACCGCCTCACCGTCATCGCTCTTGGATTCCCCACCTGGAACGACAAAAAACGTCAATCACTGCCGGAATGCCATCATGTTGACGGCCTCAACGGATGAATCCTGATCGGTTCACGCGAACGATCCTACTGAAAACATTGAATACTTCTTGGCCGATGCTCGCTGGTGCGACTCTTGCGCCTCCAATGTGGATGGTCGCATCGTAACGAACGGAGTGATGTGGTGAAAGTGCTTTGTGCCTGGTGTGTACGAGACGGGAAGCCGGCGTTTCTGCGGGAGAAATTCCCATTGGAGGATCCCAGTGAAACGCATGGACTCTGTGGCGATCATTTCACCTCACTTAGCGCGAGTGTGGGGAAAATCGTCACACCGAGAGTTTGGATGCTCTCACGCATGCACGACCTCTCCTGGGTGCTGACGCGGTGGGCCCAACGGATGATGGGGCGTCTCTTCTATCTCTGCTAGCCCGGAGCCGAAGGTCACCCGGCACCCTGAATGAGTGCCGGGTATCGAGTCCTATCCGAGTTTTCCTCGCAAGAGATTCAACCCCTGTTCAATCAATGTGGTATCCGGCATCTTACCGTCCGGGGTCAGCTTATCGACGAGCCCGGGGAGCAGATTGGCCAGTTGGCCCCCGGCTGCTTCCGAGCTCAATCCCGCTTGCGACGCCAGTTGCTTTAGGAGGTCGCCACCCAAGCCCTGTTGGATCTGTTCCGCAGAAATAGGCAGGTTCTTTCCTGTGCTGACCCAGGAATTCACGATATCTCCCAGGCCGTTTTTCTGAAACGCCTGCACGAGTCCATTCAGCCCGCCGACCGAACTGTTCTGTCCGAGGAGTCCGAGCACGGCTTGCATCAAGGGGCTCTTATCGCCGCCCCCCATCATGCCGGCTGCCGCCTGTCCCAATTGATCGAGAAGTCCCATCATACCCTCCTTCTGTTTTGTGACACCGAGAAATTGCTTAACGGGGTGTTTTTTTCGAGCCCTTGGCCTGCCCCGACTTCAGTGGTTTGCGCTCCATGGCCAACGGCGGCGCGAACCAATTATGGCGGCTTCGCTTATGGCGATCGGAGACGGCCAGCACCGCGTGAAACGGCAGCCCGTCCCCCGTCGCGTCGTCGGATTCCTTGAGGCTCCAGGCTTCACCGGCTTCGCTCAAGATCTCAACGAAGGTTTCAAAGTCGTCCTCTTCGTCGGGTTTCGTCAACACTTGATCCGCATCGGTCACCACCACGAGATAGCCCTTGGCCGGCAGCCAGTCCAAATCGGCCAAACATTCTTCAAGGGCGTCCCAGTTGTGGCCGAAGTAATCCGGAAACGAGAAGACCCGGCTGAATTCATCCAGCAGACCCGCTTTCGTTTTACATTTCTTGCCGGAGATGGTTTTGGTGACGAAATGCGCAGGGACGGAGAGAATTTTATCGAGTGCCTCTCCTTCGGCATGCACCAGAAGATGCGCCCAGGGTTTCTTGATCGATTGGAGGGCAATGAGCGACATGTCTCCTCAATTCATCGGAACAAATGTCCGGTAGTGGTCGGCGGTGTAATAGGCCTTGCCGGTGCGTTGATCGATGACGATCCGTTCAGCGCCTCGATTCTTCCCCGGCACCTTGGGGTGCACGTCGTATTCGCGATAACGCCCGCGCGGCAGTACGCGTTCACGATTTTGAAAGGTGCGTCCACCGATGTATCCCGGCGGCGGCTCTCCGTGTCGCGTTTCAATGGCGCTCAACGTTTCTCGCGCAGAGAGCGGTATGAATGCCTGGTCGCTGCGCGTTGTTGTCCGGGGTCCGGCGCGCACGGACCCGTTCTGCGTCTGCGTCGTCTGATCAGGAATCGGTGTGAGGACGGGAGTCGGTGCATCGAGGAGTGTCTGGCCCGGTTCTGCCGCGAAGGAGACGCTCAGGGATAGAGCGACTGAGGCGCAGAGCCAGAGAAAGAGCCGTGTAATGCGTTGAATGGACATCATGATTCACAACCGGTGGCATCAACAGGAACGACCCTAACATGTCACATGGGAGGGGTCAACGTGCTACGCCGTCCGATCCTCTCGCTCGGCGGCGCTTGTCTCGTTCGGTCTCCTCGACGGACTGTTATGGATGGCGATATCAAGAACCGGTCGGCTCGGCAACTCGCCGGCGCGCACAGACGTGGCGCTCTTTAGTCATCGCGCCGTGCGCCAGCGAGAAGCCCCGGCGGACTTCCGTCTCGAACGCCTCGCAACGGTATTCATGAATCATCGGAGCTAGACCCTATCGGGTGCCAATTCCGTCCCGTGCATGCGGGTAAATAACTCCCAGTCGAACGGTTTGGGCGCGACGGCGTGGAGGGGAATCGTTTCGAGCCGATTGGAATCGTGGTACGCCACCATGCAGCCGACGATCGTGTCCGGTTGTTCGACCAGTCGGCGGACAGTTTCGTAGGCGAGATGCTGCGCGATCATTTTATCTTCCGGTGTCGGGGGAGCGCCCCGCAGCGTATGCCCCAGGATCGTCGCCTTCGTGGCCGTGGCCAAGGCATAGTGGCCGGACTTCTCTCGACGTTGCGGCCAGGTTGCGATGGTGTTGGCCACATAGTCGACCAGCCCATGGACTCCGCCCTCCCGGTGGTGTCGGTGGGGAGTTCGCTCCGCCACGACAAAGATGTGGCTCTTGTTGGGCACACCCAGGGTACGCTTCAAGGTGCCCAGGACGATCTCTTCAATGTAGGCATCGGGGTCGGGATGTTCATTCACGAGGATCCCTTCCGCCCGGGCCTGATAGGCGCACGCCAGGGCCAGGTGCCCGGACCCCGCGCCCATGACCTCCACGAAAAAGATGCTGCCCATGGCTGCGCTGGTTGCCTTGAGGGATTCAATGGATTGATTCGCCAGCGCGATGGCCGAATGAAACCCCAGGGAAGTGGTGCCGGCGATGTTATTGTCGATGGTGCCGGGAATGCCGACGACCTGCACCCCGTAAGTTTCGTGAATCGCCCGGGCGCCCCGTAGGCTGCCGTCGCCGCCCAGCACCACGAGCGCCGAATCTGCGAGATAAGGCGCAAGAGACCGCATGGCGGCGCGTTGGACCTCTTCGTCTTTGAAATCTTCGAACCGGCTGCTGCCGATGGGGCTGCTGGCATGGCTGCCCATGCCCCGAGTGTCTTCTTCCGTGACGGGATCGATCCAGTTGTTCGCCAATCCGAGGAACCCGTGCCGGACGAAAAAGACCTCCAGGCCGAAGCGGTTTCCGGTCACGCGCAATTCTTTCAACGCCGCTCCGCCGCCGCCGAAATCCCCGCCCGACACGAGTGCCAGCAGGCGCTTGATGCGTTGAGGCTTGAGTGTGACGCGCTGGCTCCGCTCCCGCTCGACCGTCACCCAGGCTTCGCGGGCGACCCGTTCACTTTCAATCAGGCCGACGGCCGTGGAGTAGCCGGAGAGTTTGCCGTTCTCCAGCGTGAGGAGGACGACATTGTCCTGTCCCTCCTTGTATTCGCCGAATTCGGAAAACGCTTCGCGGAACGGACGCGGGTCCAGATAGATACGCAGCGCGCGCAGGGTCGAACTGTGGGTATAGAGGCAGAGCACTTCTCCGGGATGAGCCCGGCCCAGCCGGTGCAGGCCGTCGATCACATCGATATAGAGGTCGAAGAACGAATGCCCGCCCGGATAGCTGTAGAAGGGATGTTTGATGAGCCGCTTGGCGGTTTTCGTATCGACACCGAAGGCCTGCGCGGCTGCGTCGATCTCCGCCTGTTTTTCCATTCCGGTGACCCAGCCGAAATCCTGCGACTCCAACGCGGCCTCGACATGGGGATGGACGGCATCCGCACGGTCGGGGGTCAGCGCCTTCGTGATGTGCCGGCAAAGTTGTTCCGTGTTCGGACTGTGGCTGATGAGGTGCAGGAACATGCGCGGATCCAGATAGTTGCGCAACTGCAGGTAACCCAATTGTTGCCCGACCACGCCCACCATGCGAGCCAGTGCCGCGCCGACGGCTTCCGCCCTGGGAACCCCGCGTTCGGCGTCCAGGACATTGGCCAGGCGCCGGCCTACTCGATGCGTCTTGCTCTCGACCTCGGAGACGCCATGGCGCATCGTAAGAAACAGGGTACGGTCGCCGAGGTCGCGGGGAAGCAGCCAGAACCGGTCATCACCCAGATCCAGGACGATACGGCCCTCGGCCAACTGCGGGGTCAATTGAGTGCGCGGCACGATGGCGACCGGGCGGCGATGCGCTGGCTTCTGCGTGGCGCCGATCGGCGCGCGATACAATGGGGCGAGTTCACCGCGAGCCAGGAGCCAGTTCCAGGCGGCAAAGAACACGAGTGGGTCGCCTCCGCACGCGTCGGTACTGACGGCCTGGCGTGCCGTGCGATAGGCCTCGGCGCTGGGCAGACCGGCCTGCGCTTGCTGGATGAAGGTTCTGATCCGGCCGGTCGCCTCTTCGGCGCGGGACAGCCGGTCGGCAGCAGGCGGCGGGGGAGGCGGCAGCACGAACCTGTCGCTCGATGTGCGTTGTGCGAGGGCCTCACCGTAGGCGAGCAAGCCTTGCAGCGTGACGAAGTCCAACTGATCGGTTGACTGGCTGTCCGAAGCGCTCATGCGTGGTCTCGCGTGCCGGTTCGTAAGTAAATTTTAATGAGGCTGAGCATGGTGGATCTCTGAAAAGTAAGTGGATGTTCTTTTGCGGCGTGGTGACGGGTTTGTTAGAATGATCCGTTGCCGACCGAATCATGGATGCATTCGAGCCTCACCGTTCACGTACAAGATGGTGTGCCGGGCCGATCTTGTCAAGACAGAAGCACAGCGCCATGCGAAAAGCGAAAATCGTCTGCACCATCGGTCCGGCGAGCGATGCCGCCGTTGTGCTCGAGCAGCTCATTCGAAGCGGCATGGATGCCGCCCGTTTGAACTTCTCCCACGGCACGTACGACTCGCATGGGCGAGCGATCAAGACGATTCGCGACACGGCCGATCGCCATGGGGTGGCGATTGCGATCATTCAGGACCTACAGGGCCCGCGCATTCGCGTCGGCGAAATCGACGGCGCGCTGGAGCTCATCGCCGGTCAGCGCGTTCGGCTGAGGACGATGACCTTGCGATCCGGCGGGCAGATCGGCGCCAGGGCGGTGCTCGCCGCGGGTACGGTGCAGGATATCCCTGTCACCTATCAAGCGCTGACCAGGGACATTCGGCCCGGGGCCAAAATACTCATCGATGACGGCTTGGTGGAATTGACGGCGGATCGTATTGTGGATGGCGCGGTAGAATGTACCGTCTTCGCCGGTGGTCGCGTGACGTCCCACAAGGGGATGAATCTGCCGGGCACGGTCGTGAGCGCCCCGACGTTGACGGACAAAGACCGGGAGGATTTGCGATTCGGCGTGGCGCAGGGGGTGGACTATATCGCGTTATCCTTTGTCCGTGGAGCGCAGGACATCCTGGCCGCCAAGGAATTGATTGCCGAATGCGGCGGCGATGTGCCGGTGATCGCCAAGATCGAGCGGCAGGAGGCCGTCACGGACTTGGAGGCCATTCTCGCCCATGCCGACGGGGTCATGGTGGCGCGCGGAGATTTGGGCGTTGAACTCGGCGCGGAAGCGGTGCCGGTGTTGCAGAAGCGCATCATTGCGACGGCCAATCGCCAACGGCGGCTGGTAATCACCGCGACGCAGATGCTCGAGTCCATGACTCAACACACACGGCCGACGAGGGCGGAGGCGTCCGACGTCGCCAATGCCGTGTTCGATGGCACCGATGCCGTGATGCTGTCCGCGGAAACGGCCGTCGGCCATTATCCGGTGGAAGTCGTGCAGGTGATGGATCGGATCATACGGGCAGCCGAAGTCGAAACGGGGCCCTGTTTTGTCCGTCGCTCGCAGGGCGAGCAGGGGCAGGACTCCATTCCGGAAGCCATCTCGCTCTCGGCCTACTCGGCGGCCGCGACGATCGGTGCGAGTGCGATCGTGGCCTTCAGTGAACGAGGAACGACGGCTCGGCTGGTTTCCAAGCAACGCCCGGTCGCGCCGATCATCGGATTGACGCCGTTCGAGACGGTTCGCCGGCAGATGGCGTTGTATTGGGGGGTGCTTCCCCACACCGTGCCACAGATTCCGACGACCGATGAGCGGGTCGACGAGGCTGAGCGGCGCTTGAAGGCCGAGGGACTGGCACGGAGCGGACAACGTATCGTTATTTTGTCGGGCACCAGTATCGGGCAACCGGGCGGGACGAATCTGATGAAATTGCATGAGGTGGCCTAATCGCATGAACAGTCCACGGCGCAGCCTGTTCATCACCATCATCGCGGCGGTTTTTCTGCTGCCGGCTTCTGTGGCTCCGGGCTTGGCTCAAACCAATGCAGTGTCGCATTCTCCGGCGAAGGTGGTGGAGAAGTACTTCGCCCTCGACAACAAGGGGGTGCGGCTCGATGCCGGCTCGTTCGAAGCGGTGGCGGGCCTCGTGGATTGGAAGGAAGAGCCGGCCTGGGGCAAAGTCATCGTCATCAACGGCTTCACGGTGCCGGATGATTTTCGCCAGTGGGAGATTGTGAACAGGTTGGAGGTATTGGTGCCGGTGGAGTTTCATGTGCTGGGCGTCATGTACTTGGATACGGCCGGGTTCGTGCCGGAGCCGGGCACGGAGCAGGTGCGTGTCCGCGTGAAGGTGCAGGGGGCACGATGGAAAATCATGGAGCCGATTCTCCCGCCCCATGTCGGCCAGAAGCGGATGCTGAATGTGGTCCGGCAGGCCATGCTGGAAGAGAAGGACGGAGTGCGCCACGAGTCGTTGGCGGCCTTGCAGGCCGAGTTGCGAAAGGCACGAGAATGACGAAGAAGGCTGAAATCGATTTGCTGATTTTCGACCTCGACGGCACGTTGATCGAGTCGAAATGGGATATCGCCGACAGCGTCAATTTGACGTTGCGCGATCTGGGTGTGCCGGAGCGCCCGCAGGAGGAAATTTTCGGATTCGTCGGCGACGGCGTGAAGAAGCTGTTGCGGCTGGCGGTCGGCGAAGGCAACAAGGACTTGTACGATGAAGCGCTTCGGGTCTTTCGCGGACACTATCTGGAACATTGCCTGGATCGCACCTCGTTTTATCCGGGGATCGACCGGGTCCTCGCCCATTTCTCCGCCAAGCCCAAGGCCGTGGCGACCAATAAGGCGATCGAATATACCCACGTGATTTTGAAGGGCCTCGGCCCGCAACACTTTGTCTATGTGGTCGGCGGCGACAACGGGTTCGGTCTCAAGCCCGAGCCCGGCATGCTGGTGCATGTGATGGAACAACTCGGAGTCGAGAAGGACCGCACGGTGCTGGTCGGCGACAGCACCAACGACATCAACGGCGGTCACAACGCAGGCATCCGGGTCTGTGCGGTGGGGTATGGCATGGGCAACCGTCAGAAGATGGCCGCCTGTCAGCCCGATTGGTTTATTGAACGACCGGAGGAACTGATGGAGCTTTTCATATGATCAGCATCACAGGGGCGAGAACAATGGGTGCGCTTATCCTGGCCGGAGTGCTTGCGGCAGCCGTGCCGGGTCAGGCCGGGTCCCCGAGCCTGGCCGACCGGGTCATCGAGCACAAGCTTGCCAACGGGATGACCGTGTTGATGGTGGAACGGCACCAGGCCCCGATCGTCAGCGTCAACATGACGTTCGGAGTCGGCGGGGTGAATGAGCAGGTCGGCCAGACCGGCCTGGCGCATCTATACGAACATATGGCGTTCAAGGGGACGCGGACGGTCGGTACACGAGATTACCAGCGGGAGCAAGCGGTCCTGGACGATTTGGCGATGGTCGGCACCGAGCTCGACCGGCGGGAACGCGAAGAGGCGGCCCGCGCACAGGCGGAGGGCAAGACTCCGGTTCCCTCCGAGACGGTCCAGCAGCTTCAGCGCCGCTTCAAAGAACTGCAGGAGAAGGCGGGCGAGTATGTAGTGGGCAATGAAATGGCGTTGCTATATCAGCGTCACGGCGGCGTCGGTCTCAATGCGTCGACCGGCAAAGACATCACCCGCTACGTCATCAGTTTGCCGGCCAACCGGTTGCCGCTCTGGGCGGCGCTGGAGTCGGACCGGATGGCGCATCCGGTCCTGCGCGAGTTTTATAAGGAGCGGGGCGTGGTCATGGAGGAGCGGCGGCTTCGGACCGACGACAGTCCGAACGGCCTGCTCTATGAAACGTTCACCTCCACGGCGTTCCAGGCGCATCAATACGGTGTGCCTACTATCGGTTGGGGATCGGACATCCTGTCCCTTACGCCGGCCGCGACAGAGGCGTTTTTCAAGACCTATTACGGACCGAACAATGCAACAGTGGCGATTGTCGGGGACATCAACCCGAAAGAGGTCATTGCGCTGATCGAGCAGACCTTCGGCAAGATCCCGGCCGCGCCTCCCATCCCTTCCCTGGTGACGGAAGAGCCGCCTCAACGCGGTGAGCGGCGCGTCGAAATCGAATTCGATGCCGAGCCCGCCCTGGCGATCGGCTACCACAAGCCCACCATCGGCCATCCCGACGATTTCGTCTTCGATGTGATCGACGAAGTGTTGACCGAAGGCGTGACCTCCCGGTTGCACAGCACGCTCGTGCGCGATAAGCGGTTGGCGGCGTCGGTGTTGTCCGATACGAATTATCCCGGCGTCCGCGCCCCGAACCTGTTCGTGATTGCGGCGACCCCGCTCGCGCCCCATAGCGTGACGGAAGTGGAAACCGCGATTTACGAGGAGCTCGACCGGTTGAAGACCGAGCCGATTTCGGCCAAGGAGTTCGAGCGGGTGCTCAATGGACTCGATGCGGATCTGGTGCGATCCCTGCGTTCGAACAGCGGCCTCGCCTCGCAGTTGGCCTTTTATCAGACTGTGGCCGGTACCTGGCGGTATGTGCTGAACGCGCGTGACCGGATCGCGGCGGTGACCCCGGCCGATGTGCAGCGGGTGGCTGCCCAGTATTTGACGAAGCCGAACCGGACGGTCGGTGTCCTGGTCAAGAAGGCGCAAGACAAGAAGATAGCGGCGGCGGGTGAGGTGACCCGATGAGGGGCGTCGTTCGTGAAGCGGAAAGAGGAATTCTCATGAGGAAAGCGATGGGACGGATGTCGTGTTTTGCCATGGTGCTCATGCTCCTGTTGCAAGCGACGGTGGGATTGGCGGCGGACCCGACGTCGAACGATCCTCGCACGATGCGGTTCCCGACGGTGGAATTTAACCCGCCGGATGCGGAGCGTGTGGTGCTGGAAAACGGCATGGTGGTCTATCTGCTCGAAGATCACGAACTCCCGCTGGTGACGATCAATGCGACGCTCAGAACCGGCAGCTGGCTGGACCCGGCGGACAAGGTTGGCCTGGCCGGTATGACCGGGGCGGTGATGCGCACGGGCGGTTCGGC
>CABVRO010000116.1 GCA_902500715.1 uncultured Nitrospira sp. | reverse complement strand
ACGGTTAGAGGAAGGTCCAGCGTGAGAAGGTCGCGGCCTGCCCCTGACGACGCCCGGCTCGGTCGACCACGCTCCACACAATCGCGCTTTCGATCAGAAACCGTCGTCCACTGTTCGAAATTCTGACCCCGCGGTAATTATCCACATACCCCTGCACGCGGGCCCGTTCAAGCATCCACTCTCGCTCCGCACGATTCACGGGTTCTGCCGTCAAGCGTGATGGAGTTTGCAAGAGCTGCCCCCACGTCGTCTCCCACAAGGTCAGTGCCAGATGCGACCCGTAATTCAGGATCGGATCCTCCTGCGCACCGTGCGAGACCACCACAAAAGGCGCCATGAACAACGCATGGGCCTGCTCCTCGGTCCCGCCGGTCCGTGGCATCAAATCTCGTCCGACCCAGTGACGATAACTGTTTAGCAGCAGCTGGGACCATTCGACGACCGACGGCTGACTCCACACTTGATTCGGATCGTCCATGGCCCCCTCGGCAGAATAGGTCGATGCGTTGTGCTCGACGCATAACTGACTTGCCGGTAGTAGCACGTCGCCCCGCTCCATGCCAAGCAGGTTATGCGGCACGCTTTCTCAAATGACGAACAAACAACCCCTGCCCGTTGCTGCCTATCAAGGTCATGACCAGATCGCCGCGTTGCAGCCTGGTTCCATCTCCCATCGCCTCAGGATCTTGGGTGATGACCCTGCAGGTCCAGGTTTCCACCGTCTCAGTGTGTCCCCTCGTCTTGAGCACGACGCGGCCTTTTCCTTCAACTCGATAGGTCATGTCCAACGGCACCGCCTCAAACAGCTGGTCGTGATCGCCGGAGAGCGGATGGAGCGAGTGAGCCGATTTGGCGCCACCCCGCTGCGAGTATTGAAAGGCCTGGTGAGGAAACAGATAGGGAGCTTGTGGGTTTCGGAACCGATACGAGGAATCGAAGGCAACCAGGTGCCAATTTCCGGGTAGATCGTCTGCGGCGCAGGCCCGGGAAGAGTGTGCGTAAGTGACGAGTCCTGTTCGCGTGAGCGACTTTGCCGCAGCATGGTCCTTCGCCTCGGCCGGACACCAACCGGCCACACCCAGACAGCCCGCCACCAGGAACGCTCCGAGCCATCGTGCCATAGGATCCTCCGTTTCAGAAATGATCTCTCCGGCCCCATGCCAGGAGCCTGCCCGAAGACAAGCCTCGCATGGATCGGAGATTGTCAGACACTCAGCGAGATTAGGGTTCTTTTCGTACGTCTGCCGCCGTAGACGGAGCGGGAAGCGCTTTGGGAGCGCGCGGCAGCACGCGATACTCGATCAACCGGCAAGTACAGAACGACACCTGCCGCCATTCGGCGGTTATTTTCACGATCGCCGATCCGCAGATCGTGCATCCCAGCGCCCGGGGATCGCGTTTGATCGTCCAGCGGGGAATCGTGATGCGTTCGGCGTCGACCGGTTCCTGTTCCATGCCAACCTTATCGGTCCTCGGTTTTAAAATCTAAAGAGGCAATTTCTTCCGGCCCCCCTTTGCCCTTGATGCCATAGGCCTGCTCGCATATATAATAGGCACGCATCGCGCCTGCGCCTTCAATCACTTGCAACGGCGCGGGTCTACAAGGAGTATCGCCATGGCTGCACAGACGTTATTCGAAAAAATCTGGAACGACCACGTGGTTCGGGCGGAACCGGACGGGACCACCTTGCTCTATATCGACCGCCACTTAGTGCATGAAGTGACCTCCCCGCAGGCCTTCGAAGGGTTGGCTGTGGCCGGCCGGACTCCGCGCAGGCCGGGTGCTGCGCTGGCCGTCCCCGACCATAACGTCCCGACGACCGACCGCCGCGTGGCCATCGCCGACCCGATCAGCGCAAAACAGATTCAGACACTGGACGATAACTGCAAGACGTTCGGCATCACGATGTTCGGCATGAACGACATCCGGCAGGGCGTGGTCCACGTCATCGGCCCTGAGCAGGGATTCACGCTGCCGGGCATGACGATCGTCTGCGGCGATTCGCACACCTCGACCCACGGGGCCTTCGGCGCGCTGGCGTTCGGCATCGGCACCAGCGAGGTGGAACATGTCCTGGCCACGCAATGCCTGGTTCAGAAACGACCCAAAACCATGGAAGTTCGCGTCGACGGCCAACTGTCGCCCCGTTGCTCCGCCAAGGATGTCATTCTGGCCATCATCGGAAAAATCGGCACGGCCGGCGGAACCGGGTACGTGATCGAATACACGGGATCGGCCATTCGTGCGCTCAGCATGGAAGGCCGTATGACCCTTTGCAACATGTCGATCGAAGGTGGAGCCCGCGCCGGCATGGTGGCACCGGACGACACCACCTTTGCCTATATCAAAGGCCGCCCGATGGCCCCGAAGGGTGCCCTCTGGGGTCAAGCCGTGACGGCCTGGCGGCAACTCGCCACCGACCCCGGCGCGAAATACGATGCCGTCGTAGAGTTGTGCGCTGAGACGATCGCCCCGCAAGTCACCTGGGGCACCAGCCCGGGGATGGTCACGGGCGTGGACGGAAACGTCCCCGACCCTCGCACCATGGGAGACGACAAGCTCCGCCAGGCGACTGAACGGGCCCTCGAATACATGGCGTTGCTGCCCGGCATGCCCATCCGTGACATCAAAATCGACAAGGTATTCATCGGATCCTGTACCAATTCCAGGATTGAAGACCTCCGCCTGGCCGCCTCGTTCGCCAAGGGGAAAAAAGTCGCCAGCACCGTGCATGCCATGGTGGTCCCCGGATCGGGACTCGTGAAGCAGCAGGCCGAACAAGAAGGCCTGGATCGTATCTTCAAGGAATCGGGATTCGAATGGCGGGAAGCGGGCTGCAGCATGTGCCTGGCGATGAACGCCGACGTTCTGCAGCCGGGGGAACGATGCGCGTCAACCAGCAACCGGAACTTCGAAGGGCGTCAGGGAGCCGGCGGACGGACTCACCTGGTATCGCCGGCAATGGCTGTGGCTGCCGCCGTCGAAGGACATTTCGTCGATATTCGTCAGTGGTCTTAACCGGGAAGATATTTCGATTCGGATGCCGGTTCAGTAGGAGACACGTCAGGCGGACACGAAGCACAAAAGGACATACCATGGACGCATTCACAACGCTCACAGGCCTGGTCGCGCCACTGGACCGGCTCAATGTCGATACCGATCAGATCATTCCGAAGCAGTTTTTGAAGACGATCAAACGCACCGGGTTACGGGAAGGGTTGTTCTACGATTGGCGGCGGCGGAAGGATGGCTCGCAGGATCCCGCGTTCTTTTTGAACCAGCCGCGCTATCAACAGGCCTCGATTCTCCTGGCGCGGGACAACTTCGGCTGCGGATCGTCGCGCGAACATGCGCCCTGGGCGCTACTTGACCAGGGGTTCCGTTGCGTCCTCGCCCCCAGCTTCGCGGACATCTTCTACAACAACTGCTTTCAGAACGGCATTCTCCCGGTGGTGCTGAAGGGATCGGAAATCCAAGCCCTGTTCGAAGGCGTGACGGCCCGTGAAGGCTATCAGTTGACAGTGGACCTGGCAGCGCAGCAGGTCACCACGCCGGACGGGACGACCTATCATTTTGAGATCGATCCGTTTCGAAAAGATTGCCTCTATCGAGGATTGGACGCGATCGGTCTCACGCTCCAACATGTTGGTCGGATCACGGAATACGAACAACGCCGCCGCACACAAGCCCCCTGGCTGTTTCAAGACGTACGCTAATCGTCGGGAAAGGAGCGCTCCCTATGACGTGGTGGGAAACCATTCTGTTTCCGGTAGCCTGGCTGTGGAGACCGAAACTTCTCTTCACGTTGCTCTTGTTCGGCGGAGCCGCCTATCTCTTGATCATCTTCAATTGGAGCTATTCCGACGGAGACCGTGTGGGCTATCTCCAGAAGCTTTCTCGGAAAGGGTGGATTTGCAAGACCCAGGAAGGCGAACTCGCGATGACGACTGTGCCCGGCGTCGCACCGGTACTATGGAGTTTCAGCGTGTGGGATGATGCCGTGGCCAAGAAACTCGACGGGCAAATGGGAAAGCGCGTGGTCCTCCATTACAAGGAATTCCGCTATATCCCCACCACCTGCTTCGGGGAGACCACCTACTTTGTGGATCGGGCCGAAGTCTTGGATTGACGGCCCCATTCTGCACGCCATCACAGCCACTTCTTTTGCTTGAAAAAATACAACATGGCCAGCCCGGTTGCGGCCATGACGCCGAGCACGGCCGGATATCCCCAGGGAGATTTCAACTCCGGCATGTGCTCGAAATTCATCCCGTAGATACTGGCAATAAAGCTGAGGGGCATGAAGATGGTCGTGATGATCGTCAACACTTTCATGACGCCGTTCAAGCGATAACTCACGCTCGAGAGATACACTTCCATCATGGACGACACCATTTCGCGCAAGGTCTCGATCGTATCGCCGATCTGAATGATGTGGTCATACACATCGCGAAAAAAGACCTTCGTCGACCCCTGCAGAAACTGGCCGTCCGAACGCGACAAATTGTTCATTACATCCCGGAGCGGCCAGACCGAGCGACGCAGAAACAACAGTTGCCGCTTGAGGCCGTGGATATCCCGCAACGTCTCCGGACCTGGGCTCGTGACGCACAGATCCTGCAGCGCCTCAATCCTTTCTCCCAGCGTCTCCAGAATGACGAAATACCGATCCACAATCGAATCCATCAGGGCGTACAACAGATAGTCGGCACCGGCATGACGTAACCGGCCTTTCCCGTTCCGCAGCCGCTCCTTCACACCCTGGAAGACATCGCCACCGTTCTCTTGAAACGACAGGAGAAAATTCTCACCGAACACCAGACTGACCTGCTCGACGTTGATGTCTCCCTCGCGATTCCCTTCGTACAACATCTTTAGCACGACATAGCCGTAGGACCCATAGTCGTCGAGCTTCGGACGTTGATCGGTATTCGCGATATCTTCCAGCAGCAAGGGATGGAGGCCGAACATTTTCCCGAAACTCTCCAACACCTCCATCTTGTGGATGCCACCCACGTCCACCCATCGGACCGTCGGCTCCCCCGTCATCGCGATCTCGTCCGGCTTCGACACCGTTCGCTCTTGGAACTGTCCCTCGCCGTATTCGTATACCGAGATCGTGACCGTCTCGGACTTTTTTTCGCCGATATGGACCAGGGTGCCGGGCGGCAACCCCGCCTTGCGGGAATGTTTGTGCTTCAACTTCATCGTCAGTCCAGCTTGTACGCGGAACCGAAAGAAGGGTCAAGAGCGGAACCAGTGCCACCCCACTCCGGGCTTTGCTCCCGAGCCAAGACCTGGTACGGTAAAGACATGCCCCCCTCACCTTTCTCTACGAACCGGGAGCCTCTGTGACGATGGATCATGAGCTCAGCATCTTGTCGGAAGCCATGAGGCGGGCCGGGCGTGAAGCTCTTCGATTGGCAAACACGGGATTCGACACATACACCAAGCCGGATCAATCACCTGTCACCTCCGCCGACCTGGCGGTCAATCAAATCCTTCGCGATCATTTGTCGGCGGCATTTCCGGAGGACGGCTGGTTGTCGGAGGAAACGGAGGACGATCACCATCGCTTGACCAGATCACGGGTCTGGATCGTCGATCCGATCGATGGGACGCGCTCATTCGTGCGAGGCCTGCCGGAATTCTGCCTCTCCGTGGCGCTCGTCGAGCACGGCATACCGGCAATTGCAGCCATCTTCAATCCCGCGACCGGTGAATTCTTCTCGGCCATTCGCGGTCAGGGCATCCGCGTCGAGCGCCAGGCAGAAGCCGGCCAGGCTCCGTTCACCCCAATCGAGCGTCCACTTGCGCTCGTGAATTCATGGGAACTCCGGATCGGCCGCTTTCAGACCCTGAAGTCCCATCTTCATTGCCGTCCGATCGGATCGATTGCCTATGCCCTCGCCCTGGTCGCAGCCGGGCAAGCCGATGCCGCCGTGACGTTGGAAGGAGGCAATGAGTGGGACATCGCCGCCGGCGTCCTGTTGATCGAAGAAAGCGGAGGGCGCGCCACCACCGCCGCTGGTCATCCTATCACCTTCAACCGCGCCGACCCCAGGGTGAAGGGGACCTTGGCCATCGGCACGGACCTGACCTCGCCGGCACGCAGCCACCTTGTTCAACTCAGTGCCGCACAGAGAGATGGTCGCGCTCCTCTGTCTTGACGCTTTCAACCGCCGAGTCTTCTCTGTACGATGTCCGGATCGCCTACACAATGGAGGGTTCTCATGAACGTGGCCTTGTTAGGCACGGGGTTGCTGGGGCAGGCGGTGGCGGAACGGCTGCATGCCACCGGTCACCACCTGTCGGCCTACAATCGCACCCCTGAAAAGACCCGGACGCTGCAGCAGCAGGGTATCCACATCGCCTCGACGGCGGCGGAAGCCATCGCCGCGGCAGACGTGGTCATCCTCCTGCTGGCGGACGCGACGGCCATTCGTACCGTCCTGTTGACTCCCTCCACCAGCGAGGCCCTTCGCGGGCGCACGATCATTCAAATGGGCACGATCGGTCCGTCGGAAAGTTGCTCGATCGGAGCAGACATCGAGGGCCTGGGAGGACAGTATCTCGAAGCGCCGGTGCTGGGCAGTCTCGCTGAAGCGAAAGCGGGGACCCTCCTGATCATGGTCGGGGCGACTCCGGAGCGTTATGCCACATGGTCCCCGCTTCTTCATGCCCTCAGTTCGGACGTGCGCCTGATCGGCCCGGTCGGAAAAGCCTCCGTGATGAAACTTGCGCTGAATCAGCTTATTGCCGCAGAAACGGCAGCGTTCGCCCTCAGTCTGGGACTCATTCGCCGTGGCGGGGTCGATGTGGCGAATTTTATGGCAGTATTACGCAAGAGTGCGCTGTATGCGCCGACGTTCGATAAGAAGTTGCCTCGACTGGCGGAACGCAACTACGCCCGGCCGAACTTTTCGACCCGCCATCTGCTGAAAGATGTGGAGTTGACCCTCGCCGCCGCAGACAGTGCCCAGCTCGCTCCCGCCGGACTTCCGGGCGTCCGATCACTGCTCATCGACACGATTGCCCTGGGGCTGGGAGATGTCGACTACTCAGCGCTCTATGAACGGGTGGACCCCGTCACCGGCACGTGACTCTGGTCTCTACTGGGATGCGCGCGCGCCGGGCACAGACTGGTTCTCGACGATCGATTGCACTTTCATCACGTGGAACGTTCCACCGGCCTTGGTCGGCGCGGCATCACTCTCGATGCGTGTGTACCACCAACGACCTTCGCCTTCCGAGTAGTCTGGTGACAGAGTGATCTCGAATCTGCCTTCCCGATCGTTTTCCCGTTGAGCCCAGGCCCCGGCCCAACGGTGATCGGAGAGGACATCCGTCCGAAACCGTCCATCCTTAAAGTCATACGAGCCGTTGCCGAATTGATCCAATCTCAACGGCACCACCATCCCGCTTTCCTCATATTCCCATTCGCCTGCAAGGACGGCGTGTTCAGCCCGATCGAGGGAAATTTCCCCCGACACCGGCTCCGCCCAGGAAGCCTCCGGTGGCCCTGGCACATGACTACAGGCCTGCAACAGCAACGCACCGAAGCAGATCGACAAGAACGATAGACGCTGTAACTTCATCGTGTAAATCCCTGATGTTTCCGTACGCACTATTCTCTCCATTTTTGCTCGAATTTATTTACATACCATGCATGCCCGCCTGCCTCAAGGTTCCAGCGAATTTTGGCTCATTTCAACCAGTTGCACCCATCGTCTCATATTGCACCACCAGCAGACCGCGCAACCGTCTCCAAGCCAACAAGGCAGCCAGACTCTGCTTCCTGCCATTAATTCCGCCCCCAATCCTTGCCTCAAGGGCGCCCCCCGCTCAACCGATAAGGAGAAGGGAGGAAAGGACGGTTCGGTAGCCATCGCCGCGCAGCTTCGTCTGGCCTCCATCGGGAATATAGTTTGCCTCCTCCCTTACAGCTATAGCGGCCAAGGATCGGGCGACGACAGCACGTGATCGCACCATGCGTAAGACCCCATTTTCAGACAACCAACCCCAGCGAATCGACGCGCTCAAGACATCGGTCGCCGCCCAAAAACCAGCGCCGAACCACTTCGAGGCCCCCACCCATACTTCGATCGCCATTCTGCTCGTCGACGATATGGAGGACAATCGCCTCCTAATCACCCTGTTCATGAAAGGAACGACGTACCGGCTAGACACGGCTGAAAACGGAGCCGTCGCGGTGGACAAACTCCAATGCGGCACATACGACCTCGTCTTGATGGATATTCAGATGCCGGTCATGGACGGCTACCAGGCCACACTCGCCATCCGCGCGTGGGAACGAGAGCAAGGGCGGGTCCCCACACCGATCATCGCCCTCACGGCCAGTGCGCTCACAGAAGACGTCGAGAAATGCCAGGCGGCCGGATTCACCGCCCACCTGACGAAGCCCATCAAAAAAACAACGCTGCTGGAGGCTATTCCTCGCTATGCCGTCACCCCGCCGCTGGAGAAGGCCATCTGATGCGTGATACGCCGTCGGCGCCACCGTACCCCGAATCCCGGCCTCCGGTGGCTCACGTTGACGCCTCCTTCGAGCCATTGATTCCCAAATTCATGACCAACCGGAAGAAAGAGATCGCGACCATGGCGGAAGCCGTGATCCACAACGACTTCGACACGATCCGAAAAGTGGCTCACGGCATGAAGGGCGTGAGCGGAAGCTACGGCTTCCCTGCGATGACCGCCGCAGCGGCCCTGCTCGAACAGGCGGCCAAGAGCGCCGACGGAGACTCAATCAACCGGCAGCTCACGGCGCTGGCCTCATACCTTGACCAGGTCCAAATTGTCTATGAGGAATTGTGAACCGCATTCAAGTTAAGGCTTACCACCCTGTCCAGGGTTCACCGGGACTCACGATCCTCATGGCCGAAAATGAAGAAGTTACTGCGTGTTTTTTGGAATTCGTGCTACAAAAGAGCGGGGACCGTGTGATTCGTTCTAACAATGGAGAGCACGCCAAACGCCTGATGTCCGTCATGAATCATCCGGAAGCCGTCGTCATAGACACGATCTTACTCGATACGACGCGGGCTGGACCTTCTGGCCTACCTGCGGATACAGGCACCCTGTCAGGCAACCCCTGCAGCCATGCTCACGACCAATGCTGAGAGCCTCGATCCGGGACAGGCAGCACTCCTCGGAGTTGACGACCATATTCTCAAACCCGTGAGCCCGACGCGGTTGGCAACTCGATGGAACCGTCTGGTGAAGCAGCCACGAAGAAAACAGACTCGGGTGGCCTGAGGCCCCCTCACGGTCCCGCAGTAAAGGAGCGCGCGTATGGAACCCACCACCAACCACAAGCCCACAGTCCTGATGGTGGAAGACGAGGAAGATACCGCGAGTCTGCTGAAATTTCTGCTGGAGCGGGCGAGTTATGCAGTCGTCCATGCCAAAGACGGCCGGCAGGCACAGGAACTCGCGGATACGATGGCGCCCCCGGATATTGTCTTACTGGATGTGATGCTTCCGTTTCTGAGCGGACTACAAGTGCTGACCTATCTCAGAAAGCGCGATGACTGGGGAGAGGTGCCGATCGTCATGTTGACGGCCGACGGAAGCGAACATGACATCAAGCGCGCCTTGGAGAACGGCGCCAACGATTATATGGTCAAGCCGTTCAACCCACGCGAACTGACCAGTCGACTGAAGCGGTTCGTCGATCAGGCGGCCTGAGCGACCCACCCGGAGGCGTCGCGTGCTGGCCCTCGACCAGTCCAACCTGCCCCTTCGCATCGGCAGCATCGCTGCGATCTCCATCTATACGGCCGTGTTCCTGCTCCTGTTGGGTATTCTTCTGCTCCGATTTCTGCGCCTCAATAAGGATCGGCGACGCCACGCCGTCACCGAGACCTGGCGGCCCTTACTCGCCCAATGTGTCATCGAGGTGCCGGACACGCTCCCGCCGCTCACCACCCGTGACCACCTCGTGCTGCTCTATCTCTGGAACCATTGTTACGAGTCCATTCGGGGAGAAGCACGCACAAACCTGAAGGAACTTGCCCGACGGACGGGAACGGACCGGTTCGCGAAAGAACTCCTCCATGCCAGACTGCTCCGCCGCCGATTGCTTGCCATCGTGACGCTCGGTCACCTGCAGGAACGGTCGGTCTGGAATGATCTCGCTGCGATGCTGCAGGCCGACAACGCCTTTGTCTCCTTAGTCGCTGCCAAAGCCCTACTGCACATCGACGCGAAGGAGGCGATCCCGCTGTTGGTTCCCATCATCAGCCGCCGGAACGATTGGTCTCCACTCAAGGTGGTCGGTATATTCGAACCGGCCGGCGCGGACATCGCCGCCGAGGCCATCGCGAAGGCTGCGTGTGAAGCCACCCCGGTAATCGGCGCGCGCCTGATTCGCCATCTTGCGGCTACCCAGAGCCAGCACGCGCTCCCGCCGCTCAGAGCGTTGCTCCAGCAGGGAACACCGTCTGATGACGTGCTGGCCGCCTGCCTGTTCCTCTTTGGAGAATGCAGCGACCCACGAGATGTGGCAACGATTCGCGCACATCTTTCTTATCCGACGTGGTTCGTTCGCCTTCAAGCGGCATCAGCATTGGGCAAGGTCGGAGTCGAAGAAGATGAAGCGAGGCTCATCGCCCTCCTGGACGATGAACATTGGTGGGTGCGCTACCGAGCCGCCGAAGCGCTGTCGAATCTACCCTGGATGACGACGGAACGGCTGACGGGACTGTGCAGCGGGCTCACAACCATCGAGGCACAGGAACATTTGCTTCCGTTCATCGCGCAATTAAACGTGAAGGCGTACCGCCCTGCTCCTACCATTCCTCCCTAGGCACACATAGCCTAGCCTGAATTATTCGTGATTCTGGCAAGAAAAAAGGCCATCGAGTCTCCAC